>NZ_JAIUHA010000010.1:0-334970 GCF_020164885.1 Mesorhizobium sp. CO1-1-7 | reverse complement strand
GCGGCCCTTACGGGCCTATGCTCCGCGAGGGCGCCGGACGACCGGCGACGCGCAGTCGCGCTTGCGGGCTTTGCCCGAAGCAACCTGCAAAGCATCGCCTTGGCGCGGAAAGACGGGCAACGGCACGGTCGGATGGCGAGCAGGTATCCCCTACTCACCATTCCCTACTGCCTAATCCCTAACCCAGCTTCTCGAATAACGTGCGTTTTGCCGACCTGGTGGTTATGGCGGAGCGGCTGCACCCGATCCCATTCCGAACTCGGCCGTGAAACGCTCCAGCGCTGATGGTACTTCGTCTCAAGACGCGGGAGAGTAGGTCGCTGCCAGGTCTGCAAAACGCACGTTCAAACTCTCATCCAATCGGATGACCGTGAAATCTTCTCTGCACTTCGTTCGATGCATGTCGTTGCCCCAAACCGCTAACACTTTTGGGCAACATGCATAAAGGCCCGCCAAGGGATCCCGGGCCGCTCTAAGCGGCCCTTTCATTTGGTGGAGACAGAATACCGCAATCGCCAAATAAAACGGCGATCGCAAATACCGCAATCGCCACAAGGCGATCATGGTGGTGACGCGGGGTGGAGCAGCCCGGTAGCTCGTCAGGCTCATAACCTGAAGGTCACAGGTTCAAATCCTGTCCCCGCAACCAAACAAAACGGCCCGCCTGGCTCTATGCCGGCGGGCCGTTCGCGTTCCGATCTCATAATGCTGCGGATGTCTTGTTTTGGGTGCGGTAGAACCGCTTTATGTAAGCCATTACCGACCTTCTGCCGCGGTTACATTCACGCCACGGCACTGCCGCGCGATCGCTTTCTCTCGGCGGCGGCGAGCAGGTCCACGAACGCGCGCACCTTGGCGGGCCTGAACCTTGCCGGCGGAAAGACGGCGTGGATGCCGCCGGTGGGCAAGGCCCAGTCGGCAAAGACCGGCACCAGCCGCCCCTCGGCGATGTCGTCGCTGACGCTGTAGTCGGGAAACACACCCAGCCCTATGCCGGCAAGCACGCAGGCATGGGCAGCTGGGCTCTTGTCGCATGTGATGACCGGGTTGAGTTCGGTCAGCACCTTGTCGCCATCCCTGGAAAACAGCCATTGGCCGACGCAGCGAAGCTGGGCGTTTCCGACCCAGGCCAGCGACCGCGCCTGCCGCGGGCTCACGCCCTGCGGCAGGTTTGCGGCGAACGCAGGACTTGCCACCACGATCTGCCGTATCGTGCCCAGGCGCCGCGCCTGGTTGGAGGAATCAGCAAGCCAGCCGACGCGGATGCCGAGGTCGATCTGCTCGTCGACCAGATTGCTTACCGCGTCGTCGAAGATCACCTCGACGCGCATATGCGGATAAGTTCTCAGATAGGCGGCGATGACCCGTGCAACCACCTTCGTGCCGTAGTCGAGCGGCGCCGTCAGTCTCAACATTCCAGCCGGTTCGACGGCCGCGCGCGAAATCTCGCCATAGGCGGCCTCCGCTTCCCGCAGGATTATCATCGCACGATCATAGAAGAGGCGTCCCTCTTCGGTCGGCGCGACACGCCGCGTTGTTCGTCGCATGAGTGTCGCGCCCAACTCCTCCTCGAGCTTGCCGATCTGATGGCTGACCACGGCTTTGGCGACGCCAAGCCGGTCGGCCGCCGATGTGAAGGAGCCGGTCTCCATCACGGTGGTGAAGTAGACGAGTCGATTGAGGTTCAGCAGGTCAGCCACGGCGATCGCTTTGTATGAATTGGTCAGACAATCTATATTATTGGATGGCGTTTATCGCAAGATCGTTGTCTGCCACATAGGAGCAACAGATTTTGGCAATCCAGACCGCTGCACGCCGCGCCAAGGGATATCAGGCAATCATGAGCAATTCGGATGTGTTTTATCTTTTCGATCCGCTCTGCGGCTGGTGCTACGGCGCCGCCCCGATGCTGGACAAATTGGCTGCCAGCGGCGTGCGCGTCGAATTGCTGCCGACTGGTCAGTTTTCGGGAGCGGGCGCGAGGCCGATGGATGAAGGTTTTGCCGCTCACGCCTGGGCGAACGACCGGCGTATCGAGCGTCTGACCGGACAAGCGTTCACGCAGCCCTATCAGCACAATGTCCTCGGCATCCGTGGCACCTTGCTGGACTCGCATGCCGCGACCCTCGCCATCAGCGCCGCCGGCCTGGAAGACCCGAGCCGCCGGTTGACCGCGCTCAAGGCAATCCAACGTGCGCGCTATGTCGACGGTCGCGATATCGTAACTGTGGAAGGCGTGGCTGCCGTGCTCGCCGGCGCTGGCATGATGGATGCCGCCGCGATCCTGAAGAGCCCGACCGAAACCTTGCTGACGGCGCACCTCGACCTGGTCAATCGTGGCCGCGCGCTGTTCCAGCGCTTGCATGCCAACGGCGTGCCTTCGCTGGCGGTCATCCGCAACGAAGCGCCTCGGCTCATCGGTTCGAACGCGCTGTTCGGCAGCTTTGACAATCTTGTCGCCCATATAGCGGCGGCGTGACCCCCAACTGACCTCCAACAAGGACTGGAAAAGAACATGGCAAACGTCGCTCTCATCGGTGCATCCGGCGCTGTCGGCTCGCGCATACTCAAGGAACTCTCCGATCGTGGCCACACGGTCACCGGTATCGCCCGCAGCCCTGAAAAAATTGCCGCGCTGCCCGGCGTGACCGCCAAGAAGGGCGATGTCTTCGATAAGGAAGGCCTTGCCGAGTTGATCCGCGACCATGATGCGGTGATCAGCGCGGTGCATTTCATGGATAGCGACCCCGACACGCTGATCGCCGCGGTGCGTGCCTCGGGCGTGAAGCGCTATCTCGTCGTGGGCGGCGCGGGCAGTCTCGAAGTCGCGCCCCGCAAGCGTCTGGTCGATACCGCTGAATTTCCTGCGATCTACAAGGCCGAGGCACAGAAGGGCGCCGACTTCCTGGACAAGTTGAAGACAGTCAGCGACCTCGACTGGACGTTCCTGTCGCCGTCCGCGATGTTCGTCCCAGGTGAGCGCACCGGCAAGTTCCGCGTCGGCAAGGACACGCTTCTCGCCTCGGATAAGGGTAGCAGCATCTCGTTCGAGGACTATGCCATCGCCATGGTCGACGAAATCGAGAAGCCGACGCATGTCAGGCAGCGCTTCACCGTCGGTTATTGATTGAAAGGACCGACGCGTCGCCGGCCAGGGTCGCGCGGAGCCATGCGGCGATGGCCTCGAAGTCGATCGGCTGCGTCGTGTCGACGTCGAACAGCGGCCCGCGCCGCAGCGGTTCGGCGCGCCTGGCCAACTCGATCAATTCGGGGATATAGGCAGCGCCGGGATGACCCGGGAGGCGCTGACCGAGCCGGGCGCCGTAGCGTTCGGCCAGAACTTCGCCCGGCGCGTGGCACCAGATCTCGACCGTGTGTTCGACGCCGGCGTTGCGCAGATGATCCTCGAGCACTTGCCGCGGCTGGAAGCCGAACCAGGCATCGACGATGAAGGTGCTGCCGGCCGGGGCGTCGCCGACGAGCGACCAGATTGCCTGGTAGCTGGCGCGGCCCAGCGTGCGGTTGAATTCGCGGTCGCCGCCGCCGAGCACTTCGAGGAACGGGTTCTTGACCGTATCGAGCGCGAGCAGCGGCCATCCCAAGCGATCTGCGATGCCGCGTGACACCGTGCTCTTGCCGCTGGCCGGGATGCCGTTGACGAGCACGGCGCGTCTGGCGCGGCCGTGCTGAACGGAAAGCGATGTCGATGTCGGTGCCGAAAGCGCCTGGAGACCGGCGCCGATCACTCCGGCGTCGTCGCCGAGCTGCGCCGGCGCCACCGGGCATTGGTACCACGGCGCCAGCGCCGGCGCGTGGCCAAGCGCTCTGTGTGCCGCCCGGCCAAGACCGCCGCCAAGCAGGACGAGGTCGGGGTCGAACACGGCAACGGTGGTATCGATGGCCGCGCGCAGTGGCCTCGCCCAGGCTTCCAATATGCCTCGCGCCTGGATGTCGCCGGCGGCATCGCGGGCAAAGAGTTGGTCGACCGAAACCTCGGGACCAAGGTCAGCCCGCGCTATGTGACGGCCGAGCGCCGTACCCGAACTGGTGGTTTCGACACAGCCGCGCCGCCCGCAAGCGCAGAGTTCGCCGTTGACATCGACGGTGATGTGCCCCAGTTGCCCCGCTGTTGCCCGGCCGCGCATGATCCGTCGGTTCTGGACGACGGCGCCGCCAATGCCGGTGCCGATGGTGAACATGGCGATGTTGTCGTGGCCTTGGCCGGCGCCAAGCGCCATCTCGGCGGCCAGTGCCATGTTGCAGTCATTGTCGACGATGACAGGCTTGCCGGTCATGCTTTCCAGCCGCTGCGCGAGTGCGACCGAAGCGAGGTTGACATAGCCTCCCGACAGGACCGCGCCGCGCCGTGCGTCGACGCGGCCAGGGACGCCGACGCCGATGGCCGCCACATCAGGCGCATCGAGAAGGCGCACCATGTCGGCGATGCGGCCAAGCACCAGCTCCGGGTCAGGCGCGCTCTTTTCAGAAAGGCGTTCGAGGAATTCACCGGTGCACGAGATGCGGGCGGCACGCAAATTGGTGCCGCCGATATCGATCCCTATGGCCATCGACTTTTGTGGCATGACGTCCTGCACGTGACGGCGCTCAAACGTGGATATCAGGCGGCAGCCTTCCGCCGATAGTGCCCGATCACCGCCTGAATCTCTCGCAGCCGCGGCACCGCGATGGTCTTAAGCCTGTCGCGCTGAATGTCACGGTCGAGCGAGATGCAGTCCTTCCACAGTGAACGGCCGGCGATCACACCGGAGGCGCCGTTTTGCATGGCGATCTCGACCTGGCCGAGAAAGGTGGCGTGGTTGACGCCAGCCGAAAGCACGGCCCACGGCACTTCGCCGGCCATTTTTGTAATGTTGGCGCAGGCTTCCGGTGTTCCGGGGTAGGGAAGCTTCAGCACCTTCGCGCCGCATTCCAGCGAAATCCTCGTACCCTCCTCGACCAGCCAGGGCGTCTTGGCCGCATAGTCCTCGGGGCTTTCACCTTCAAGCTGATAGGTCAGGAATTCGACGACGAGCAGCAGGTCCTCTTTGCCGAAGTCGGTGATGCATTGGCGCAGGATGGCGATGTTGTGTTCGTTGGCTTCAGGCTTGTCGGCCCTGAGATACACCATGATCTTGCCGCCCGTGCCGCCGAGTTCGCGCACGCGCCTCGCGTCAATGCCGGGGACCAGCCGCGACAGGCGATAGCCCTCCGGCGAAACGTCGAAACCGGACGCGTCGAGGCCGATGAGCAGCGCGGTGTCACGGTTCAGTACGCCGTCGTCGACAACTCTCGGCACCGCGCAGAGCGGGTCGAGCAGCACGCAGGACGCCGCACTTGCGAGGTAGCGCGTGATGTCGGCCTTGGTGTCGCCGAGCATGTCGTTGGTGATTCTGGCCTGGTCCTCGGGGTCCGACGCCAACAAGGTGCGCATGCCGCCGCGCTGATCGCAAGCGATGGCCACCATGGCTCCGTCCTTGCCGCATATCTGCTGGTAGCCGCGCAGTTCCGCGGTGGTCATCCTGGTCATGGTTTTCTTCTGTCCGATGTTGGCGCGCCG
Organism: Mesorhizobium sp. CO1-1-7; assembly: GCF_020164885.1. Lineage (NCBI taxonomy): Bacteria > Pseudomonadati > Pseudomonadota > Alphaproteobacteria > Hyphomicrobiales > Phyllobacteriaceae > Mesorhizobium > Mesorhizobium sp. CO1-1-7. Next base: position 329,413 of record NZ_JAIUHA010000010.1, on the reverse strand, counting down.
AGGCGCTGATCCCGTGGTAACAAATGGTCAGTTTGCCCGCCTGCCGGCAGGAAGAGTTTGCCGCCTGATACATCGCCGGCTGCTGGGATAAGCAGCCCAACCGGCGTTTGGCCTGGTATGCCTCAAGTTGCGAGTTCACCGGATTTGCGCGATAACTCGCATCGGCGTATACGTGTGTAACACGTTTCTGAAAGGAATTGCAAGCTGTCTGGTCCCTCCGCCCAGGACGCGACCGCATCGCGCACCATGCTGCACACGGTTGCCAAGTTGCACTATGTGGAGGAGATGTCGCAGGTCGATATAGCGCGGCAGCTCGGTGTCTCCACCGCGACGATTTCGCGCCTGCTGCAGCGGGCGCGGGCCGAAGGGATCGTGCGCATCGAGGTGATCGACCTGGCGACGCCGGAGGATATTACCAGGCAACTTGTCGACGGATTGAAATTGCGGGACGCCGCCGTTGTCGAAACGCCGGCAGCGGGTGCGCTGACGGCGCTTTCCGCCCCGCTTGGCGCTTTGCTCAGGCAGGCGCAACTGGTGGCCGGCTCCGTGGTCGCCATCGGCTGGGGACGCGCCGTGCGCGAGGTCATTCGAGCCGGCCTGCCGCGCATGCCGGGCGTGCTGACTGTGGCCGCGACTGGCGGCATGCAGCAGCACGCGGCGCATTTCCAGGTCAATGAATTCGTGCGGCTCGCCGCCGAAGAGTTTGGCGGGACACCGCACTTTATCCATGCGCCCTATCTGCCGTCCAGCGAGCTGCGTGACGTCTTCCTTGGAGACGCCACCATCCGCGATGCCGTCGCGCTGTGGGACAGGACCGACGTTGCGATCGTCGGCATTGGCCTGCCGCACGCCATCAACCCACCCGAGGCGAGTGCCGCCACGCCGACCGAGCAGGCGCTGGTCCATGCGGCTGGCGACGTCCTTCGCCATTATTTCGATGCGGAAGGCGCCCTGATCGCCTGGGAAGGGGAGAGCCGGATGATCGCCATGTCGCCGGCGCAGCTTCGCGCCGTGCCCCTGGTGATCGGCGTCGCAGCCTCGCCGGAGAAGGCGACGGCCATCATCGGCGCCGTTCGTTCCGGGCTCATCAACACGCTGGTGACGGATACCAAGACGGCTCAGGCCATCCTCGCGGTTCTTGCAACGCGATAGCGGCAGATATGCGGACTGATGCGGCGCTGTCGGTGCGGAGAGAAGCCGCTGCGAAATCGATTGTGTCGCCGGGGAAGTCGGGACGATAGTTCGCCCGGGGCTCGGAGGAGCAGTCAGAAGGCGTCTGGAAAGCCGGCGTTGCAGTCGCGGAAAAACCGAGTTGCAATTTATTTCTGCAAAGTGTTACAAATTGCCGATCCGTCGTGCAGGATGCCGGGCGCGATGGTTCCCTGACCTCGCGGAGGCGAGGAAAGTGAGCACGGGATTGTGCGGTCGGCTCGGCCGGCTGATATTTAGACTGGAGGGCGCTTGGGAGGAGCTGCCCGCGAAAGGCAAACAGGCGTTCCGGCCGTCGGCATCCTGCCTCTGAGCGGATAACGGCCATTCCAATGTCACCGAAAACGGCAGAACTGCCAACAATGAGGAGGATGTCATGAAGAAGATCGTTGCCGCGCTCGCGGCGCTTGCCGTCAGCGCAACGGTGCTGATGGCGCCCGCGCAGGCGCAGGACAAAAAATACACCATTGCGCTCATTCCGGGCCTCACGACCGATGGCTTTTACATCACCATGCGCAAGGGTGCCCAAGCGGCCGCCGACGCGCTCGGCGTGAACCTGGTCTTCCAGGGCGCTCCGGACTTCAACCCGGTCACCCAGGTGCCGGTGCTCGACGCGGTCATCGCCAAGAAGCCGGATGCGATCCTGATCGCGCCGACCGACAAGGTCCAGCTGGTCGAGCCGCTGCGCAAGGCCAACGACGCCGGCATTCCGGTCATAACAGTCGATACTTTCATCGGCAGCGGCGTCTACCAGACGGGTGCTGGCGATGCCGATTTCCCGCTGGCCTACATTGCTTCCGACAATGTTCTGGGCGGCGAGATCGCCGCGCGTGCGCTTGCCACCGCCGTCGGCGACAAGGGCAAGGTCTATGTGTCGAACGTCAAGCCCGGCATCTCGACCACCGACCAGCGCGAAGAAGGCTTCAAGAAGGAAATGGCCAAGCATACGGGCATCACCGTGCTGGAGACCCAATTCAATGACGACGACGCCAACAAGGCGGCCTCGCAGCTGCAGGCCGTCTTCGCGCGCAATCCCGATCTGGTCGGCGTGTTCGGCGCCAATCTGTTCTCCGCGCTGGGTGCGGCCAACGGCGTCAAGCAGGCCGGGCAGAGCGGCACCGTCAGGGTCGTTGCCTTCGATGCACCGACCAGCATCGTCGACAACATCAACACCGGCCTGGTGGACGTGGCGATCGCCCAGCATCCCGCCGAGATCGGCTACTTCGGCGTCGTCTCGGCCTATGCCCACCTGACCGGCCATTCAATCCCGGTTACGATCGGCACCGGCTTCACGATCATGGACAAGTCCAACATCGCCGACCCGAACATCTCGAAGTACCTCTACTCCGAGTAGGTCAAGACGAGCTTGGCTCCTCCCGGTCCGCCGGGGGGAGCTCGTGCCGGCTCCCAAAGGCGGGGCCTGTTTGAACGCAGCCGCGCCGCGGAGTATTCATGACCTCGACATCACCAGCCCAGTCGGCCGAGAAGCATGTCGCCCCCCAGGCCGATCATGGCGATCCGGCCAGGACCCTGATCGGGCGCATCGCCGAAGGGCGCGCCTGGTTGTTCCTCGCCGGTCTGATCATCTGTTTCGAGGTATGGTCGAGGTTCGCCTTCGGCGCGACGTTCGTGCTCAACCCGTTCAACCTGCAATCCATCGCGATCTTTGCCATAGCGCCGCTGCTGCTTGCGACCGGACAGACCTTCGTCATCATTTCGGGCGGCATCGATCTGTCGCTGGGGTTCATCATGGGGCTTGCCGCCGTCGTTGCCGCGCATGCCACCAATATGGCGGGCGCCGCCATTCCCTTGCCGCTGGCCATGCTGGCGGGCATCCTCGCCGCGGTGATCGTCGCCGGCTTGCCCGGCATCATCAATGGCCTGCTGATCTCGCGCCTCAGGGTGCCGCCGTTCATCGGCACGCTCGGCATGTTCGGCGTCGCGCGCGGCGTTGCCTTCCTGCTTGCCGGCGGCACGACGGTGCCGGTTCAGAATTCCTGGTTCGCGCTGCTCGGCAATGGCAAGTTCTACGGCGTGCCCTATCTGGTCATGATCGCTGCCGTGTTCGTCATCGTGATGCATTATCTGCTTAGCCAGACACGGTTCGGCCAGCACAATTATGCCATCGGCGCCAATGTGCAGGCGGCGCGGCGCGCCGGCATCGATATCCGGGGCCATATATTGCGGCTCTATGTGCTGTCGGCGATGTGCGCCGGCCTTGGCGGGGCGCTCTACGCGGCGCGCTTCACGGCCGGTGCGGCACAAGCCGGCGAGCCGCTGCTGCTCGACAGCGTCGCGGCGGTCGTCATCGGCGGCGCCAGCCTGTTCGGTGGCTCCGGCACGATCCTGGGCACGGTCGCCGGCGCGCTGGTGATCGCGGTCATCCAGTACGGGCTGGTCTTCGTCAATGTCGAGCCGTTCTGGCAGTTCATCGCCGTCGGCGTCGTCATCATCATTTCCGTGCTCATAGACCAGGCGCAGCGCCGGTTCAGTGGAGGCCGCCAGGATGAATAGCACCGACCAAAACACCCCCTTGCTCGAGGTCCGCAACCTGTCCAAGCATTTCGGCGCCGTGCGCGCGCTCAACGATTTCTCCATGGCCGTGCGGCCAGGCGAAGTGGTGGCGCTGGCCGGCGATAATGGCGCAGGCAAGACGACGCTGATCAAGGCGATCTCGGGCGTGTTCCAGCCGACAGGCGGCGAAATAATGCTCGGTGGCCAGCCGGTGGCATTCGCGACGCCGCAGGAGGCGCGCGAAAAAGGCATCGAGACGATCTACCAGGATCTGGCTCTCGCCGACAATCTGTCGATCGGCGCCAACATTTTCCTTGGCCGCGAACCGATGCGCAAGGCTTTCGGCTTCCTGCCGGTGCTCGACCGCAAGGCCATGGCCGAGGCGGCCAGGGAGACGATGAAGCGGCTGGATTTCCACGTCAGCCGGATGAACGCCCCGGTCAGCAATTTCTCCGGCGGCCAGCGCCAGGCCGTCGCCATCGGCCGCGCCGTCTACTGGGATGCGCAGATCCTCATCATGGACGAACCGACCGCGGCACTTGGCGTGCCGGAACAGCGCAAGGTGATCTCGCTCATCCACCAGCTCAAGGCGCAAGGACGCGGCGTGATCTTCATCTCGCACAATCTGCAGGATATCTTCGCGGTCTCGGACCGCATCGTCGTGCTGCGCCGCGGCGTCCAGGCCGGCGAGCGCAAGATTTCCGAGACCAACCATGACGAGGTCGTCAGGTTGATGGTTGGAGGGTAGGCCGTCCTGTCGGTGTGATCTTGTTCGAAGAGCGGATCATGGTCTGTTTCTGTTCAATCTGGGCGCAGCCGCCACCAGTGCCTTGCCGATGGCCGATCGCGGCGCGTCGATGACGGTTCGGGCATCGCCGCTCTCGGCAATCCGCCCGGCATCGAGAAGGATGACGCGGTGGGCGACCGCCCGGACGACGCCAAGATCATGCGAAATGAAGAGATAGGCGATCCGTTCCTCGCGCTGCAGGTCCAGCAGGAGATCGAGGATCTGGCCGCGCACCGAGACATCGAGCGCCGACACCGCTTCGTCAAGCACGATCAGCGACGGCTTGGTGGCGATGGCGCGGGCAATCGCCACACGCTGCCGCTGACCGCCGGAGATTTCATGGATTGCGCGGGGCGCGAGATCGGCCGCCAGGCCGACCCGCTCCAGCAAGGCGGCGATGCGGCGCGGGCGCTCCGTGCGCGGGGCGACGCCATGAATGCGCAAGGGGTCATCGAGGACGCGCGCCACCGTGGCGCGCGGGTTGAAGGCGGCCAGCGGATCCTGGAACACCATTTGCAGTCGCGCGCGACGGGCTCGAAGCGCCGAGCCGCCCAGAGCCAGGAAATCACCGCCTTCGAATTCAATGCGTCCGCCATCCGGCTCGATCAGGCGCAGCACCAATCGCGCGATAGTCGACTTGCCGCTGCCGGAAGGGCCTGCCAGCGCCAGCGTTTCGCCGGGCTCGATATGAAAGGAGATATCATCCACCGCAGCAAGGGTCTTGCCGCCGCGACTATAGCGTTTGGTGAGATTGGATACTCTCAGCAGGCTCATGCATTCAGCCTGCTTCGGTGCAGCAGCGGCTCGGCGTCGAGGCCGATATGGGCGTCGAGCAGCGCGCGAGTGTAAGCTTGCGTCGGGGCTTCGACAATCTGCTCGGTCTTGCCAAACTCCACCAACTGGCCGTGGCGGAACACGGCGATGCGTTCGGCAAGCTCGGCGGCGAGCGCAATGTCATGGCTGATGAACAGCAGCGTCATGCCGTCCTCGGCCACAAGCCGCCGAATCAAAGCGACGATCTCGGCCTGCACGATGGTGTCGAGCGCACTGGTCGCCTCGTCGGCGATCAGCAGTTTCGGCCCGGCGGCAATCGCGGCGGCAATCGCCACGCGCTGCTTCTGGCCGCCGGAAAGCTGATGCGGGAAGGCGTGCAGGGCGGAGTCGGGGTCGGGCAAGCGGACGCGTTCGAGAAGGGTTTTGGCTTTGGCATATGCCTGGGCCCATGTGAGGCCGAGATGCGTGCGCGCGACTTCGGCGATTTGTTTGCCGACTGCCATTACCGGATCGAGGCTGGCGGACGGATCCTGGAAGACGAAGCCGATGTCGCGGCCGCCAAGGGAGGCTTGATTGTGACGGTTGAGAGATAGGCGATCCTTCCCACCCCCCTCTATCCTGCCGGAGGGGGGTGCCTTGGCCCCCAACGTTGGCGGTGATCGCATGAACCAGTCGATACTCCCCTCAATCCTGGCGCTCGCCGGCAACAATCCCGCGATCGCCAGCGCCAGCGTGCTCTTGCCCGAACCGCTTTCACCGATGATGGCCAGCCGTTCGCCTGGCTGGATATCGAGAATAATATTCTTCAGCGCGGCGACCTCGCTGCCATCACGGCGGTAGGTCACCGTCAGATCTCGGATCGACGCCAGTACCGTCACGACAGGCCCCTCCGCACGGCCGTCGTCTCGACGATGCCTTCGCCGGCGAGATAGACGCCGAGCACCGTCAGCACCAGCGCAATGCCCGGGACGATCGAGAGGAACGGCGCGGTGCGCAAGACAGCGCGACCTTCCGCGATCATGCCACCCCAGGTGACCCGGTTGGGGTCGCCAAGACCAAGGAAAGACAGGGCTGCTTCGGTGAGGATCGCGGCGGCGACGATCACCGACGACATCGCCAAGATCGGCGGCAAGGCATTGGGCAGCACCTCGCGAAAGGCGATTTCCAGGGGATGCATGCCAATGACACGGGCACTGGCGACATAGTCGCGTTCGCGAATGGAGAGGACTTCCGCGCGGGCGACCCGCGCCGGCCCCGTCCAGGTGCCGAGCGCTATTGCGACGACGACGACGCCGAGCGAGGGCCCAACCACGCTGACGAAGGCCAGTGCCAGCAGGAAGCCCGGCACGGTCTGGAAAGCATCGGTGACGCGCATCAGCACCTCGTCGATCAGGCCGCCGGCGAAGCCGGCCAGCGTGCCGATCACCGCGCCGAAAGCGAGTGCCGCGGCCGCCGCGGCCAGACCGACGGCCAGCGAGGTACGGGCGCCATGAAACAGCTCGGCCAACACGTCCCGGCCGAGCCGGTCGGTGCCGAGCGGCAGCGACCAGTCCTGGAAAGGCGGCAGCAACGCCGCGCCAGCAATGGCTTGCGGGTCGCCGGGAAACAGCAGCGAGGCCGACAGCGCCATGGCAAAAAGCGCCGCCAGGATGATGGCACCGGCGGCCGCCTCGGGCGTGCGCAGAAAGCGGCGCAGACGGCTCATGCACCGGCCCCGCTGGCGCCGACGCGCGGGTCAAGGAACGCGTAGGCGATGTCGACGACAAGATTGATGACGATGACCAGGACGGCGCTGGTAAGAATGATGCCGAGCAGCAGCGGCGTGTCGCGCGCGGCGACCGCTTCCTGCGCCAGCCGACCAAGGCCGGGCACGGCAAAGACGCTCTCGATGACGACACTGCCGCCCAGCATCTGCGCCGACTGCAGGCCGAGCATGGTGACCAGCGGCAGCAATGCGTTGCGGGCGACATGAGCGAGCACGATGCGGCGGCGCGACAAGCCCCTGGCGCGGGCGGCCAGCACAAAATCCTGGCGCCAGGCCTCGGCCATGCCGGCGCGCATCATGCGCAGATAGAGCGCCAGATAGATGAAACCGAGCGCGCAAACCGGCAGCACCAGATGGGTGGCGATATCCGCGGCGCGGTCGAGACCGGTCTTGTCCGAGGCCAGCGTCTCGACGCCGCCGATCGGCAGCCAGCGCAGGTCGACGGCGAAGATCACGATCAGCACCAGGCCGAGCCAGAAGCCGGGCACCGCGTAGAGAGCCAGCGACGTGACGGAGAGAAAACGGTCGCGGAAGCTGCCTGGCCGGGCGCCGGCATAGATGCCGAGCGCCGAGCCGAGGCCGAAGGAGAGCGTAGTGGCGCTGACCATCAGGATGAGCGTGGTCGGCACGCGCTCGAGGATGACGTCGCGGATCGGTCGGGAAAAAGTGACGGACTGGCCGAGATCGAGATGCAGCAGTGCCCAGAGGTAGTTGGCGAGCCGCGTCAGCTCCGACTGATCGAGACCCCAGCGGTGGCGCAACAGCTCGATCATGCCGGCGTCGCCGCCGGTCGAGACGATGTAGGCGTCGACCGCATCGCCGGGCGCTGCTTCGAGCAGCACGAAGGTGCCGATGACGACGATCAAAAGCACGACGATGCTGCCGACGAGGCGACGGCGCAGAAGGACGAGGGCGCGATTCATGCGGACCTCGAATGTGCGATAAGGGACATAAGGAAATGTCGAGCCCAGGCGCGCCCCTCTGTCCTGCCGGACATCTCCCCCTCGAGGGGGGAGATTGGCTGCTGCCGATGGCTTTTCCTCGCGAACTCTCATCCGCGCAAGTCTGTCACGATTCCAGATACGTGTCCGCCCAGTTCGACACCGCCCAGCGCGGGTTGTTGGCGATGTTACCGACCTTGTCACTGGCGACGCTGATAAAACTCCATTCGGCGACGTTGATCAGCGGCAGGTCGGCCGCGACCTGCTTCTGGAACTCCTTGTAGAGGTCGGTGCGCGCCGTGGTGTCGAGCGTTTCGGAGGCCTTGGTGATCAGGGCGTCGAGCGCGTCATTCTTGTAGCCGCCCTGATTGGAAAACGGCACGCCATCGGGAATGCCGCTCTGCACCAGGATGGTGGTCGAGATCGCCGGGTCGCCGCGGAAAACCGGCGGACCGACCGCAAGGTCGAAGGCGTGGTCGGTATAGACCGCCTTGATGTGGGCGGCCGAGTCGTTGTTGACCAGCTGCGCGTCGATGCCTATTGCCGCGAGCGCCTGGCGCAGGTAGTCGCCGAACTGTTTCGTCTCATTGAAATAGGGGGCAGGCAAGAGCCTGAGCGAGAAGCGGTTGCCGTCGGCGCCTTTCTTATAACCAGCTTCGTCGAGCAGCGCGTTGGCCTTGGCGACGTCGAAGGCATAGATCGGCACGTCGGCGGTGTAGAATTGCGGATCGTTCTTCGGCACCGGGCCGGTGGCCGTGGCGGCGTAGCCGAGGAACACTGTCTTGACGACGAAGTCCTTGTCGATGGCGTGCGCGATGGCCTGGCGCACCTTGAGGTCGGCCAATTCCTTGCGGCGATGGTTGATCTCGACCACGAGCTGGTAGGTTAGGCCCTCATAGCCCTTGGTGATGACCTTCAGGCCGGGAACCTTGGAGATGCGGTCGAGATCGGCCAGCGGCACGGCCGAGAAAGCCGCGAGTTGGATTTCCTCGGCCTCCAGCGCGGCGGCGGCCGAGGTACGGTCGGGCAGGACCTGATAGATGATCTCGTCAAGATAGGGCTCGTCCTTGCCCCAGTAGTCGGCGTTCTTCGTCAGCCGGTAGTACTGGCCGGCCTTATACTCGCCGAACTTGAACGGACCCGTACCGATCGGTGCGTTGTTGGCGGGGTTGTCCTCGATCTTGCCGACTTCGTAGATGTGCTTCGGCACCACGCTCGACAGCGCCGGCAAGGCGTTGCGGATCAGCTGGAACGGCGTCGGCTTGGCGAATTTGAACACGGCGGTCAGATCGTCTGGCGTGTCGACCGTGCTGAGGTCCTTGAACACGGTGCGGCCGAGATTCTGCAGCGGCTTCCATATCTGCAGCGCCGAGAAGGCGACGTCGGCCGAGGTGAACGGCTTGCCGTCATGCCATTTGACTCCTTCGCGCAGCTTGAAGGTCGCCGAGAGACCGTCGGCGGCACCTTCCCAGCTCACCGCCAGCCGAGGCGCGAGCCCGTCCTTGCCGTCGAAGGAGGCTTCGGCCAGCGTCTCGACGATCTTGCTGGAGATGAAGAAAACGCCGTTGGAGGCGACGATCGCCGGGTTGAGATTGCGCGGCTCGGAATCGGCGGCAAGCACGAGCCGTCCGCCTTTCTTTGGCGTCTGCGTCCAGCCCAGGGCCGGCATGGCGGTGGTGGCCAGCAGCATTGCCGACCCGGTAAGCATGGTGCGTCTGGAAATGGTGAAACCTGACATGATCGAACTCCGTCCTCTTCTCCACCCGACCGGGCGCGGCCTCGAACGCCGGCGCGCATCGGCATCCTTGCGGCGGGGATTATGGGCCTTGCCGAGGGTTTCGCCAGAGACGGAATTGGCGCAACCTTGCTTGGCTTTGAAATTTCCGTCCGCTGGACCAGTTTAGCACAAGTCCAGTCAATTCGGTTGGCTGGTAGGACCAGGTTTCCGGATATGTGAAATGACGCTTTGGTGACCGCCCTGGCGCTGTGTTCGTAAACATTCTGGCTGGACCAGAGCGAGAAAAATGGTGCAGATTTGACCGCGAGCCGGCGGATCGGGTGCGAAACAGCGCCGATCCCGGGCAATTCTGGGAGAGAGTGATGAACATTGCGCCGGGCAAGAGTGCCGTCAGCGATATCCCGTTCGAGCAGGCCAGAGTCGACCGGCTGATGGAGGAGGCCGGCATCGACGTGCTGCTCGCAACCTCCAAGCACAACACGCAATATCTGCTGGGCGGCTACAAGTTCATCTTCTTCGCCGCCATGGATGCGATCGGTCACAGCCGCTATTTGCCGATCGTGGTCTACGAGAAGGGCGGGCCGGATCATGCTGCCTATATCGGCAACCGCATGGAAGGCGGCGAGCACCAGAACCACCCGTTCTGGACGCCGACGCTGCATGCGGCCTGCTGGGGCACCCTCGACGCCGCCAATCTTGCCGTCGAGCATGTCAGGAAGATCGGCAAGGGCGATGCCCGCATCGGTATCGAGCCCGGTTTCCTGCCGTCGGACGCCTATGCGCTGATCCGCAAGGCATTGCCCGACGCGAAGCTGATCGATGCGACCGACATGCTGGAACGCATGCGTGCCATCAAGACCGACGCGGAGTTGGAGAAGCTGCGCACGGCCTCCGAGCTGATCACCGATTCCATGCTGGCGACCATCGCCTGGGCGCGCGAGGGCACGACCAAGGCCGAGATGATCGAGCAGATCAGGCGCGAAGAGACCAATCGCGGTGCGCATTTCGAATATTGCCTGCTCACGCTGGGCTCCAGCCACAATCGCGCCACCTCCCCGCAAGCGTGGAAGAAGGGCGAGGTGCTGTCGATCGATTCCGGCGGCAATTATCACGGTTATATTGGCGATCTCTGCAGGATGGGCATTCTGGGCGAACCCGATGCCGAGCTCGAGGATCTGCTGGCCGAGGTCGAGACGGTGCAGCAGGCGGCCTTCTCGAAGGTGAAGGCGGGCACGCTTGGCGGCGACATGATTTCTCATGCGGAGAGTGTGCTGAAGGCATCCAAGGTGGCGTCCTATACGGATTTCTTCGCCCACGGCATGGGCCTGATCACGCATGAAGCGCCGTTCCTGATGACCAACCATCCAGTGACTTATGAAGGCACCTATGCGGCCAAACCGCTGGAGAAAAACATGGTGCTGTCGGTGGAGACCACCATGCTTCACCCGACGCGCGGCTTCATCAAGCTGGAGGATACGCTGGCGGTGACCGAGAGCGGGTACGTGATGTTTGGCGATCGGGGCCGGGGATGGAATAGGGGTGGGACGGCCTAATTTTGGAGGCCGGCGCTGCCCCTCATCCGCCCTTCGGGGCGGCGCCGCCTCTAGTAGAATAGATTGATCAACTGCCCGGCGGGATCAGCCTGAAATCCGGCAGTTCGCGCAGACCCAGTTCCGGCCCGGCCGGCGAATAGACGACGAACAGCTGCATGGGCCCGTCGCCGGTGTTGAGCGTCGAATGAAACCGACTCTCCGGCACGTAGATGGTGCAGCCGGGGCCGACTTTCTCCACCACCGGATTGCCCTTCTCATCCTCGACCATCTGCTCGCCATGGCCCGAGATGACGAAGATAATCTCTTCCGCACCCGGATGGTTGTGGCGGGTATGGCCCTTGCCTGAGGGCAGGTCGACGACGCCGCCGGAAAAGCGGGTCGCGCCGTTCACTTCAGGTGCCACCGTCAAAGACAGTTTTCCCCAGTCGAAGCCGAAGGCGCTGACGTCCTTCGGGTAGACAAACACCTTGCTCCTGTCGGTCATCTCTCTCATCCCTTCTTGTTCTTTGCGGCGGCGCCGAGCGTCACCGCCTTGAAATCCGCCGTCTGCCCGGCGATCGCGGCTTCCGCCGGCAGCCGTTCCATCGAGCTCGCGCCATAAAAGCCGTGCAGGCCCTTGGCGTGGGAGAGGATGTAGCGGGCGTCGTCGGGCATCGAGATCGGGCCGCCATGGCAAAGCAGGATGACATCGTTGCGCACCGAGCGCGCCGCCTCGGCAATGGCGTCGATGGCAATGACGCAGTCGTCGAGCGACTTGGCCGAGGTGGCGCCGATCGAGCCGCCGGTGGTCACGCCCATATGGGCGACGACGACATCGGCGCCCGCCTTGGTCATGGCGCGTGCTTCTTCGGGGTTGAAGACATAGGGCGTGGTCAGGAGGTCGAGCTTGTGTGCCTCGGCGATCATGTCCACCTCTAGGCCGAAGCCCATGCCGGTCTCTTCGAAACTCTGCCGCATCTGGCCGTCGAACAGGCCGATGGTGGGAAAGTTCTGAACGCCGGAAAAGCCCATCGTCTTCAGTTCCGCCAGCAGCAGCGGCATGATGACGAAGGGATCGGTGCCGTTGACGCCGGCCAGTACCGGCGTCTTCTTGACCACCGGCAGCACCTCATAGGCCATCTCCTTGACGATCTCGTTGGCGTTGCCATAGGCGAGCAGGCCGGCGGCCGAGCCGCGGCCAGCCATGCGGTAGCGGCCGGAATTGTAGATGATGATGAGGTCGATGCCGCCGGCCTCCTCGGCCTTGGCCGACAGGCCGGTGCCGGCGCCGCCACCGACGATCGGCACGCCTTTGTCGATCATTCCCCGGAACTTCTTCAGTATGTCCTTGCGCGGTATGGCTGGCATGCCTGGGTCTCACTGTCTGGCGATGTCGAGAAAGGCCGCGACCGCCGCCTTGGCAAAATCCGGATCGTTGATGTGCAGCGGCAGGCGGGTGACGCGGCGCGTCGCACCCGGCCTGATGGTGCGCTCGACGGCTTCGAACAGAGCTGCGTCGGCTTCCGGATCGAAGAAGGCGCCGCCTTCGATGTCGAGCGCGGAAACGCCTTTTTCCGGGATCAGGAAGTGCAGCGGGCCTTCGCAATGGGCGAGCCTTGTGCCGATCCATTCGCCGATCGCGCGGCATTCCCGCGCTGTCGTGCGCATCAGCGTGACGTTCGGATTGTGCTCGTAGAACAGCCGGCCACGATAATGCTCCGGAATGGTCGATGGCGCCCAGAAATTGACCATGTCGAGCGCGCCGACCGAGCCGACATAGGGTAGCTTGGTGCGGGCAATGGCACCGAAACGATCCTGGGTCGCCGGCAGCACGCCGCCGAACAGCAGGTCGCAGACCTCGGTCGTGGTGATGTCGATGACACCCGACAGCAGGCCGCTGTCGGCCAGCTTCTCCATGCTGCGGCCGCCGGTGCCAGTGGCATGGAAGACCATGCAATCATAAGTCGAGCGGAGGTGTTCAGCGATTGCCGTCACGCAAGGCGTGGTGACGCCGAACATGGTGAGGCCGATCGAGGCCTTGCCGTCCGCCGCAGGCGCCGGATTGACCGCCATGCCCGCTATCGCCTGGGCGGCGTTGTGCAGCACGACACGAGACAGCCGGTTGAGGCCGGCCATGTCGGTCACCGATGGCATCATGATGATGTCGGACACGTCCACATAGGGGGCGGTGTCGCCCGAGGCCAGCGTGGAGACCATGAGCTTGGGCAGACCGAGCGGCAGCGCGCGCATGCCCGCTGTGATGATCGAGGTGCCCCCGCCGCCACCAATGCCGATGATGCCCGATATGTCGTCGCGGGACTGGACAAAGCGCGTGAAGGCCCCAGCCATTGCCGCAACCGATCTGCCGCGGTCGTCGATGCCGAGCACCGCACCGCGGCCATCGGGATGATGGGCGGCGACCTCTTCAGCCGAGACGTCGACCGGCACGGTCGCGCCTCGCGTGCCGACATCGACACGGCAGACGACGGCACCCGTCGCGGCGATCGCATCGGCCAGGAATGCGAGTTCCTCGCCCTTGGTGTCGGCGGTGCCCACCACATGGATGCGCTTCATCCGTGCGTCCCTCTGCTGGTTGGTTCGAAGGTGATGATGCTCATCAGATGAAAGCTTTGTGCGCCGTAGAGCGTCAACGTGGCCACTCCAGGAAAAGGGCTGCCATTGCAAATTTTTGAGACGCGCGTATCGTATTGGCATGGATGTCTCACGTCAACAACCCGCAACGGACGACAATGCCGGGGAGAGAGCAGAGCGCGGACCGCGGGCGCGGACAAAGCGGCTGATGCTGGAGACGGCCACGCGGCTGATGCAGGCGGGGGCGACGCCTTCGGTCAGCGAGGTGGCGGAGGCAGCCGAGGTCTCCCGGGCCACGGCCTACCGTTACTTCCCCAGCCAGGCAGCCCTGGTGCAGGCCGTCGTCGACGAGGGGCTGGGGCCAATCTTGACCTGGAAGTCCACCGCCGCCGATGCCGAGCGCCGCGTCACCGAACTGTTCGATACGGCCATGCCCCGCATCGAGGCTTTCGAGGCGACGTTCAAGGCTGCGTTGAAGCTGTCGCTCGATCAATGGGCGCGGCGCCAGGCGGGCACGCTGGGCGGAGAGCCGGCCTTCACGCGCGGCCATCGCGTCGAATTGCTGAAGGAGGCGCTGACGCCGCTCAAGGGCCGCTTGCCGCCGCGCGACTTCAAGCGGCTGGCGCAGGCTCTGTCGCTGATCTTCGGCGTGGAGGTGCTGATCGTGCTCAAGGATATATGGGGGCTGGACAGCCGCCGGATGATGTCGGTGGCGCAATGGGCGGCGAGTGCGCTGGTGCGCACGGCAATCGCGGAGTCGGCTTATGGTGGTGATGAGTCCGCTTCAGGAGCGGCGAAATAGCCCCAATCTGGTTCGACCAGATTTGCCTGCATACCGCTGATCCTAGCCCAAAATGCGATCATGGGGCAAGGTCAATGTATATCATTGAGTAGGAAAATCATGGGAAAACAGGCAGATAAAGCTTTAATTCGACAGTAACGGCCCATGCCGGCTTTCAAGAAAGGGCTTGACGTCGCCGCAGGATTGGTAATACCAGATTAAGGAAGATAAGCGGATCGAAAGTGAGGGCTGCGATCCATTTCCGGACAGAGCGAGGAGGCTCCGAATTCGGAAAAGCGCGACCACGGGAGGAACTACCAGGGCCGGCTCCGTCGCTGGCTCGTACGACAAGGTAGAATGCGCACAAGGGAGGAAATCATTATGCGCAAGTTAGTGACCAGCATGCTTGCTGGTATCGGCTTAACGCTTGCCTGCGGAACGTCCGTCTACGCGCAGGAAAAGTCGCTCACCATCTTCTGGGCGGAATGGGATCCGGCCAATTACCTGCAGGAACTCGGCAACGAGTACGAGAAGGAAACCGGCGTCAAGATCACGGTGGAGACCACGCCCTGGTCCGACTTCCAGACCAAGGCATTTACCGAGTTCAACGCCCATGGCGACGCCTATGACCTGGTCGTCGGCGACTCGCAGTGGCTCGGCGCCGGCTCCACCGGCGGCCACTACGTCGACCTGACCGACTTCTTCAAGAAGCATGATCTCGGCAACGTCATGGCACCGGCGACGGTGAAATATTATGCCGAGTATCCCGGCAACAGCGGCAAATACTGGGCGATCCCGCTTGAGGGCGACGCCGTCGGCTGGTCCTATCGCAAGGATTGGTTCGAGGATCCCAAGGAAAAGGAAGCCTTCAAGGCCAAATACGGCTACGACCTCGACGTGCCGAAGGATTTCAAGGCGCTGCGCGACATCGCCGAGTTCTTCCACCGGCCGGATCAGAAGAGATACGGCATCGCCATCTACACCGACAATTCCTACGACGCGATGGCGATGGGCTTTGAGAACGCGCTGTTCTCCTATGGCGGTGAGCTGGGCGATTACACGACCTACAAGGTCGACGGTCACATCAACTCCGACAAGGCGGTGGCCGCGCTCGATGCTTACAAGGAGCTCTACAAGTTCACGCCTCCGGGCTGGGCCAAATCGTTCTTCGTCGAGGACAACCAGGCAATCACGGAAAACCTGGCCGCGATGAGCATGAACTTCTTCGCGTTCTTCCCCTCGCTGATCAACGAAGCGTCGAACCCGAATGCCAAGAACACCGGCTTCTTCGCCAACCCTCCCGGCCCAAATGGCGACCAGTTCGCCGCACTCGGCGGGCAAGGCATCTCCGTCATCTCGTACTCGAAGAAGCAGGACGAGGCGATGAAGTTCCTCGAATGGTTCATCAAGGACGAGACCCAGAAGAAGTGGGCTGCCCTTGGCGGCTATACCTGCAGCCAGGCGGTGCTCAAGTCTCCTGAGTTCCAGAACGCCACGCCCTACAACAAGGCCTTCTACGAGACCATGTTCAAGGTGAAGGATTTCTGGGCAGTGCCGGAATACGCAGAGCTGCTGCAGCAGCTCAACCAGCGCGTCTACCCCTACATGATCGGCGGCAGCGGCACTGCCAAGGAAACGCTGGACGCATTGGCTGGAGACTGGAACGCGACCTTCAAGAAATACGGCCGCGTCCAATAATCCTTCATGTCCCGCGGAGGGGGCGGTGTCGCCTCCTCCGTTTCTTTTTCTTGAACCGGGAGCAGGGTCTTGGCGACCACGATGATCACCACCCTCGACAGATCCTCGCGCGCCGCGGCACGCGGCCTAAGCGATATCTCCATCCGCAATCTCTTCATCATCCCGACGGTTCTGTTCCTGATCGTCTTCAACATTTTTCCGCTGATCTATTCGCTCGGCTATTCCTTCACCGACTTCCGCGCGTCGACCAATGCGCCGGCGAATTTCGTCGGGCTGCAGAATTATCGCGACCTGCTCAACGACCCCTATGTCTGGTCGAACTTCGCCATCACGGCGAAATACGTGATTGTCTCGGTCGTCGGACAGCTGCTTGTCGGCTTCGGCGTGGCGATGCTGCTCAACCGGGACATTCCGCTCAAGGGTCTTATCACCACGCTGCTGCTGCTGCCGATGATGCTGTCGATGGCGGTGGTCGGGCTGTTCTGGAAACTGCTTTACGACCCGTCATGGGGGGTTATCAACTATGCGCTCGGGCTCGGCAATTTCGAGTGGCTGGCCGACCCCAAGATGGCGCTCTACGCTGTTGCGTTGACCGACATCTGGATGTGGTCGCCCTTCGTCATGCTGCTGTCGCTGGCCGGGCTGTCGGCGGTGCCGAAGCATCTCTATGAGGCCGCCGCGATCGACCGCGCCGGGCCGTTCTACACGTTCTTCCGCATCACCCTGCCGCTGGTCGCGCCGATCCTGATGATCGCCGTCATCTTCCGCACCATGGAAGCCTTCAAGACCTTCGATCTCGCCTACATCCTGACCAGCCAACCGACGGCGGAGCTGATCTCCATCCGGCTCTACAAGATGGCGTTCCAGGAATGGCAGACCGGGCGCTCCTGCGCGATGGCCTACATCGTGCTGATCATGGTGCTGGCGATCACCAACATCTACGTCAAATATCTCAACAAGGTGAAGGAGCGCTGAGATGGCCGCCGTCCGCACTTCTTCCGAAATCACCTTCAACCGCGTCGCCATAGTCGCCGTGCTGCTGGTGACGATCATCTTTCTGGCGCCGATCTACTGGATCGCCTCGACGGCGTTCAAGCCGCGCAATCTTGCCACTACGATTCCGCCGACCGTTGTCTTCCAGCCGGAGATATCGCCGTTCGTGAAGCTGTTCACCAAGCGCTCTCAATTGCGCAGTCCGCCGTCGCCGGAAGAGTACGCGGCGGCCCCATGGTGGGAGCGCGTCGTCTTCGACGGTGGCGAAAAGATCGTGCGCGACGGCAAGGGCCAGGTGCAGTGGTCGGGCTATCCGAGCCGCTTCCTGAACTCGCTGATCATCGCCATCACCTCGACGGTGCTGGCCGTCGGCATGGGCACGTTCACCGCGTATGGCTTCTCGCGCTTCAGGGTAAAGGGGGAGGCGGACCTGCTCTTCTTCATCCTGTCGACACGTATGCTGCCACCGGTGGTGGTCGCGATCCCGATGTTCCTGATGTACCGCGCGGTCGGCCTCAACGATACCCACGTCGGGCTGATCATTCTCTACACCGCCTTCAACCTGTCCTTCTCGGTGTGGCTGATGAAGGGTTTCATGGATGAAATCCCGAAGGAATATGAGGAGGCGGCACTGGTGGACGGCTATACACGCATGGAAGCCTTCTTCAAGATCGTGCTGCCGGAGGCCGCCACCGGTATCGCCGCCACCGCCGTCTTCTGCTTCATCACGGCGTGGAACGAATACGCCTTCGCGCTGATCATGACCAACCGCCGCGCCCAGACGGCGCCGCCGTTCATCCCGAGCCAGGTCGGCTCGGGCCTGCCGGACTGGACGGTGATAGCCGCCGGCACCTTCCTGTTCCTGCTGCCGGTCGCCATCTTCACCTTCCTGCTCCGCAACCATCTGCTGCGCGGCATGTCCTTCGGAGCGATCCGCAAATGAGCTTTCGCGCCATCAATCAGAAATATCTGGAACCGGGTTCGCAGATACTCATGGTGCTCGGCATCGTGGCCCTCTGCCAGCCCTGGAACATGACCCTGCACACCTACGGCCTGACCATCATCCTGATCGGGCTGATCGGCTTCAACATTACCTCGAAGATCGCACCCGAGGAACAGGCCGTCACCGGTCATGCCGGGGACGCGCGAAATCCGGGAGCACAGCATTGACCCAGATCGAGCTTCGCGGCGTCCAGAAATTCTTCGGTGCCGTCCAGGTCATCAAGGACCTCAACCTCAAGATCGCGGACAATGAGTTCATCGTGCTGCTCGGCCAGTCCGGTTGCGGCAAGACAACGACGTTGCGCGCCATCGCCGGACTGGAAACCATCGACGAGGGCGACATCCTCATCGACGGCAAGCCGGTCCAGCATCTGAAGGCAGCCGACCGCGACATCGCCATGGTGTTCCAGTCATTCTCGCTCTACCCGCATATGAGCGTCTACGAGAACATCGCCTTTCCGTTGCGCGCCACGCGCAAGAGCAAAAGCGAGATCGACCAGGAAGTGCGCTCGGTCGCCAAGACGCTGCAGATAACGGATCTGCTGGCCAAGAAGCCGTCGGCGCTTTCGGGCGGCGACATGCAGCGCGTTGCCATCGGCCGTGCGCTGGTGCGGCGGCCGAAGGCGATGCTGATGGATGAGCCGATCGGCGCGCTCGACGCCAAATTGCGCGAGGAGATGCGAGCCGAGATCAAGCGGCTGCATATCAAGCAGGGCTCGACCACCATCTATGTCACGCACGACCAGATCGAGGCGATGAGCCTCGCGGATCGCATCGTCATCATGCATGAGGGCGTGCTGCAGCAGGTGGGAACGCCCGACGAGGTCTATTCGCGGCCGGCCAATCTGTTCGTGGCCCAATTCGTCGGCAGTCCGGTGATGAATGTCGCCGACGCGGCGGTTGCCGAAACAACGTCATCGGCCTCGGTCACCGTTGGTGGCGCGGCTTCCGGCTTCGAGTTTCCGCGGGCGCTGCTGTCGAAACTCAACGGCCACGCCAGCGGCCAACTCGCACTTGGCATCCGGCCGGAAGGCGTCCTCATTCGTCGTGACGCGGCCGATGGCTTCATGGCCGTCGAGACGCAGATCGTCGAACCGCTCGGCTCCTTCGACATCGTCGACCTCAAGGTTGGCTCGAAAATGCTGCGGGCCCGCACCAAGAGCGGCTTCGTTGCCGGACCGGGCGAGAAGGTGTTTGCCCGAATCGATCCGACCCAGGCGCATTTCTTCGACAAGGCAAGCGGCAAGTCGCTTGAGGTGAGGCTCTGATGGCCCATATCCAGCTCAAGAACATCTCCAAGACTTTCGGCAATCACACGGCCTTGACCGGGCTCGACCTCGACATCGCCGATGGCGAATTCTTTGTCCTGCTCGGCGAGACGGGCGCCGGCAAGACGACGACGCTGCGGCTGATTGCCGGTCTGGAGAAGCCGAGCGAGGGGCAGGTCTTCATCGACGGCGTCGACGTCGCCGACTGGGGCGCGGCCGAGCGCGACGTGGCGCTGGTGCTGCAGCAATATTCGCTCTACCCGCGCTACACGGTTCGCGAAAACCTCGAATTTCCGCTGAAGCCGAAGATCCGCCGGCTGCCGGATGCCGAGATCAAGGACCGCGTCGACCGCGCCGCCCGCACGCTGCGGATCGAGCACCTGCTCGACCGCAAGACCGACCGCCTGTCCGGCGGCGAGATGCAGCGCGTCTCCATCGGCCGTGCCATCGTGCGCAAGCCGGGCGTGTTCTTGATGGACGAGCCGCTGTCGGCGCTCGACGCCAAATTGCGCGAGGCGCTCCGCACCGAATTGAAGAACCTGCAGATACAGCTTGGCGCCACCTTCCTGTTCGTGACCCACGACCAGATCGAGGCGATGTCGATGGGCGACAAGGTCGGCGTGCTCAACCATGGCCGCATCATCCAGACCGGCACGCCGCACGAGATCTACAACAATCCGCGCGACACCTATGTGGCGAGCTTCGTCGGCTCGCCGCCGATGAACCTCATCGACGGCAGGCTGGTTAACGGCCGCGCGGTGATGGCGCCATTGAATTTCGAACTGCCCTTCGCGGGGGCGGCCAAGATTTTTACGGGGGCTGGGGCGAGTGCGGCGACCGACGGTCGCCCGCTCGTCTTCGGCATTCGTCCGGAGGATGTCTATCTGGAAAGCGGCGCACCGGTCGAGGCGCGTGTCCACGACGTCGAGAACCATGGCGTGGAAAAGATCCTGACGCTGCGGGTCGGCGATACAACGCTTCGCGCCACGGTGCCGGCCAGGACCGATGTCGCGATCGAGCAACCGGTGCGCTTTGCCTGGAATCCCGACAAGGTGGTGCTGTTCGACAAGGGCAGTGGTGTCAGCCTGCGGCACGCATCATAGGGCGCGGCTATTTCGGCAGGTAGGTCTCGTAAGGCGTGTCGTTGATCAGCAGGATCACGCATTCCGTCTCCGAGAGGCAGGCGTCGTCATGCATCTCATTGGCTTTCTGCGTCCAATAGGATCCAGACGGCAGTTCGACCTTGGTCGCTTCACCGCCAGTTGCCGGGGACTTTCAGCAAGGTTCCGGCAGCGCCTTTGGCCCTTTCGCCCGACAGTGATCCCAAGCGTGCCGGTAGAGCTGCAGAGCTGGCTGGTGCGGGCAGCGCCCGACCAGGCTGAAAGCGCCGGTGGCCTGATGGTGGCGACCTTCCAGGGAGCGATTGCGATGGGCGCCGTCTCCGGCGGGCTGCTGGTCGACCATGCCGGTGTCGGCAGCGCGTTTGCCTATTGCGGCGCCGCGACGCTGCTGGCGGCCATCGCGGTGTTCCTGCGCGGCCCAAAGGCCGAATAGTCTCTCGCAACAGCCACCTATAGGGGATGATGGGAAGCTTAGACGGCCCGCCCGTCGAACGCGAAGACCGACAAGGTGGACGGGTCGAGACCGGTGACGCAATTGATGTTGATGTAGGCGCTGCGTTCACCGCCTTCGCTGGTGTCCTCGGCAAAAGGATGGATGCCGCAGGTTCGACAGAAGCGGTGCGCTATCTTCGTTTCGCCGAATGTGTAGCGGCCGAGGTCATCGCCCCAGGCGACGAGCGTAAGCTTGTCGTGCGGCACGGCCCATAGCAGCGCACCCTTGCGGGCGCAGATCGAGCAATTGCAGCGCACGACGCCCTCAAGTTCACCCTCCACCTCGAACGCAACCTTGCCGCAATGGCAGCTGCCTTTGTACAGCATCAGTATCTTCCTGTCGCTGGCAGGTGCAAAGGCACGCTGGCCGGGTTATCCCTTCGGCAGTCCCAACGGCTGCTTGCCTTAAAGACGTTCCATCCTGGCGGAGTCCGACACCAACATGCAACCAATCCGCGACCGCCTCGAAATCATCCTGTCACGTCTTGCCAACCGTGCGGCGGACGAGAAGGTCTTTACGAAGCTCTATGCCGAAGCGGCGCGGGTCGCGGCTGACGCCAGCGATGCCCGCAAAAGAGTGGGCGTGACACTCGGCCCGCTCGACGGCACCATTGTCTCGATAAAGGACCTGTTCGATGTCGCCGGCGAGCCGACCACGGCCGGGTCGCTGATGCGCAAGACCGCCGCGCCGGCACAGCGCGACGCCGCCATCGTCAGCCGGCTTCGGCAAGCCGGTGCGGTCGTCATCGGCAAGACCAACATGACCGAGTTCGCCTTCACCGCGATCGGCGACAACATGCATTACGGCACGCCAGGCAACGCCGTTGATGCCAGCCGCATTCCAGGCGGGTCGTCCTCGGGCGCCGGCGTGTCCGTGGGCGAGGGGACGAGCGACATCTCGATCGGCTCCGACACCGGCGGCTCGATCCGCATTCCGGCGGCGCTCAACGGCGTCGTCGGTTTCAAGCCGACTGCACGGCGCGTCCCGCTCTCTGGCACCTTTCCGCTTTCGGGCACTTTGGACTCGGTCGGACCGCTTGCCCGAACCGTCTCGATATGCGCCGCCGCCGACGCGGTGATGGCCGGCGAAGCGCCGAAGGAGTTGGTGGCCATTCCACTCGCCGGGCTTCGCATCGGCATTCCGCGCGGCGTTCTTTTCGGCGACACGGAAGGCGAGGTTGGATCCGCCTTCGAGTATTGTCTTGGCAAGATCGAACAGGCTGGCGCACACATTACGGATCTGTCGATCGACGACATGATCGCGGATCTACGCGCGGCCACCAGGCGCGGATCGATCGCGGCGATGGAGGGCGCGGAAGTGCATGCCGACTGGCTGGCGACAGGCGCATCCGTGCCGGTCGACCCGCATGTCAGCGGGCCATTGTCGCGGGCGGCGCTGCTGCCGACGCCGGTCTATATCAGGGCGCTCCGCCGCCGTACCACGCTGGCCGCCGCCATGGATGAGCGGCTGGCATCGGTTGACGTGCTGGCGCTGCCAGCCACACCGGTGACGGCGCCGGCCATCGCTTCCATGGCCGAGGATGCCGAGTTGCGTGACCGCACCGAAGGCCTGCTGCTGCGCAACACCCAGGTTGCCAACCAGTTCGACCTTTGCGCGATCTCGTTGCCGATAACGGGGCCATCGCTGCCAATGGGGCTGATGCTCGTGGCGCGCAATGGCCATGACCGGCATCTGCTGCGGATCGCCGTGTCGGTAGAGAGGCTGCTGGGGGTTGATCGGCAGTGAGTCGCGGATGACGGATCAGTGCGATGAACAGTGCTTGCGTTCGCCGTCCTTGGCGGTGCGCACGATGCGGGTCGCGACCAGCCAAGGCAGGCTGTATTTCTTCCCGGTGAAGGTCTGGATGCGGTGCTCGATCGAGCCCCTGACCACGATCTTTCCGCTATAAAGCACGTCGGACTGGGCCGTTATCGCCTTGTCGGCCTGCGGCAATCCGCTGGTGTCGATAGACACGCCCTTGATGATGGCGCCGGTGGCAAGGTCGAGCGCGCTGTTCGACGGGCAGGGCGCCTTGAAGCAGCGTAGTCCGTTGTCGCAATAGACATAGCTGCTCTCGGCCGCTGCGAATGCCGGCAAGGTGCAGATGGACGAAGTTGCGACAATCAGAACTGCAAGGCGAAGACCGGACATGGCTCGCAACGTCGCGGAGAATTGGGGCGAAACCGCGATGCTATATCTGCGCCGGAAAGCGACGCCGGTAGTGATCGACCACTTCTGGATTGCGCAGATTGACCGGCAGTTTGCCCGCCAGCACCAGCAAGGCTTCGCCGGCCGCGCCGACGCCCATGCGCATCATCGATTCCTCGGTAATCCCCGCCATATGCGGGGTGACGATGACGTTGTCGAAGCCGAAATAGGGATGGTTTGGCGGCAGCGGCTGCGTCGAGAAAACGTCGAGCGCGGCGCCGCCGATGCGACGCCCCCGTAAGGCCTCGATCAGCGCGTCGTCATCGACGACCGGCCCGCGCGACACGTTGATCAGCAGTGCGTTGGGTTTCATGCGGGCGATGCGTTCGCGGCTGATCAGGCCGCGCGTTTCCGGCGTCAGCGGACAGCAGAGCACGATGATGTCGCTCTGCTCGACCAGCGCGTCGATCGACAGGAAGCCGACCTTTTCCGGCGCCGGCTGCATGCTGCGTGTCGTTGCCACCACTTTGAGATCGAAGCCGTGTGCGGCGATGTGGCCGACCGCCTGCCCGACGGCGCCGAGACCAACAATGCCGATGGTCTTGCCGGCGAGTTCGATGTTGGCATTGGCGTGCTCGCGTCCGGCCAGCCAGCCCTTGGCGCGCAGGTCGTGGTCGACCCGGCGGAACTGCCGCAGCAGTGCAAGCGCGGTGAACATGACATGCTCGGCCACCGAGCGGGCATTGACCGCCGGCACGTTGGCCACGAGCACGCCGGCTGCCGCGGCCGCTTTCATCGGGATCATGTCGAGACCGGCGCCATGGCGGATCGCGGCCCTCAGCTTCCATGCACCCTCGAACAGCGCCGGCGGCAGCGGCGCCCGCACGATGACGATGTCGGCATCCTTGGCCTCCCCCGCCAATGTGCCGGGGTCGAGCGCCGAAGCGATGACCAGCTGGCCGGCGCCGGCCAGCTTGGCCGTGGCGCGCGGGTGCAGCGGATGCGTCGACAGGATCTTTGGCACGGTCTGGGTCACGGTCAGGCCTTTTCGAGTGCCGCGCCCGCGGGCGAAGCCGCCATGCCGCCCTCGATCAGGCCCTTCCAGTAGCTTTCCGCGCCTTGCAGATGGGCGCTCATGAGCGCCTGGGCGAGATTGCCGTCGCGGCGCAGCAGCGCCTCGTAGATCTGCACGTGCTCGGCATGCGAGCGCACGCTGCGTTCAGGATCGTTGAAATAGATCGGCAGGCGCTGCTCGCCCATCAGATAGTAGACGCTGCAGATGTTGTGGAAGACGCTGTTCTTGGTGGCGCGCACGATCTCGAGGTGAAACTCGCGGTCCTCCTTGGCCAAACCTTCGCCAGCGGCGATGCGGTCTTCCGAGGCTTTGAGGATTTCGCGCAGGCGCTCGAAATTCTCCTCGGTGGCGCGCGAGCAGGCAAGCTCGGCGGCCTTGATCTCATGGATCTTGCGCAACTCGACCGTCTCATAGATCTGCAAGGGATCGAGCGGCAGGCCGGCACGTGCGAACAGCGCCAGCGCCTCGACGCTGGCCTGCTTGGTGTCGATGTAGATGCCCGACTTGGCGCGGCGCTCGACGATGCGCATGGCCTCGAGGATGGCGAGCGCTTCGCGGATCTGGCCGCGGCTGACGCCGAAATGCTCCGCCAGCTCGCGTTCCGACGGCGTGCGGCCGCTCTCCTTGTCCGAGTGGGAGAACAGATAGGCGGCGAGTTCGGCGAGAAGGTTCTTTTCTTTCATCGTCAATTGCGTTGCGCGTGCGCCTCCAGGAATCGCTCCGAAACGGTGAATCCCAATCCGGGCTTTTCCGGGATCGCTATCATACCGTCCTTGGCTTCGACAGTCTCTTCGACGAGATCGTGGATCATCGGGTTGGCGCCGAGCGAATACTCGACGGTGAAACTCGAAGGCGACGCGGCGCAGACATGCAGCCCGGCGAAGAAGCAGGGCGCGCCGGCCCACAGATGCGGCGCAAAGCGCAAATTGAAGGCGCTGGCGATGGTGCCGATCTTCATCGCCTCGCTGATGCCGCCACAGAAGGCCGGGTCCGGCTGGAAGATGTCGGCGGCCCTGAGAACGGCGAGATCGCGGAAAGCATAGCGTGTCGCCTCGCTTTCGCCGGTGGCGATCGGAACGGCGCCGGAGGCGCGCACTTCGGCCATGCCTGGCTTGTCGTCGGCGATGACAGGCTCCTCGAACCAGGCGAGATCGAGGTCGTTGACGAGATGGATAAAGCGTTTGGCTTCCGCCACCGTGTAGGTGCCATGGGCGTCGACCATCAGCTCGACGTCGGGGCCGAGTGCCTGGCGCGCGGCGCGCACGCGGGCGGCGGAAACGTGCGCCGCGCCGTCCATGGCGCCGACCCGCATCTTCAGCGCCTTGAAGCCGCCTTTGGCGATATAGGATTTCAGCTGTTCCCCGATGGCATCGGCGGAGGCCCAGCCGCCCGAGGCATAGGCCTGCATGCGATCGACCTTGCGGCCGCCGAGAAGCCGCCAGACCGGCTGGCCCAGCGACTTGCCCAGTATGTCCCAGAGCGCGATGTCGACCGCGCTGATGGCGGCGACGCTCATGCCACGCCGCGCCAGTTGTGGCATGGCGTGGCCGGCGCGGGCGGCGCTCTCATGGCGCACGCCGTTGTAGAGCATCTCCCAGATGACGCCGATGTCGGCCGGATCGCGGCCGATCAACTGCGGCCCGACCTCGTGATTCAGCATGTGAACGAGTGCGCCGTAGCTGCCGGCACTGCCGGCTGCGTTCTTGCCTTCGCCCCAGCCGACCAGCCCGTCATCGGTTTCGACGCGCAGGATGGCGGCGTCGAAGGTCGTCACCTGGCCGAAGTCGCTGCGATGCTGCTTCGCGGCTTCGATCGGCACGCGGACCCACCAGGCCTGGACTGTCTTGATGCGCATGTTTTTCCCCAGCCCTGCCGCCGGTCGGGGCGGAAGGGCAAATTTCCCAGCGGCAGTCGACTATTTGATCAGCGGCAGCAGTGTTTCGGCGGTGATGCGCATCTGGTCGGTGTAGAATTTCTCGGTCAGCACGCTGGAGCCATGGTCCTGGATGAACTTCAGCTGCTCGGGCGAGATATCGACCGGATGGCGCTCGACCATGTCGGGATAGGGTGCTGCCGGCGTACGGTCGACCGGGGCGACGAACTCGTTGGTCAGTGCGCCGTCGTAGCCGACTTCCTTCAAGGTGGCGACGATCCTTGGCCAGTCGATCTGGCCGAGGCCGGCGGCAAAGCGGTTGTTGTCGGCGACATGGAAGTCGAACAGGCGCTTTCCGACCTGGCGGATAGCGTCATGGACGTTAAATTCCTCCATGTGGATGTGGTAGGCGTCGAGGCAGACGCCGCATTCGGGGCTGACCGCGTCAGCCAGCGCCAGCGCCTGGGCGCCGCGGTTGAACAGATAGGTTTCGAAGCGGTTGAGCGGTTCGACGGCGATCTTGACCCCGACCTTCTTGGCGTGGGTGAAACATTCGCGGGTCGCGTCGACCACCCACTTCCATTCCTCTTCCTCGGTACCGTCCGGGACCACCTTGCCGACGGTCGCCGGAACCAGCGTGATGATCTCGCCGTCGAGTTCGCCGACCATCGTCAGCACGTCCTTGACGTATTGCACGGAGCGCTCGCGCTGGCCCTGGTCCCTGGCGGCGAGGTTGCGTTCACCCAGCATCAAGGTCACCGCGCCCCAGCAGCGAATGCCATGCTCCTTCAGCAGCGCCCGCGTCTCCTTGGTCTTGTACTGCGCGGGCTCGCCGGAAATCTCGATCGACTCATAGCCGAATTTCTTGATGCGCTTCAGCGTCGTCTCAAGCGGTTCCGCGCGCATCCAGTTGTGCGTCGAAAGATGCATGGTCTGTCCTTCCCAGATTCGTCCGTATGGTTTGCCTGCGACATGCATCGCCGGAAGACGACGCAAGGGTTCTTCCCCAAGGCATCCCCAGCCTTTTACTGCAAACTGGTTAGACCAATTGGGTCTGAAATGAGGTCTACAGCAAATTCCTTGAGACGGCAACAACTGTGGCGACGCAACTTTCAGGCTGGATTAGTTTGTTGATTACATTGCGATATGTGCCGTTATTTTGGGCTCTCGGAGTGCCTTTTCGGCGCATTCCAAGGCTTGACCAGATTGCCTTATTTGGTCATACCAGAATGGCGGTGTCGGCGAGCGTCCGACGCGATAAGACCAAAGTGACTGGCCCTGCTTTCATCAGGCGCTATGCTTGGTCGTGACAAACGAGGAGGATGCCGATGCCGACGACAATGAAGGGCCCTGGACTGTTTCTGGCGCAGTTCGCGGGCGATGCCGCACCGTTCAATTCGCTGACGTCGATCACCAAATGGGCCGCCGGTCTCGGCTACAAGGGCGTGCAGATCCCGACCTGGGACGCGCGCCTGTTCGACCTCAAGAAGGCGGCGTCTTCCAAGGCGTATTGCGATGAGGTGAAGGGCATCTGCACTGACGCCGGGGTCGAGATCACCGAACTGTCGACGCATCTGCAGGGGCAATTGGTGGCGGTGCATCCGGCCTATGACGCGCAGATGGATGGGTTCGCGCCGCCGTCGGTGCACAACAACCCAAAGGCGAGACAGGAATGGGCTGTCGAACAGATGAAGTTCGGTGCCAAGGCATCACGCAATCTCGGGCTGAATGTCTCGGTGTCGTTCACCGGCTCGCTGGCTTTCCCTTACCTCTATCCCTTTCCGCAGCGGCCCGCCGGACTGATCGAGGAAGCCTTCGGCGAACTCGGCAAACGCTGGAAGCCGATCCTCGACGCCTATGAAGACAATGGTGTCGATGTCGGCTACGAAATCCATCCTTCGGAGGACGTGTTCGACGGGGCGACCTTCGAGATGTTCCTCGACGCGGTCGGCGGCCACAAGCGCTGCAACATCAACTACGACCCTTCGCATTTCCTGCTGCAGCAACTCGATTATCTCGAATTCATCGACATCTATCACGAGCGGATCAAGGCGTTCCACGTCAAGGACGCCGAGTTCAATCCGACTGGACGGCAGGGCGTGTACTCTGGTTACCAAAGCTGGACGAACCGCGCCGGCCGCTTCCGTTCGCTCGGCGACGGGCAAGTGGATTTCGGCGGCATCTTCTCCAAGCTGACGCAGTACAATTACGATTCCTGGGCGGTGCTGGAGTGGGAATGCTGCCTGAAGCATCCGGAGGATGGTGCGGCCGAGGGGGCGCCCTTCATCCAGCACCACATCATCCGGGTGACGGAGAAGGCATTCGACGATTTCGCCGCCGGCACCACGGACAAGAAGCTGCTGCGCGCCATGATGGGATTTTGACACGGCTTTCCCTCTCCCTCGGGGGAGGGGTATCTCACACGAGGGAGAAAAACATGGTTGGTGCATCGAAGTCGGAAACGGGAGGCGGCCCGATCCGTTACGGTATGGTCGGCGGCGGGCAGGGCGCATTCATCGGCGCGGTGCACCGGATCGCTGCGCGCATGGACAATGATTTCGTGCTGGTCGCCGGCGCCCTGTCGGCCGATCCGGCGCGTGCGAAAGCCTCGGCCGCCGAACTCGGGCTCGATCCCTCGCGCAGCTATGCGTCCTACGCCGAAATGGCCAAGGCCGAGGCGAAGCGCTCGGATGGCATCGAGGCGGTGGCCATCGTCACTCCCAACAACGTGCATGTGCCGGCGGCCAAGGCCTTCCTGGAAGCAGGCATCCACGTGATCTGCGACAAGCCGCTGGCAACGACCCTGGCCGAGGCGAAAAGGCTTGCGGCGATCGTTGAAAAGACCGGCAAGGTGTTCGTGCTCACCCACAACTACACCGCTTATCCGATGGTGCGGCAGGCGCGCGAAATGGTCGCCAAGGGCGTGCTCGGCGACATCCGCATCGTGCAGTCGGAATATCCGCAGGACTGGCTGACCGAGGACCTCGCCGCCACCGGCCAGAAGCAGGCGGCTTGGCGTTCAGACCCCAAGCAGGCGGGCGCCGGCGGCGCGCTCGGCGATATCGGCACCCATGCCTACAATCTCGCCCGCTTCGTCTCCGGGCTCGAACTCGACGCCCTGTCGGCCGATCTCGACGCCTTCGTGCCGGGCAGGCTGCTCGACGACAATGTCAACGTCATGCTGCGTTTCAAGCCGACGGGGAAAACGCATCCGGCCAAGGGCATGATCTGGGCGAGCCAGGTGGCGCCCGGGCATGAGAACGGCTTGAAGCTGCGCATCTACGGTTCGAAGGGCGGGCTGGAATGGGTGCAGGCCGATCCCAACTATCTCTGGTACACGCCCTTCGGCCAGCCGAAACAGTTGATCACCCGCAACGGCGCCGGTGCGCTGCCGGTGGCGGGCCGTGTCAGCCGCGTTCCGTCAGGCCATCCCGAGGGTTACCTCGAAGGCTTCGCCAACATCTACCAGGAGGCCGCACGGGCCATCCGCGCGGCACGCAAGAAGGGTGGCAAGCCAGCAAAGGATGTCGTCTTCCCGACCATCCAAGACGGCGTCGAGGGCATGGCCTTCATCGAGGCCTGCGTGAAGTCGTCGAAGAAGAACGGGGCCTGGACCAAGCTGTAAGAGGCGCCGAGTAACGAGGGCCCTCACCCGGATAGCCAATCGAATTGCGAAAGGCAATTCGGGGCAATCCGGCCTCTCCCCGAGGGGGAGAGGAGGCGTTGGCGCCTATCTCTTCTCCCTCTCGGGGAGAAGGTGGCCGCGAAGCGGCCGGATGAGGGGAGTGGCGAAAACCGGCGGTGCAATCAGCCGGCCGCCAGCAAAGGGAGGGCGTCGATGAAGATCGGCATGTGCATGTTCTTGTGGACGACGGCGGTATCGAAGAAGCACGAGCCGCTGCTTCGAGACATCAAGGCAACCGGCTTCGACGGTGTCGAAATCCCGATCTTCGCCGGCACGCCGGACGACTACAGGAAACTGGGCGAATTGCTCGACCGTATCGGGCTGGAGCGGACCGCTGTGTCAGCCATGGGCGATCCGGCGATGAACCTGATTTCGGCCGATGCGGCAACACGCAAGGCCGGTGTCGACTA
This sequence comes from Mesorhizobium sp. CO1-1-7, assembly GCF_020164885.1. NCBI lineage: Bacteria > Pseudomonadati > Pseudomonadota > Alphaproteobacteria > Hyphomicrobiales > Phyllobacteriaceae > Mesorhizobium > Mesorhizobium sp. CO1-1-7. Next base: position 299,014 of record NZ_JAIUHA010000010.1, on the reverse strand, counting down.
CATGAAATGGGCCATCGATTGCGCCGATGCGCTTGGCGCCCGCACGCTGAGCGGACCGCTGCATTCGACGCTCGGCGCCTTTTCCGGGTCAGGGCCGACCGCGGCCGAGAAGAAGCGCTCCGTCGCCTCGCAGCGCGCCATAGGCGACCATGCCGGCAAGAGGAACGTCACCATCGGGCTGGAGGCGCTCAACCGCTTCGAGTGCTATCTCTTCAACACGATGGCCGACCTGTCGGAACATATCGACGCCATCGACCGGCCGCAGATCAAGGCGATGTACGACACTTTCCACGCCAATATCGAGGAGGCCGATCCCATCGGCGCCTATACGAAACACCGCCGGAACGTCGTGCATATACACATATCGGAGAACGATCGCGGCGTGCCGGGGCGCGGCAACATTCCGTGGAAAGAGACCTTTTCCGCCATTCGCAAGAGCGGCTATGACGACTGGCTGACGATCGAAGCGTTCGGTCGCTCGCTGAAGGATCTGGCGGCGGCGACCAAGGTGTGGCGGGATTTTTCCGAGACGCCGGAAGCCGTCTATCGCGATGGGTACAGGCATATCAGGGACGGGTGGAGGAAGGCGGCTTAGGCGCCTACGTCTGGTCCATTTTCTATTTGTGTTCGCGTCGCTTGCCAGGTGGTTCCCCCACTCCGTCTCGGCTTCGCCGAGCCACCTCTCCCCCCTCCGGAGGGAGAGGAAGGGGCTTGGTGGCGCCGGGACACGAAGAGAAGCCTCGGCCTTCGGGGACAAGCGCGGATCGGACAGTCTGGTGCCTTTCCTCTACCCCGTCGACCGGGGGAGAGGTGTCGAGCGAAGCTCGACGGAGTGGGGGTCGACCCCTCGGCGCCGGGCGAGACGATGCTTGCGCTTCTGCGTCACAACACTAACCCTCCCTGGCCTGCAACCTGTTGTAATCGTGGATCGTCCGGCTCAGCCGGCGGCGCAGGAAGTTGGAGATGTTGTCGAAGATAAAGACGACGGCCAATGTCAGCAGCACCATGTAGAACACGTTGGCCCAGTTGGAATTGGTGCGCATCGCTTCCCACAGTTTCAGGCCGATGCCGCCGGCGCCGACGGCGCCGATGATGGTGGCGCCGCGGGTGTTGGATTCCCACTGGTAGAGTGTCTGGCTGATGAAGACCGGGATCACTTCGGGCATCACGCCGTAGCGCTGCACCAGGATGCCGTTGGCGCCGGTCGAGAGCACGCCTTCGCGCGGCTTGTCGTCGATGTTCTCCAGGCCTTCCGAATAGACTTTGCCGAGGGTGCCGATCTCGGTGAAGAAAATCGCTGCACTTCCCGCCAGCGGGCCGGGGCCGAAGGCGCGGGTGAAGAACAGCGCCCAGATCAGCATATCGACCGAGCGCATGAAGTCGAAGAAGCGCTTGAGCACCTGGCTGAGCACGCCGCTCGGCGTGATGTTGCGCGCCGCGAAGAAGGCAAGGGGGAAGGCGACGATGCCGCCGAGCAGCGTGCCGAGGAACGCCATGACGATGGTCTGCAGGAGCTTCGTCCAGACGTCGCCATGCTGCCACTGGGCGTTGTTCCAGATGTTGTCGCCGGCAAGAGCAAGGTTGGTGGTACCTGGTTTCAGCTCTGGTCCCGAGACGATCAGCGAGATCACTTCCCGCGCTGATTTGCCGAAGAAGGGCGAGCGCGTGTCGAAGACGAAGTTCGCCCAGCCGAGGAAGCGCTTGCGCACCTTGACGCGGTCGACAGTGACGCGCACCTCGCCAGCGAAGCCCATCTTGGCCACCACCTCGTCGTCATGGGCGGTGATCCAGTCCGGTACCGTACCCGAGACCACCGGCTTGCCGCTGGTCAGCGCCACTGGCACCGTCTGTCCATGCGCGGCAATCGTCGCATGGGTTTTGTCGAAGGTGACGGATTTTGCTGGACCGTCGATCAGCACAGTGAAGGTGCCGTCTGGATTCCTGACCACCCAGTCGGGATTCGGGTTATCGCCCAGGGCGGAAAAGCGCGGGTATTTGGGCGTGATCTCCGGCTGGTCGAGACGAAATTCCGGCTGCAGATCGTAGCTGATCCATTGCGTCAGGAAGAGCGGCAGGCGCTCCCAGTGCGATTCCCGCAGCACCTGCGGCAGGTTGAAGAACCACAAGGCATAGATCAGATACAGGAGAGTCCCGACGAACAGGAGCAGCGGACCAAAGCGCTTGTATGCCGGGCGCCGGAACACCTGCGGGTGGCGCGCCTCGATCGACAGAATCTCCTCGGCGGTCATGGTCGCCATGATTTACGCCCCCATCATAAAGGCTTGTTCGCCGACCAGCTTGCGACGAAGCCAGGCGGAAAACTGGTCGATGATGAAGATGGTTGTGAACAGCAGCAGCACCAGTGCCAGCGTCTTGGCGCCGAAGCCGCGCGAGATCGAGAGCTTCAGCTCTTCGCCGATGCCGCCGCCGCCAACGGCGCCGATGATGGTCGAGACGCGGACGTTGATCTCCACGCGCAGCAGCGTGTACGACATGAAGTTGGGCAACACCTGCGGCAGGCCGGCAAAGCGAACCCGCTCGAACCAGTTGGCGCCGACTGCGCGCAGGCCTTCCTCGGCTCGCATGTCGATGTTCTCGTTGATCTCGTAGAACAGCTTGCCGAGTGCGCCGATGGAATGCAGGCCGATGGCGATGATGGCGGCGATCGGACCGGTCGAGACGATGGCCGCGAACAGCCCGGCGATGACGATCTCCGGAAAGGCACGCAGCAATTCCATGAAGCGCTTGACCACCAGCCTCAGTGCCGGATGAGGCGTCAGGTTGCGCGCCGCGATGAAGGAAAAGGGCACGGCGAAGACAAAGCCGATGAAGGTCGAGACCAGCGCCACGTTCACGGTGGTCAGCATCAGCTCGAAATATTCTGGGATGTAGAAACCGTCCCAGACGTAGACGCGGCCGAGCGGGAAGTTGAATTCCTGGGTCCCGGTATCATGCGGCGAGGCAATGTCGAACAGCGCCCGCCAGACGTCGTTCCAGTCCTTGGGGACCAGCCAGCTCAGGAAATCCAGAATATGCGGCAGCCGGTCGAAGAAGTGCCCGGCGTTGGCTTCATCGGCGAACCACATGCTGGAAAGCATCGCGGCAAGCAGCAGGCCGACGCCCAGCACGGTATAGAACCGTCGCAGCGACGTCTGGCGTCGCCAGGCATCGGCCATCTCGTGGGTGGCGCCGGAGGGGGCTGTCACGGAAAGGGTCATGATCGGAGATGCAAAAAGGGCGGTACTTGATGAGGTACCGCCCTGTTGCAATTTCGCCGTTAGCCGCCGATGGCTGCCTTACGGGCTTCGACGATGACGCTGTAGAAGTCCGGCTTCACCGGAACGTAGCCGGTGAAATCGCCGCCTTCGACGCCTTCGAAGCAAGCCTTGTCCTTCTTGGGCAGGTCGGTGAAGAAGGCCGCCAGCTTGGCGGTCATGTCATCGCCGATCGCGGTGCGCACGACAAGCGGGCCGTTCGGGATCAGGCCCGAGCGCCAGACTTCGACGAAGTCGTTAGGGTCGACGGCGCCCTTGGCGACTTCCTTGTGGAAGGTGCCGGAGGTGTAGCCGTTCTTGAAGTCGCCGATGCCCGAGGAATCGTCGACCGCGACATCTACCTTACCGTCACGCACGGCCAGAACGTTGTTTTCGTGGCCGCCATTGAACTGGGTCGAAGCGAAGTAGGTCTCGTTCGAGGCGCCGGTGGTCTTCGGAATCTGGGTCAGCGGGATCAGATAGCCGGAGGTCGAATCCGGATCGGCATAGCCGAGCTTCTTGCCCTTGGCTGACTTGATGTCCGTGATCCCCGACGTCTTCAGCGCCAGGCCGATCGAATAGTAGCCGGTGGAGCCGTCCGTCTGCTTGGTGGTGAGGATCGGGGTAACCGCCTTCGGATCCTTGAGATAGACGCTGGCGTAGCCGGAAGCGCCGAGTTCGGCGAAGTCGAGCGTGCCGCCGAGCAGGCCCTGGATGACGCCGTCATAGTCGGCGGCCGGGAACAGCGAAACCTTCTCGAAGCCGAATTCGGCCTTCAGGTGATCGGCCAGGCACTGGTAGTTGCGCAGCCGGTCGGTTTCGTTTTCACCGCCGAGAATGCCGACGCGAAATTCCTTCATGTCGGCGGCGTGGGCCATGCTGGTGGCCATGGCGAGCACCGAAACGGCACCGAAAACCATCTTCCTGAACATTGATATCTCTCCTGTAAGTTCCGGCCCCGCGCCGGCAGCGTTCTTGATCTTGACAAGTGCCCTTGACGCGGGCGGACGATCCAGGCTGCTCGCTATTGGCCCTTACTGGGCTCAGTATCCCGGGAATGCGGGCTCGAGCGGTCCGGCGGATGCGGCGATCTTCTGCTTGAAGGCAACACTGGTGGAGGTGATGACCTCCGATATCTCGCCGCCATTGCTGTCGGCGCCATAGACAAGACGCACGGCTTGGCGGTCGAGCTCTTCGGGCGGCCCGTCGAAGACGACCTTGCCGGCGGCCATGCCGATGATGCGGTTGCAATAGGTGCGGGCGGTATCGAGCGTATGCAGATTGGTGACAACGGTGATGCCTTCGCGCAGATTGATGTCCTGCAGAGAATCCATCACCACCTTGGCGTTGAGCGGGTCGAGCGAGGCGATCGGCTCGTCGGCGAGGATCACCCTGGGCTGCTGCATCATGGCGCGGGCGATGGCGACGCGCTGCTGCTGGCCGCCCGACAGCGTGCCGGCGGGCTGAAGTGCGGTGCGGGCGATGTCGAGCCGCTCGAGCGCGGCGACCGCCTCGGCGCACTCGGCGCGCGAAAACATGCCGAGAAGATTGGACAGGGTCGAACGGTGGTTCAGTTTGCCGAGCAGCACGTTGGTCAGCACGTCGAGGCGCGGCACCAGGTTGAACTGCTGGAAGATCATGGCGCAGTCGCGCTGCCAGCGGCGCAGCGGCGACCCGCGCAGCCTGGAAACCTCTGCGCCGTCAAAAAAAATCGACCCCTGGCTGGGGTCGACAAGACGGTTGATCATGCGAAGAAGAGTGGACTTGCCTGCACCCGAACGACCGATGACGCCGACCATCTGCCCTTGCGGGATCGAGATGTTGACGTCGCTAACTGCGGTGTTCTTGCCAAATCGTCGGCTGACGCCGCGGATTTCGAGCGTGGCAGAGTTTGCTGACATGGGCTGGTTCCAGTCCGGTCCATATTGATCGTCAGGCACTCGCCTAACGCAACCACATGAACCTGCCGTGTCGCGATGATGTCAGTTTTGTTACGCTCCACAGGCGCGGCGACTGGCGCCTTGCGGGCGATCAGCCGAGCAGCAGCAATTCCTCGAAATGCTTCATGTCGCGGAACGCGCAGAAGGCGGGAGCCTTGATCTCGATCACCGGCGCCTGGCGCGCGAAAAGCGCCAGGCAACCGTCAAACAGCGCCTGCCACGCGGCGGCCCTATCATCATCAAAGCGCTGGATCTGATAGGCGAAGGTGATGTGGAAGACGTAGGTGTCGTGATCGGGATGCCGGTAGCCAAACGGCACCGCGAGCGCATCGCGCCATGCACGCATGATGCGCGCATCCTCGTCGGTCGCGCCGGCAACGGTGAGGCCGGTCGGCAGGATCTCGACAACCTTGATGTTGAAAGGACCGAAGCCCTGGAACTCCTTCAGGCGCTCCAGATAGAGGCGGGTCATGGCGTCGATGCTGGTGTCGAGCGGCACGTCCGGCGGCCAGAAGGGCAGGCGACGGCGATATTCGATTATGCCCTGGAAAAGGGTCATGTGCAGGCTGGAAACGGGCGTGAAGGCGAGGAGGTCGGCATCAGGCATTGCCAGCATCTTCTCGCGGACAGCCAACACCACCGCTTCCGAAGGCGAGCCGCTGACCAGATGGCTGACGACGGTGTTGCCCGGCTCGAGGAGGAAGTTGCCTGACGAGTCGTAGCGCGTGCCGAGATGCGCCGGCAACGCCGGATTGGAGCCGGCAAAGAATCCGGCGAGCGAGGGTCTGAGGGTGTCGAGCATGGCGATCTCCTTGAAGGAGATCGCGTCCTGTCCGAGTCCTGTGTCAAGGATATGAACAAGCCGGCGATATGACGATGATGCGAGGGCTATGCCTCTTTGCCCGATGCACGTTCTTCGTATTTCTCCAAAAACGCTTCGGCCGTCAGCTCCCGAAAATCATCGAGCGCGGCGCGCAGCCTTGCGTGATCCCAATCCCACCAGGCAAGCGTTTGGTAGCGCTCGGCGGTGCGGCGGTCGAAGCGCTCGCGGATCGGTTTTGCCGGTACGCCGGCGACGATCGTGTAGGGCGCGACGTCCTTCGAGACGACCGCGCCGGCGCCAACGGCGGCGCCGTCGCCGACGGTGACGCCGGGCAGGACGGTCGAGCCGTGGCCGAGCCAGGTGTCGTGGCCGATGCTGACGCGCTTGGCGCGGCGCTCGGCGAAGAATTCGCTCTCATGCTCGGCATCGTCCCAATAGTCGGAGGCGCGGTAGGTGAAGTGGTGCAGCGTCGGCCGCCAGGTCGGGTGGTTGGTGGCATTGAGGCGGACGCTGGCGGCGATGTTGGCAAACTTGCCGATCGTCGCGCACCAGATCGCGCAGTCCTGCATCATGTAGGAATAGTCGCCGAGCTCGCTTTCCGAAACCCGGCTGCGGTCGGCGATCTCGGTCCAGCGGCCGAGTGTCGAGTTGTGGACCTCCGCCGTCGGGTGAACCAGCGGCGTCTCCGATAGCTTCCTGGTCATGCGGCGATTTTTCCCGGAGCGAAGGCGGTGACGTCGATGATGCGGTCGGCCACCGCCTCGCGCACATCGTGATCGTGGAAGATGCCGAGCAGGGCGACGCCCGCCGCCTTCTTGGCGGCGATGAGTTCGATCACCACGTCGCGGTTCGTCGCATCGAGCGATGCGGTCGGCTCGTCGAGCAGCAGGATGGGGTGCTCAGTGATGAAGCCGCGCGCGATGTTGACACGCTGCTGCTCGCCGCCCGAGAAGGTTGCCGGTGGCAGCATCCAGAGTTTTTCCGGCAGGTTGAGCTGGGCCAGCAACGCGCGTGCCTTGGCTCGGGCTGCCTCGCGCTCCTCGCCGCGTTCAACCAGTGGCTCGGCGACGACGTCGAGAGCCGAGACGCGCGGCACGGTGCGCAGGAACTGGCTGACATAGCCGATCGTTTGCCGGCGTACGGCAAGCACGGTGCGCGGGCTGGCATGGGCGAGGTCGATCAGTCCGTCCTCGTGCCTGACGATGATTTGGCCTTCGTCGACGGCGTAGTTGCCGTAGAGCATCTTCAGGATCGAGCTCTTGCCGGCGCCGGACGGACCACCGAGCACGGTGCATTCGCCCGCCTTGATCGAGAACGAGACACCCGCGACGACAGGGAGTTTGATGCCGTCGCGCAGATGCATGGTGAAGCTTTTGGCAACGTCGGAAACAACGAGTGGGGTCGGCATCAGAAGGTTCTCCGATTGTGATCGGTCGGCGGGAGGATGCGGCTCTTTCTCCCCGTCACTATACGGGGAGAAATGTCCGGCAGGACAATGAGGGGCAGCGCCGAGGTCCGGCTGAGCAGTTGCTTTGCGCAGGGCGAAGGTGTCGGGACGACAGATGCGTCCGCAACGCACGTTCCCGCCAGGTCAGCGCCGCCCCTCATCGCCCTGCCGGGCACTTCTCCCCGTATAGTGACGGGGAGAAGGGGCTGTGTCGGGCGGTTTCGCCAATCGCCAACGTTGAAAAATTCGCTTGGCAGCGGGTGGTGGCCTGGCGCCATCATCACACCTGCAAAATCGAGGATACGAGCAATTGCGTGTAGGGCGCGCGCGGGTCGTCGAGGACGCGGTCGGTGAGGCCGCTTTCGACGACGCGGCCATCCTTCATCACCATCATGCGCTGCGACAGAAGCCGCGCCACCGCGAGGTCGTGGGTGACGACGATCGCGGCAAGGCCGAGATCGGTGACAAGGCCGCGCAACAGGTCGAGCAGGCGGGCCTGCACCGAGACGTCGAGGCCACCTGTAGGCTCATCCATGAACACCAGCCTTGGCCCGGTGACGAGATTGCGGGCGATCTGCAGCCGCTGACGCATGCCGCCGGAAAAGGCGCGCGGTTCGTCGTCGATGCGGTCTTCCTCGATCTCGACGCGCGACAGCCAGTCGACCGCGGTGGCGCGGATCTTGCCGTAGTGGCGGTCGCCGACCGCCATCAGCCGTTCGCCGACATTGGCGCCGGCCGAGACCGTCATGCGCAGGCCGTCGGCTGGGTTCTGATGGACAAAGCCCCAGTCGGTGCGCATCAGGAAGCGGCGCTCGGCCTCGCTCATGCGGTAGAGCTCGCGGAACTGGCCGTCGCGCATGCGGTAGCTGGCGGTGCCGGAGGAAGGCAGCAGCCGCGTCGACAGGCAGTTGAGCAGCGTCGTCTTGCCGGAGCCGGACTCGCCGACGACCGCCAGAACCTCGCCCGGCCACAGGTCGAAGGAGACATTGTCGCAGCCGACCCGCGAGCCATAGAACTTGGAGAGCGCCGAGACGCGCAGCAGCGGTTCGTCGGTCATTGCGCCGGCTCCATGTTTCCTGCGGCAAGGTCGGTTTCGGGGGCGAGGTGGCCGCGATGGCCGTCGGCGCGCCGCTTCTCGCAATAATCGGTGTCGGAGCAGACGAACATGTGGCCGCCATGGTCGTCGAGGATGACCTCGTCGAGATAGACATTCTCGGCCGCGCATAGCGCGCAGGGCTGATCGAAAGTCTGCACCTCGAACGGATGATCCTCGAAGTCGAGGCTCACCACATCGGTGAAGGGCGGCACGGCGTAGATGCGCTTTTCGCGGCCGGCGCCGAACAGCTGCAGGGCCGGCGAGCGGTGCATCTTGGGATTGTCGAATTTCGGTGTCGGCGACGGGTCCATCACATAGCGGCCCTCGATCTTGACCGGATAGGCATAGGTGGTGGCGATGCGGCCGTGCTTGGCGATATCCTCATAGAGCTTCACATGCATGAGGCCGTATTCCTCCAGCGCATGCATTTTCCGCGTTTCGGTCTCGCGCGGCTCGAGGAAGCGCAGCGGTTCGGGGATCGGCACCTGGTAGACCAGCACCTGGCCCGCCGTGAGCGGATGTTCGGGGATGCGGTGGCGGGTCTGGATGATGGTGGCGGTGGCGGTGTCGGTCGTCACCGCGACGTTAGCGACTTTCTTGAAGAAAGCGCGGATCGACACGGCATTGGTGGTGTCGTCGGCGCCCTGGTCGATGACCTTCAGCACATCGTCGGGGCCGATGATCGACGCGGTGACCTGGACGCCGCCAGTGCCCCAGCCATAGGGCATCGGCATTTCGCGCGAGGCGAACGGCACCTGGTAGCCCGGAATGGCGATCCCCTTGAGGATCGCGCGGCGGATCATCCGCTTGGTCTGCTCGTCGAGATAGGCGAAGTTGTAGGTGGCGATGTCGGTCGGTTGCGCAGTCATTCCGCTGCCTCCTTTTTTTCTTCCGCCTTCGCTGGATTTTCGCGTGCTTCGTACTCGGCGCGCATGCGACGTACGAGATCGAGTTCGGCCTGGAAGTCGACGTAGTGCGGCAGCTTCAGGTGCTCGACGAAGCCGGTGGCCTGGACATTGTCGGAGTGCGAGATGACGAACTCCTCGTCCTGGGCGGCGGCGACGATATCCTCGCCGAGCTCCGCGGCGCGCAGGGCCCGGTCGCAGAGTGCCATGGCCATCGCCTTGCGTTCGCTCTGGCCGAAGACGAGGCCGTAGCCGCGGGTGAATTGCGGCGGCGCCTTGGCCGAGCCCTTGAACTGGTTGACCATCTGGCATTCGGTGACGCGCACCGTGCCGAGCGGCACGGCGAAGGGCAGTTCGGGAACGTCGAGTTCCAGTTCGACCTCGCCGATGCGGATTTCGCCGACGAAGGGATGGTTGCGGGCATAGCCGCGCTGGGTGGAATAGCCGAGCGCCAGCAGAAAACCCTCGTCGCCGCGCGACAGTGCCTGCAGGCGGATGTCGCGCGCCATCGGGAATTCCAGCGGCTCGCGGGTGATGTCGCCGGGCACATGGTCCTGCGGCATCTGGCCATCGGGCTCGATCAGGCCTTCACGGGCGAGGATCGCCGAGACGCGCGGCATTGGCTGCGCTTCCGTCTCGCGCTGCAAGGGATCGGCGACATCGGCCCCAGCGGCAAGTTCAGGATCGAGCAACCGATGCGTGTAGTCGAAGGTCGGACCGAGCAACTGGCCGCCTGGCAGATCCTTGTAGGTCGCCGAGACGCGCCGTTCGACCAGCATGCAGCCGGTGTCGATCGGCTTGCTGTAGCCGAAGCGCGGCAGCGTTGTGCGGTAGGCGCGCACCAGGAAGATCGCCTCGATCATGTCGCCGCGTGCCTGGACGATGGCGAGTGCGGCCAGTTCACGGTCATAGAGCGAGCCTTCGCTCATCACCCTGTCGACGCCGAGCGCCAGCTGTTCGACGATCTGGTCGAGGCGAAGTGCGGGCACCGAGCGGTCGCCGCGCCGGCGATCGGCGAGCAGGCTGTGGGCGTTGGCAATGGCGGCCTCGCCGCCTTTTACCGCGACATACATCTTACACCTCCATCGTCTTGATGCGCGTCGTGCGCGGCAGGCAGGCTATGCCGTCCGATGTGGCGAGGATGATGTCGACGCCGCGCGGAAAGCGCCTGATATTCTGCTTCCACTGCTCGACGAAATGGCGCGGCATCTGTACCGGCGCGATCGTGGCGCTGGTTTCGATGCCCGGGCCTTCCAGCAAGAGCGGGGTCCCTGAAGTGAGATCGCCGACCTGCAGGATCAGCGTCGTCGATCGGTCGGGATAATCCTGCGTGCCCTGCGAAAAACCGTCGAGCGCCATCATCTCGGCCGGCGTGGCAACAAACGCGAAATGCGCGTCGGCCGGCGTGTTGGCCAGCGGCGCGCCTGTGTGGAAACCAAGCCAGGACCCGATCGCGGCGGAGGCATGCAGGGCAGGGTCGAGCCAGAGCGGCGTGTCGTTGTCGCATAGCGCCAGTGCTACGGCGCCCGACGTCGCCGAGAGCGGAGCCGGCGGGCGGGCCAGGGGTGGCAAGGGGTGGACACTGCCCGGCCGCGCCATGGCATCCATGACGGCCCGAAACACGGTCTGAGCGTTGAAGACCGGATCGGCGAAACCGCCCTCGATCGATTGCGCAGCGATATCCATCAATCTTCTCCGCGAACCATGGTGAAGAAATCCACCTTCGTTGCCGCCGTCTCGGCGCGGCGTTTTTCCTGGGCAGCGGTGAGAGCCGAGCGTAAAGGCGTAATGAGCCTGGTCTCGACCTCGGTGCGGCGGGCAGGGTCCTGCCAGAGCGCGTCGGCTATTGCTCCCAGCTTCGCCTTCTGCTTGTCGCGGCCAAGCGCGTAACAATGGCCGACCTGCCCGGATGGCAGCCGGACAGTAGCACGCGTGACGGTCGCCTCGCCGACATTGAAGGGCGCGCCGCCGCCGCCGATGCGGCCACGAAGCGTGACAAGGCCCGTCTCGGGACCGCGCAGAAGTTCGGCTTGCGAAGGCAGGCCGGACTCGTTCCAGAGCCGGACGATGTCGTCGCCGCTCGATTGCGCCAGCGTCGCCATGGCGGCCTTGCGCTCGGCCTGGTCGCGGCCTTCCTGTCCTCGCATCGCCAACTTCCTCTCAGCTAAATTTGTCTATTGATATAGACAACTATACAAATATACATGTTACCTAACGCGAGTCCATGACGGGTGCGTGACAGGCCGGGGGGCAAAACATGATCGGGCATGATGTGGCCGACAGCATCGAGCGGCGCAGCGGCGTCTCACTGTGGCGCCAGATCGCCGACAGGATCCTGCAATCCATCGCCGCCGGCGATTTCGCCGAAAACGCCGCGCTGCCGCCCGAAGTCGCGCTGGCCGAGCGCTACGGCGTCAACCGTCACACCGTACGCAGCGCCATATCGGCCCTCGTGCAGGAGGGCGTGCTGCGGGCCGAGCAGGGACGCGGCACCTTCGTCCTGTCACGCAAGCGGCTGTCCTATCCGATTGGCGCGCGGACACGCTTTTCGGCCGGCCTGCAGGGGCAGACGTCGGAACGGCACATCGTGCTGCTCGCTTCGTCGGTCGAGCCCGCCAGCCAGCGCGTGGCCGAAGGCCTTGGCCTTGCCAGGGGTGCCGAGGTGATCCGGTTGGAAACACGCGGCGAGGCTGACGGACGGCCAGTGTCGCGCGCCGCTGGATGGTTCGATGCCCGGCGCTTTGCCGGCATCGACAAGGCGATGGCGCAAACCGGTTCTATCACCGCCTCGCTCGCACGTTTCGGTATCGACGATTATCTCAGGCAATCGACCGTGCTCTCGGCACGCCATGCGGACGCCGCCGATCTCACCGATCTCGATCTGCAGCCGGGCGCCATCGTGCTGGTCACGGTTGCGGTCAACGTCACGCCTGACGGCCAGCCAATCCAGTTTTCGGAGTCGCGTTTTCCGGCCGAGCGGGTGGAGTTGAAGCTGTCGGCGCTGTAGGGCTATCCGATCTCGATCACGGCCTTGATCAGGCCCGACTTTTCATGCGCCCAGCGTGCGAGATCTCCTGGCGTATCGGCCAGCGTGGTGCGGTGGGTGACAAGCTTGGCCAACGGCACGGCACCGTTGCGGATCGAGGCCGCGACATGGTCGAAGTCGGCGCGCAACGCATTGCGGCTGCCGATCAATGTCATTTCTCGCTTGTGGAACTCGGGATCGGAAAAAACAATATCGTCCTTGACGACGCTGACCAGCACCAGCGCTCCGCCATGCGCGACGTGGGCAAAGGCAGATTGAACCGATCGCGTGTTGCCGGTGGCGTCGAAGACTACGTCGAAGCCTTCGCCGTCGGTCGCATCACGCACCAGATCGGACACGGGTCCTTGCGAGCCGTCGAGAATCGAAAAGCCGAGTTCACTCGCCGCGAAGACCAGTCTTTCGGTGCTCATATCGAGAAGTGTCACATCCAACCCGGCAATGCGGGCGAAGATGGCGGTGCCGAGCCCGATCGGGCCGGCGCCGATGACCAGGGTGCGGGCGCCAGGCTCGGCCCGGGCGCGCCGGACGGCATGCGCCCCGATGGCCAGGAATTCGACGGCGGCGGTGTCGGCGAGCGACAGGCCGTTGGTGGGATAGAGATTCTTAGCCGGCACCAGGATCTGTTCGCACATCGCGCCGTCGCGGTGCACGCCGAGCACTTCGATCCTGACACAGCAATTGGGCTTGCCGTGCCGGCAGGCGATGCATTTGCCGCAGGAAAGGTAGGGGTTGATGATCACCGGTTCGCCAAGGGCGAGGTCGACGCCTTCGCCCCGCTCGATCACTGTGCCGGAGACTTCGTGGCCCATGATGCGGGGATAGGCGAGGAAAGGGTGCTTGCCCTCGAAGATATGGTAGTCGGTGCCGCAGATGCCAACATGGCTGACCGCCACCAGAGCCCAGCCGGGAGGTGGGGCGCCGGGAGCCGGGTGGTCTTCGACAGCAAGGTCGCCGGGCGAGCGGCAGACGACGGCTTTCATGCTTTGATCCAGTCTGTTCAAGAAATCGCCGGCCCGCGCCAGGCCGGCGATCGATTGGAATGCGTCATTTGCCGCGGCGGCGCAGTCCGTCGAAGTAGACGATGATGATGATCAGCGCGCCGGTGATGATGCGCTGCCAGAACGAGTTGACGTTGAGCAGGTTGGCGCCGTTGTTGATGGTGGCCAGGATGAAGGCGCCAAGCAGCGGCCCGTGCACCGAGCCGACCGCGCCGAACAGCGAGGTGCCGCCGATGACCGAAGAGGCGATCGCCTGCAGTTCCCAGCCCTCGGCCTGGGTCGGGTTGCCGATGCCGATGCGGGCGGCGAGCAGCACGCCGACGAAGGCCGCGCACAGGCCGGACAGCGTGTAAGCCATGTAGATGGTGCGCTGGACATTGACGCCGGACAGGCGCGAGGCCTCGGCGTTGGAGCCGACCGAAAAGAGGTAGCGGCCCCAACGGCTGTGATGCAGGAAGACATAGGCGGGCACACCCACCAGGATCACCATCCAGAACAAATTGGGGATGCCGATAAAGGAATTGCGCGAGAAGGCGGTAAAGCTGTCGCTGTTGATGTTGATCGAGTTGCCGTTGGTCATCAAAAGGCCGATGCCGCGCAGCGAGGTCAGCGTCGCCAGCGTGATGATGAACGGCGGCAAGCCCATCTTGACGATGCCGAAGCCATGGAAAAGGCCGATGGCGACACCGACGAGCAAGGTGATCAGGATGGCGACCGCGATCGGAACGCCGGCATTGATCAGCATGGCGACGACGACGGTGGCGAAGCCGACCACCGCGCCGACCGACAGATCGATGCCGCCGGTAATGATGACGAAGGTCTGGCCGACCGCCATGATGGCGATCATCGAGCCCTGCCGCAGAAGATTGGCGATGTTGTTGCCCGAGGCGAAGCTTGGCGTCGCCAGGGACAGGACGATCCAGAGCAGCACCAGCAGCGCCAGCAGCGTCAGCCCGAACAGGACGTTGTAGTTGCGCTTCGGTTTTTCGGCGGGGATCGCCTCGATGCTCATGTCTGTCCTCCCAGTTTTTCTTGTTTCTCGGCGAGCGCCTGCGTGAGAATGTCCTCGTGACTGGCGGTGTGGAACCCGTGCGTGGCCACCAGCTTGCCGCGCCGGAACACGTGCAGCGTGTCGGCCAGTTCGTAGACCTCCGGCAAATAGGACGAGATCAGGATGATGCCGGCGCCCTTCGACAACAGCTCGCCGAACAGGCGATAGATCTCCGCCTTGGTGCCGACATCGACGCCGACCGTCGGTTCGTCGAAGATGAACAGCTTGGCGCCGTGCGCCAGCCATTTGCCGATGACGATCTTCTGCTGGTTGCCGCCCGAAAGGCTCGACGCCAGCGCCCCGCGCGTCGGCGTCTTGATCCTCAGGCCGGCGATCTGACGGTCGGCCTCGGCCTTCTCTTTCGCGTTCGAGATCAACAGATTGCTGGAGATGCGCTTGTAGATCGGCAAATTGAGGTTGAGGCCAACCGGCAAATTGAGGCAAAGGCCTTGGTCGCGGCGGCTTTCCGGCGCCAGTGCCATGCCGAGCTTGATGGCGTCGTGCTCGGAGTTGATCTGGACGTCCTTGCCTTCCCACAGGATCTGGCCGGCCGACTTCTTGTGACGTCCATAGAGCGAGGTGACGAACTCGCTGCGGCCGGCGCCGATCAGTCCGTAGAGGCCGACGATCTCACCGGCACGCACCGTCATCGAGATGTTCTCGAAGCCTTTGCCCGACAGGTTCCTTGTTTCGACGATCGGAGCGCCCGGCGTGAAATGCTCCTTGTGATAGACCTGTTCGATAGAGCGGTTGATCATCATCTTGACCAGCTCGGCATCATTGGTCTCGGCGATATTGCGTGTGCCGACCAGCGTGCCGTCGCGCAGCACGGAAACCCGGTCGGCGAGTTCGAAGACCTCCTCCATGCGATGGCTGATGTAGATGATCGTCACGCCTTCACCCTTCAGGCGCCGGATCAGCGTGAAAAGCTGGTCGGCCTCCTTGCGGGTGAGGTAGGCCGTGGGTTCGTCGAAGATCAGGAATTTGGTGCCGCGCACCGTGGCGCGGGCAGCGGCGATCAGCTGTTGCTGGCCGATGGTGAGATCACCCAGCACGACATGCGCCGGCAGGTCGAAGCCGAGATCGTCGATGATCGTCTGCGCTTCCCTGACCATGGCGCGCTGCTGCAGGATGCCGAAACGGGAATTTTCCTCGCCAAGGAACATGTTGGCGGCGACCGTCAGGTGACGGCACAGCACGACTTCCTGGTGCACGGCATTGATGCCGAGCGCCATCGCTTCATGCGGCGTCGCCAAGGCAGCCGGCTGGCCTTCCCAGAGGACCTCGCCAGAGGTGCGCGGCATGACGCCGGTCAGGAGTTTGATGAGGGTCGATTTGCCGGCGCCGTTCTCGCCGACGATGGCGTGGATTTCGCCTGACTTGAAGGCGAGATTGACCGGCTTCAGCGCGTGGGTGCCGGGGTAGCGTTTTTCCAGCCCGCGCAGTTCGAGGATGGTCCTGCCGGGTTCCAGCACGGGGGCCGGATGCAGTTCCTGCGCCGTCGGCGTCATGACAATCCTCCCAGATTGGCCTCGCGGTTGGCATTCGGCGAGGCTGCGGTCGTCTTTCAGGCGAAGGCCAAACGGGCTGATCGCCAAGCCGCTTTGGCGGCGGATGCTTCCGGGGCCTCTGGCCCCGGAAGCGGTTTGAACGCCGGCTGCTTAGAGCTTGGGATTGAGCAGCGCGTCGATCTTGGGGTCCTTCATATTGGCCTTGGTCACCAGATTGGCGCCGGTGTCGACATTGGCCTCGACCTTCTCGCCCTTCGAGGCGGCGAGCGCGGTCTTGATGCCGTCATAGCCCATCCGGTAGGGATCCTGGACGACGAGGGCGGAAATGACGCCGTCGTTGAGGAACTTGATCAGCTTCTCGTCGCTGTCGAAGCCGACCAGCGCCAGCTTGCCGCCAAGGTTGTTCTCGGCGACGGCCTGTCCGACGCCCTGCGCCATGATCAGGTTGGAGGCGAAGATGCCCTTGAGGTTCGGATTGGCGGTGATCAGGTCGGTGGCGATGTTGAGGCCGGTGGTGGCCTGGCCGTCGGCGTATTTGTCGGCGACCAGTTTCAGGCCGGGATATTTTGCCTTGAGCTGCTCGGTGAAGCCCTGCTTGCGCTGTTCGAGCGAGCCGGCGCCGGGAGCGTTGGTGATCAGGGCGACGTCGCCCTCGATCTTGCCGCCATTGGCGGCGCCGATGGCGGCGGCAAGGCCGTCCGCGGCGACGCGTCCGCCCTGCACGTTGTCGGTGGTCAGGAACGAGGTGAAGGCCTTGGAGTCGGCGCCGGAGTCGATGCCGATGACCTTGACCTTGGCGGCCGCTTCATCGATCGGCTTGCCCAGCGCCTTGAACTCGGTGGGCGCGATCACGATCGCGGCCGGGTTGCTGGCGACGGCGTTCTCGAGGATCGAGACCTGGCCATTGACGTCGGTCTCGGCCTGAGCGCCGAGTTCCGGCACGTTGATGCCGAGATCCTTGCCGGCCTTGCGGGCGCCGGCCAGAACGATCTGCCAGTAGAAGGACGTGGTGTCCTTGACGATGATCGGGATGGTCACATCCGCCGCCGAAACCGGTGCGGTATGCATGACCCCGGTGAGCATCGATGCTGCCGCCAGTGCCATGACGGCGCGGCGGTTGAGAATGCTGGTCACGAATTTCATAGGATCCTCCCTAAGTCGCCCGGTGAACGTTAACGGAAGCTCCGTCCGGATAGGCGTGGCCCAAACAGAACTTTATCAATAAAAAACAGTTGCACCGTTTTGATAGTGCATCGATCCAGCCGATGCAAGCGGTGTTTCAGCCAGTTCTTCCAGACAATGACTCCCCTAGCGGCGGCTTCCCCCTTGTCGCGGTCAGGCGCTCCCGTTTCCGTTCTGTGAAGGTATGGAATATTAATTCCATAGATCAGTCAACATGGAATGTTCATTCTTCTCTGGATCGCGACATCGTGAAGGCGGGTCGCGCGCCCGTGCACATCGCGACGATGCGCTTCAATGCAGTTCCTGCACCACCGTGTAGGGACGATACCTGGCATAGTCCGTCTCCGGCACGTCGATATCGAGCAGTTCGAGGTTGCGCGTCAGGTTTGCCAATCTTGCGGTACCGGTCAGCACAGTGGCGACCGCGGGTTCGTGCAAAGGAAACTGGAACGCGGCGGCAGGCAGCGGGTAGCCACTTTCAGCGGCGATCTTCTCCATGGCGTCGACACGGTCGAGAACATCGCGGCTGGCGGGCTGGTAGTCGAAATGCGCCCCTTGCACCGGCCCGGTCGCCAATATGCCTGAGTTGAAAACCCCGCCAATGACAAGCGAGGTCCGTTGCGCCCGGCACAGCGGCAGCAATTCGGCTTCCGCGCTGCGGTCGAGCAAGGAATAGCGGCTGGCGAGCAGGATGCAGTCGAGCGGCGCGCGGCGCATCACGTCGAGGCAGATCTGGACTTCATTGACGCCGAGCCCGTAGGCGGAAATGGTGCCGGCCCGCTTCAGCTCCTCGAGCGCCTTGAGGCCGCCGTCCATCAACTGGCGAAAGTGCAATTTGGTTTTCTCGACACCGTGCGTGTAAACGCCGATATCGTGGACAAACAGGATGTCTATCCTGTTTAGCCCAAGGCGCGCATAGCTGAACTCGACCGAGCGCATGATGCCGTCATAGGAATAGTCGTAGTCCAGCGCGAAGGGCAGCGGATCGACATAGGAGTGGTCTGGCACCTGATCTTCGGGCACCGGGTGAAGCAGGCGGCCGACCTTGGTCGACAACACATAGGAATCACGTGGCTTGTAGCGCAGGAAATCGCCGAAGCGCCGTTCCGACAGGCCGAAACCGTAGAAGGGCGCGGTGTCGAAATAGCGCAGGCCCGCCTCCCAGGCACCCTGCAGCGTTTCCATTGCCGCTTCGCGCGAACACGCCCGGTAGAGGCCGCCGATCGCGGCGCCTCCGAAACTGACTTCGGTGACCTCCAACGCGGTCTGGCCGATGCGGCGTTTTTCCATGCGCAACCTCCCATCCCGGCCACTTGTCCGGCCGGGCAGTCTATCAGATATCAACCGAAATCAGAGCGTCGCGCCGAGATGCCAGGGCACGAATTCGTTGTCCCCGTAGCCAAAATCCTCGCTCTTGGTCTTGCGGCCCGAAGCCGTCTCGACGATCAGTTCGAAGATCTCGCGGCCCATGCCGGCAATGGTCTTTTCGCCGGAGGCGATGACGCCGCAATTGACGTCCATGTCCTCTTCCATCTGGTGATACATGGTCGAGTTGGTGGCGACCTTGATCGAGGGAGTCGGCCGGCAGCCGAAGCAGGAGCCGCGGCCGGTGGTGAAGACGATGACATTGGCGCCGCCCGCGACCTGACCGGTGGCAGAGACCGGGTCGTAGCCGGGCGTGTCCATGAACACCAGCCCATTGCCGGTGACCTTCTCGGCGTAGCCGAAGACGCCGTTAAGCGGCGTCTGGCCGCCCTTGGCGACCGCGCCCAGCGACTTTTCCAGGATGGTGGTTAGGCCGCCGCGCTTGTTGCCAGGCGACGGATTGTTGTCGATCGAGGCGCCATGCTTGGCGACGTGATCCTCCCACCATTTCACGTAGCCATCGAGCTTCTTGGCGACCTCGGGGCTTGCGGCGCGATAGGCGAGCAGGTGCTCGGCGCCATAGATTTCCGTCGTCTCGGAGAGGATGCCGATGCCGCCGACGCCAGCGAGGATGTCGACGGCCGCACCCAGCGCCGGATTGGCGGTGATACCCGACATGCCATCGGAGCCGCCGCATTGCAGGCCGACGACGATCTCGCTGACGGGGATCGGCTCGCGCTTCAACTGACCGACTTCCTCGGCGATCTCGGCCAGCACGCCCATCGCCTTTTCGACCGATTTGCGCGACCCGCCGGCATCCTGGATGTTGAAGTGGCGCTTGCCGGCGGCGGCACCCTTCTGGCCGTAAAGCGTGAGCTGGTTGACCTCGCAGCCGAGCCCGACCATCAGCACGCCGCCGAAATTCGGGTGGCGGGCATAGCCGGCCAGCGTGCGGTGCAGCACCATCATGCCGTCGCCGGTGCCGCTCATGCCGCAACCCTGGCCATGGACGATGGGCACGAAGCCATCGATGCCGGGATATTTCGGCAAAAGGGTTCGGTTGGCGGTGTCGGCGATCGAATGGCAGACGGTGGCCGAGCAATTGACGCTGGCGATGATGCCGATGAAGTTACGGGTGCCGGCGCGACCGTCGGCGCGGCGATAGCCCATGAATGTCCGGGCGCGGTCCGCCTCCGTCGCATGCTCGGCCTCGCTTGGCGGCACCACAGGGAGGCGGCCGGCCTCGAAAACCAGATTGTGCGAATGGACATGCTCGCCCGGCGCGATGTCCTGCGTGGCGCGACCGATCGCCTGAGCGTATTTGACCACGGCTTCACCCGCGGCAATCGGCTTGATCGCCACCTTGTGGCCGGGCTCGATGACGGTGGCAGCGAGCGCGCCGCCCGGCAGGGCGGTACCGATCTCGATGCGCCCATTGGCAACGGCGACATTGTCGGCGGGGGACAGAAGAATGGTATTCGAGACGTTCACGGGCGGTTTCCTGGGTGATCCTGGGATGCGCGGATTGACACGCGCCTGTTAAGAGTTAATGTCTTTTATCGTGAAAAAACAGTTTTGCGTCAATTGTTTTTTCACGGCGGTTCCGCCTTGGGTAAGTGGTGGCGCTGCGGACGATGGAACGTCATATTGCGCTTCAAGCCGGCCGCCGCAAGCGCTGGCGTGCAATGGGTCAGGGGATGTCGAAGAGCAACAACGTCTACAAGGACGCCTATAACCGTTGTCTGAGGCTGCTCGATGAGACGCGCAGCCTGCCTTCGGAACCGGAACTTGGCGCCTTGCTGGGAGTCAGCCGCACGACCGTGCGCAGCATCCTGGCGCGCATGGAAGAGACCGGGCTGATCGCCTGGAACAAGCGCGCCAAGACGGTGCTGCGCGACCCACGTGCGGATGATTTCTTTCCCGAGGAAGAGACCGACACGCTGGCCGAGATCATCGAACGGTCCTTCATGCGCAGGCTGCTGGCCGGCGGCGCCGAGGCCGGTATGCAGATCAACGAGCTCGAACTGGCGCGCGAGATCGGCGTCGGCACCACCAGCGTACGCGAGTTCCTGATCCGCTTCTCCCGCTTCGGCCTGATCGAAAAACGCCGCAACAGCCATTGGGTGCTGAAAGGCTTCACGCGGGCCTTCGCGCTGGAACTGACCGAGATCCGCGAAATGTTCGAATTGCGCTCGGCCGCCGCATTCACCGCGCTGCCGCAGGACAGTCCGGTATGGGGTGATCTCGATCGGCTGGAGGAGGAACACCGCGTTCTGGCACGCGAGATCGCGACGCGTTTCAATGAGTTCTCGGAGCTGGACGAGCGCTTGCACCGGCTCATTCATCGCGCCTCGCGCAACCGCTTCATCGTCGATTTCTACGACGTCATCGCCATGATCTTCCACTACCACTACCAGTGGAACAAGGCGCAGGAACGCGAGCGCAACGAAGTCGCGATCGGCGAGCATCTGGCCTATATCGAGGCGCTCAAGTCGCGCGATCTCGGCAAGGTCGATGCCGCCTGCCGCAAGCACCTGAAGTCGGCCCGCCAGACATTGCTGACCTCCATTCCGGAAAGCCGGCCATCCCAAAAGAACTGATCCTGCCGTGTTGCCGCAGCATGGAATTGCCGATTTTCGACCTCTGGCTGCCGTGGTAGGGATAGTCATCGATCGTTTGAAGAGGCAAATGGTGAACCGCCGGGAGAGACGCTGGAGCATGCCGGTCGCGCTTGTCGCGGCCTGTCTGCTGTTGCTCCAGTCGACACTTGGTGCGTTCGCCTTCAGCATCGGGCCTGATACCGCGCAGCTCGATGCCTTCGGCAACGTCATCTGTACCCATGATGGCGCCACACAGCTTCCCGGCGGCGACCAGCACCCGTCCCATCCGCCGGCCTGCTGCACACTCGGCTGCAGCATGTTTTCGCCGGCCTATGCGCCGCCGGCCGATGCCGGGCTTGCACTTGCGTCTCTTTCCTTCGAGACCGTCGCCTTCGTCTTCCCGGCGACCACGCATCTCGACTTCGCCCGCGAACGCTCCCCATCGAACCCGCGCGCGCCGCCATTGGCGGCTTGAGCCTGCTTGCTTGCGGAACCTTTCGCGAGCGTACTCATCCAAGATCAAGCATTCGCGACCGGCGACGGCGCGATCATCACGTCATGGAGCAACCATGTCCCATTCTTTCCGTATATCGGCGGGCACTGTGTTCGGCCGCACCCTGTCCCGCTTCAAAGCCGATTTCGGCATTGCCGCGTTGGCCCTCGCGCTTGTCTTCCTGGGCGCCCAGGCCGTCCTGGCGCATGAATTCAAGGTCGGCGATCTCGAAATCGAACACCCCTGGTCGCGCGCCACGCCAGCCGGCGCCAAGGTGGCCGGCGGCTATTTCACCATCGTCAACAAGGGCAGTACACCGGACCGGCTGCTGTCGATTTCCTCCGACGTCTCGGAAAAGGCCGAGCTGCATCAAATGGGCGTCAAGGACGGCGTCATGACCATGCGGCCAGTGGATGGTGCCCTGGAAGTCCCGGCAGGCGGCAAGGTCGCGCTGGCGCCCGGTGGCTACCACCTGATGTTCATCGGCCTGAAGCGGCAACCCAAGCAGGGTGAAAAATTCGCCGCCACGCTGACCTTCGAGAAGGCCGGCACGGTCAATATCGAGTTCGCCGTCGAAGGCATGGGCGAAATGGGCGGCATGGACGACCACGCCAATTGATCGCGCCGATCACCAATTTTGAATCTGAGGGACCATCATGAACAAATATCTTTTGGCGGCCGGCGCGTTTCTCGTGTTGGGGACAAATGCCGCCTTCGCGCACATCACGCTCGAGACCCAGGAGGCGGCAGTCGGCTCGACCTACAAGGCTGTGCTGCGCGTGCCGCATGGCTGCGACGGCAAGGCGACGACGGCCGTGCGCGTGCAGATCCCGGAAGGGGTGATCGCGGTGAAGCCGATGCCGAAGCCAGGCTGGACGCTGCAGGCCAAGAAGGGCAAATATGAAAAATCCTACCAGCTCTATGGTCAGGCGGTTGCCGATGGGGTCAAGGAAATCGACTGGAGCGGCGGCAATTTGCCGGATGAATTCTACGACGAGTTCGTCTTCCGCGCGACGCTGACGGCCGACCTGCCCGTCGGCCAGAAGCTGTACTTCCCGGTGGTGCAGGAATGCGGCGATGCCGCGGCCCGCTGGATCGAGATTCCGGCGGCCGGACAGGATGAGGACGCGCTGGAGAACCCGGCGCCCGGCATCAAGCTCACGCCGAAGAAATAGCTTTTCTCCCTGGCGCTCTGCCTGTCGGAGCGCCGCATCCCATGGCACGGCATGATCGCAATACCTTCCTGGATGGTCGATACGAACAGCAAGCTCGTCGGCTGGATTGCCGGCGGGCTGCTCGCCGCGGCCATGGCGCTCATCGTCATGGCCTCGACAAGCCAGGCCCTTGCCCATGCGGCGCTGATCAAGACCGATCCGGCCGACGGTGCGGTGCTGGCGCAGGCCCCGGCGCGGTTCTCGCTGACCTTCAGCGAGCCGGTCTCGCCGCTGGTGCTGACGTTGGTGATGCCCGACGGCACCCCGGTTCCGCTGACCGACTTCCGTCTCAGCGACCAGACGGTCGAGATCGACAATCCGCGGGCGCTCAAATCCGGCACGCATGTGCTGAGCTGGCGTGTCATTTCCGCCGACGGCCATCCGGTCGGCGGCTCGCTGCTGTTTTCCGTCGGCGCGCCAAGCGAGCCGCCGGCCGTCTCCGAGGCGATTGACTGGCCGCTGCGGTCGGCGATCTGGATCGGCAATGTTTTTCTCTACATGGGCCTTTTCTTCGGCATTGGCGGCGCGTTCGCCTTTGCCTGGCTGGCCGGGGATGGCCGTGCCGGCCGTCGCTTTGTCACGGCCGCGATCTTGTGCGGGCTGGTGGCGGCACCCTTGTCGCTGGGCTTTCAGGGTCTCGATGCGCTGGGGGCGCCGCTCTCCCATCTGGCGCAGCCGGTGATCTGGCGCACCGGGCTCGGCACCAGCTTCGGCTGGACGGTGCTGATCGCCCTGGTCGCCTTGGGACTTGGCCTGCTGTCGCTGGCCGGACCGCGCGCGGCCGCCAGGCCGCTTGCCCTTGCCGGACTGGCTGGCGTCGGCGTCGCACTCGCCGCCAGCGGCCATGCCAGTGCCGCCGAGCCGCAATGGCTGACACGGCCGCTGGTCTTCGTGCATGGCGTCGGCATCGCTTTCTGGGCGGGCGCTTTGGTGCCGCTCGGTCTCGCGCTGAAGCGTCAAGCGGCGGGCGCCGTCGAATTCCTGCACCACTTCTCATGGGCAATCCTGCCTGTGGTGGCCTTGCTTGCCGCGGCAGGCATCGTGCTGGCCGTGATCCAGGTGCAGATACCCTCGGCGCTGCTCGACACAGCCTATGGCCGGCTGCTGCTGGTCAAGCTCGTGCTGCTGGTCTTCCTGTTCACCCTTGCCGCAGTCAATCGCTGGAAGCTCACCGCTTCGGCCGAGGCGGGAGCGACCGAGGTGCAACGCAGGCTCACCCGCTCGGTCAGCGTCGAAGTGCTGATCGTGCTGGCGATCTTCGGAGTCGCCGCGGGCTGGCGCTTCACGCCGCCGCCACGAGCACTGGCGATCGCGGCGGCGCAGCCGGTTTCGGTCCACATCCATGCGCTGCAGGCGATGGCCGATCTCAGCATCACGCCAGGCCATGCGGGGCCGGTGGTCGCCTCGATGATCATCATGACCGGCGATTTCGGACCGCTCGACGCCAAGGAGGTGACGCTGGTGCTGTCGAAGCCCGATTCCGGCATCGAACCGCTGAAGCGCGCGGCGACCAGGCCCGGCGACGGCAGCTGGCGTGTCGACAACCTCATCATCCCGGTACCCGGCCGCTGGATGGTGCGCATAGACATCCTGGTCTCGGACTTCGAGATGGTGAAGATCGAGGCGCCGGTCGACATCAGACCGTAACGCCCCAGCCACACAATTGGGCGAGGCGGTTGACGCGGGCCTGAAGGGCCGTCAATCATTCAAGCAACAATGAGCGCAAGCTCGAAAACACCAGATCCGAAAGCAGGGAAGAAACGATGGAAAAAGCCGAAATCGGCCTGATCGGCCTTGGCACTATGGGCTCCAACCTGGCGCTGAATATCGCCGAGCACGGGCACCGCATCGCCGTCTTCAACCGCACAAGGGCACGCACCGACGCTTTCGTCGAGAATTCCGGTGCGCTCAGGGACATGGTCGTCCCCTGCTACAGCCTGGAGGAACTCGCCGCCGCGATCCGGCCGCCGCGTCCGATCATCATCATGGTGCTGGCCGGCAAGCCGGTCGACGAGCAGATCGAAGCGCTGCGTGGCGTGCTGTCCGACAACGATATCGTCATCGATGCCGGCAATGCCAATTTCCGCGATACGATGCGGCGCTTTTCCGAGCTCTCTGGCTCGGGTTTGACCTTCATCGGCATGGGTGTCTCCGGCGGCGAGGAGGGCGCGCGCCACGGACCCTCGATCATGGTCGGCGGCACGGAAGACTCCTGGAAACGCGTCGAGAAGGTGCTGACCGCGATCTCCGCCAAGTTCAAGGAGGAACCTTGCGCCGCATGGCTCGGCACCGACGGCGCCGGGCATTTCGTCAAGACCATCCACAACGGCATCGAATATGCCGACATGCAGATGATCGCCGAAATCTACGGCATCCTGCGTGACGGCCTCGGCATGGGGCCGAAGGAGATCGGCACGGTATTTTCCAACTGGAACAAGGGCCGGCTCAATTCCTACCTGATCGAGATCACCGCCAAGGTGCTCGCCGCCGACGATCCGAAGACCGGCAAGCCGGTGGTCGACATCATCCTCGACCGCGCCGGCCAGAAGGGCACCGGCAAATGGTCCGTCATCGAGGCGCAGCAGCTCGGCATTCCGGCGACCGCGATCGAAGCGGCGGTGGCGGCGCGCGTGCTGTCGTCGATCAAGGACGAGCGGCAGGCGGCGGAAAAAGCCTATGGCAATATCGGCGTGGCCAGGATTTCCGGCGACAAGGACGCGCTGCTGAAAGACCTCGAACTGGCGCTGTTCGCCGGCAAGATCGCCGCCTACGCGCAGGGCTTCGCGGTGATGAGCGGCGCTTCGAAGGAGTTCAACTGGAACCTGCCGATGCCGACGATCGCCAAGATCTGGCGCGCCGGCTGCATCATCCGCTCGCAGATGCTCGACACGATGGCCGAGGCTTTCAGTGGTGGCGCTTCCACCAACCTGTTGATGGCGCCTGCCTTCATCAGCCTGATGCAGGAGGCGCATCCGTCGCTGCGGCGCGTCGTGGCGAGGGCTTCCGAAGCCGGCGCGCCGGTGCCTGCACTGTCTTCGGCTCTTGCCTATTTCGACAGCTACCGCCAGGGCCGCGGCACCTCGAACCTGATCCAGGCGCAGCGCGACTTCTTCGGGGCGCATGGTTTCGAGCGCATCGGCGAGCAGGGCGCGTTCCACGGACCGTGGGGCAGCGGCGCGGCTGGCTAGATCACGCTATGAAGACATCCGGCTTAGCTTGGCTGCCGTGCCGGAATACTCACCGCTCCACATGTGGCTTCTCGATTCCGGGGATGCCGCCGACCTGTTGGGCAAGAAAATCGACCAGCAGCCGGACCCGGGCGATGCCCGCCCGTTCGGGGACGATCAGCATGCTGAGCGGAACCGAAGGCAGCGCATAGTCAGGCAGAATCGCTTCAAGCCGGCCGGACGCCAGGAGATCGCCGACAAGCCATTGGTGGGCGGGCGCAATGCCGCGCCCGGCGAGCAGGGCTTCGCGTGCGGCAAGCCCGTGGTCGACCCGGAGGCGCCCTGCAAACGGCACTGTATGGCGGTTGCCGTCTGGTCCTTGCAGCACAAGGGTGTCGCTGCCGGCAACGTTTGACATCCGGATACCTTCGTGATCGGCCAGGTCCCCGGGACCTTCAGGCCTGCCGCGTTCAGCGAGATAGTCGGGCGCCCCCACGAGCAGTCGCCGGGATTGGCCGAGCGCTCGCAATTTCATGGAACTGTCGGTGAGCGGGCCGAGACGAAGCGCGATGTCGACGCCTTCCATGACGAGGTCGATGCGTTCGTCGGTGAGGCTGAGATCGACGCCGATGTCGCGATAGCGGTCCTGAAACGCGAAGATAAGCCGGCTGACATGCAGCACCCCAATGGCGGCGGTGCAGGAGAGCCGGATCGTGCCCGCGGGCGCCGCGCGCGTGCCGCGAACCTCGTCGCCCGCCTGTTCGACAAGGCGCAGGATCTGCACGCTGTCTGCATAATAGCGGCTGCCCTCATCGGTCATCGTGACACGCCGGGTGGTCCTGCTGAGCAGGGCGACGCCGACGGCCTCCTCCAGTTCCCTCAAATGGCGCGTGACTGTCGACTGGCCGATCCTGAGTTCACGCGCGACCGCCGACAGACTGCCTCGTTCAGCAACGCGCACGAAGGTGCGCATGCGCTCGAGCGTGACAGCTGATTTATCCATTAATCGGCAGAATATTATGCATTCTCGACATGTAGCGGATGATGCGGCTGTTGGCTATCTCAGGGTCAATGTTTCCAACAGAGGATCGACGGATCATGAAAGTCCTACTTGTCTTTGCCCATCCCGAGCCACGGTCGCTCAACGGCACGCTCCGTGACGTCGCCGTCAAGGAACTCAAGGCTCAAGGCCACGAGGTTCGGGTGTCCGACCTCTATGCGGACGGTTGGAAATCGGAGGTCGACCGCGCTGACTTCCC
Source organism: Mesorhizobium sp. CO1-1-7 (assembly GCF_020164885.1). NCBI lineage: Bacteria > Pseudomonadati > Pseudomonadota > Alphaproteobacteria > Hyphomicrobiales > Phyllobacteriaceae > Mesorhizobium > Mesorhizobium sp. CO1-1-7. The sequence continues at coordinate 271,663 of NZ_JAIUHA010000010.1, read as the reverse complement.
CGAGCTTTCGCCAGACGCGCGGCTGGTGCCGGTGGGGGCCTCCAAACAAGTATACGAGTCCAATGCTCTGACCGCAGACGTCAAGACCGAGATCGAGAAGCTGCTTTGGGCCGATGCGCTGATCCTGCAGTTTCCGCTGTGGTGGTTCACCATGCCGGCGATTTTGAAAGGCTGGGTCGATCGGGTCTTCGCCTACGGCTTCGCCTACGGCGTCGGCGAACATAGCGACAAGCGATGGGGTGACCGGTACGGCGAGGGCACACTCGCGGGCAAGCGAGCGATGCTGATTGTGACAGCCGGCGGCTGGGAGGATCATTACTCCCCGCGCGGCGTCAACGGACCGATCGACGACCTGCTGTTCCCGATCAATCACGGAATCCTCTATTATCCGGGCTACGACGTGCTTCCGCCGTTCGTGATGTACAGTGCGGACCGTCTCGATGCGGCGGGCTTCGAGCTTGTCGCCGAACGCCTGCGCGAACGGATGCGGACACTGGCGACCACGGCGCCCATTCCCTATCGGCGGCAGAATGGTGGCGATTATCTGATCCCGAGCATGCGGCTTCGTGCCGAACTAGCCGATCCGGGAGCAACCGGCTTCGGACTTCATGTGAACCGCGGGGCTACCGACCAGAACGGTTCCTGGTTTGACGGGATGCATGTGGACTTGCCCGATCAGATCCGGGCAGACGCTCAGTCAGAGCGCCGATAGGCCACGACGCCCTTCGGTTCGCTCAGGCTCTGCAGCGAGCCGGGCGCGGCGCCGCCGATCCAGCCGAGCACCGAGCGGGCGAGTTCGGACCCGGCCAGGCGGAAGTCTTCGTTCACGACCAGCAATTCATGCCTGAACAGATGCAGCAGTTCCGACGACTGCTTCGACACCACGTCTACGTCGCGGCCGAGCTTCAGGCCGGCGTCCTCGATGCCGGCGACGATGGCGAGGGTCGCGGCGGCGGCGCTGCTGACGATGCCGTCCGGCCTGATGTCGCGCCGCATCAGCTGCGCGGTCCTCCTCCTGATCTGTTCGATCGAGTGGTCGATCGAAACGGTGTTGAACGGTACCTCGCTGGCGCCGACTTCGCTCAGAGCGTCGGCAAAGCCGTCGACCGTGTGGCGGTAGTAGCTCAAACCCACCGGCGGCGTCACCAAAGCGAGCCGGCGGCGGCCCAGGCCGGCGAGATGGCGCACCGCCTCGGCCGCGAAGGCGTAATTGTCGAAATCATGATAGGGATGCACGAGCCCCATATCGGTGCGGCCGTGGGTCGCGAAGGGAATGCCGCGCTCCAGCATGTAGCGGGCCCGGGGATCGTTCGGCTGCGTGCGTGAAATGATGACGCCGTCGGCGGAGCCGGTCTCCACGAGATAGCGCACCGGATCCAGCGGATCCTGCGAGCGCGAATAAGGCGTGACGATCAGGTGGTAGGGCGTGTCGGCGATGACTTCCGTGACGCCATAGATGATGTCGGAGACAAAGCTCATGAGTTCGTGCTCGGTGTTGAGCACGAGGCTGATGACATTGGTCTTGCCGGTCCTGAGGCGCACGCCGGCGCGGTTCGGCCGATAGCCGATCTGCTTGGCCACGAGCTGGACTCGGCGCCTGGTCTCGGCGCCGATCTCGGGCGCGTCCTTCAAGGCCCGCGAGACGGTGGTGACGCCGAGCCCGGTCATGAAGGCAAGCGTCTTCAGCGTCGGCCGCTCCTGTGCCGTCGCCTCGTCATCCTTGGCCGTGCGCTGTCTGTTCATCCGTCCCGCCCATCAGGCGCATAGCAGCCGCCGGGCAGCCCGGCAATGTTGCGGCCGCTCCCCATGGCGCGTCACCTACAGTGGAAGTAGTATACTGAAACGTTACAGCTTGTCACGATCGGTGTAAACGGGCGCGGGCGGACGCAAAAAGACGCCGTCAACCGCGAGGCGAAAAAGCGTTGGGATTCAGAGGGAAGCGTGCTCTTGGCAAGTTTCTTGCTGCTTTTGCCTAGAGAGCGGTGCAGTTTTGCATATTGCGCCGCACAACGCCGCAGCAGCGAGATGATTTTGTTCGCAGCTCGAAAAATGTCAAAGTGACACTTGCCGGAAGGGTTGCGTATGGTCTCCAATTGCCGTATCGAAAATCTGTAACGTTTCAGATTTCTGGGAGGAAGCCGAAATGCGATACAAATTCCTGACCGCTGCCTTTGCCGCGACGGTTGCTTTCAACTTTGCCGGGCCGGCGGCCGCGACCGATCTGGAAGTCACCCATTGGTGGACCTCCGGCGGCGAGGCGGCGGCGGTCGCCGAACTCGCCAAGGCATTCGACGCCACCGGCAATCACTGGGTCGACGGCGCCATCGCCGGATCCGGCGGCACGGCGCGGCCGATCATGATCAGCCGCATCACCGGCGGCGATCCAATGGGGGCCACGCAGTTCAATCACGGCAGGCAAGCGGAAGAGCTGGTTCAGGCTGGCCTGATGCGCGACCTCACCGATGTCGCCACCAAGGGCAAGTGGACGGAAGTGGTACGGCCCAAGAGCCTGCTCGACTCTTGCACCATCGACGGCAAGATCTATTGCGTGCCGGTCAACATCCATTCCTGGCAGTGGCTGTGGCTGTCGAACGCGGCGTTCGAGAAGGCCGGCGTGCCGGTGCCGAAGAACTGGAACGAGTATGTGGCCGCCGCTCCGGCGCTGGAGAAGGCAGGCATCGTGCCGCTCGCGGTCGGTGGGCAGGCCTGGCAGGCATCGGGCGCCTTCGACGTGCTGCTTGCCGCGGTCGGCGGAACCGACACCTTCCTCAAGGTCTACAAGGACAAGGACGCCAAGTTCGCAGCCGGTCCTGAAGTCGCCAAGGTGTTCAAAGCGGCCGACGATGCACGCAAGATGGCCAAGAACACGAATGTGCAGGACTGGAACCAGGCCACCAACATGGTCATCACCGGCAAGGCCGGCGGCCAGATCATGGGTGACTGGGCGCAGGGCGAGTTCCAGGTCGCCGGCAAGACCGCCGGCAAGGACTACACCTGCCTTCCCGGCCTCGGCCTGAACGAGGTCATCGCAACGGGCGGCGACGCCTTCTATTTCCCGCTGCTCAAGGACGCCGACAAGGCCAAGGCGCAGGAGGTGCTGGCCGAGACGCTGCTCGATCCCAAGACCCAGGTCGCCTTCAACCTCAAGAAGGGCTCGCTGCCGGTGCGCGGCGACGTCGACCTCAACGCGGCCAATGACTGCATGAAGAAAGGCCTCGCCATCCTGGCCAAGGGCGCGGTCATCCCGTGGACGGACCAGCTGCTCTCGCAGGACAGCCAGAAGCAGAAGGAGGACCTGTTCTCGGAGTTCTTCGCCAAGCCCGACATGAGCCTCGAAGAGGCGCAGAAGCGCTTCGCCGACATCATCGCTTCGGCTGATTGACGACCGACGAGCCGCCCGCTCCCGACCTTGCCAGACAGGGCCGGGAGCCAAGGCGTGCTGACTTTCCGCCCTTATCCGATCGAGCACGGCTGTACCGATGAGCAAGAGCGAACGCCCGAGCCAACTCTTCCGCAATCTCAACGCGAAGGTCGCTTCGATCCCGATGATCCTCACCGCAATGGTGGTCTTTGTCGGCGGCACCGCGTGGACGGTGCTCTATTCCTTCACCAATTCGAAGCTGCTGCCGCGGCTGAATTTCGTCGGGCTCGACCAGTATTACCGGCTGTGGGCGACGCCGCGCTGGCTGATTTCGATCGAGAACCTCTTGATCTACGGTGTGATCTCACTGGTGTTCTCGCTGGTGATCGGTTTCCTGCTGGCGGCCCTGCTCGACCAGAAGATCCGTTTCGAGGACACGTTCCGCACCATCTTCCTCTACCCCTTCGCGCTCTCCTTCATCGTCACCGGCCTTGTCTGGCAATGGCTGCTCAATCCGGATTTCGGCGTCCAGGGCGTGGTACGAAGCCTCGGCTGGACCAGCTTCGACTTCAATCCGCTCTACAATTCCAGCATCGTCATCTACGGCATATCGATCGCGGCGCTTTGGCAAGGCACGGGGCTGATCATGTGCCTGATGCTGGCGGGCCTGCGCGGCATCGACGAGGACATCTGGAAGGCCGCACGGGTGGACGGGATTCCCATGTGGAAGACTTATCTGTTCATCATCATCCCGATGATGCGGCCGGTGTTCATCACCACGCTGGTGATCATCGCGTCCGGCATCGTCAAGGTCTATGACCTCGTCGTCGCGCAGACCAGCGGCGGGCCGGGCATCGCCTCCGAAGTGCCGGCCAAATACGTCTACGACTACATGTTCTTCGCCCAGAATCTCGGCCAGGGCTTTGCCGCCTCGACCATGATGCTGCTGTCGGTGATGATCGTCATCGTGCCGTGGGCCTATCTTGAATTCGGAGGCCGCAAGCGTGTCTGATCATGCCGTCTCCTTGTCCGCCACGTCGTCAAACCTCCGGGCTGGCGCCTCCGGCCCGAGCGGACCGAAGCCGCGGCACATGTTCTCGCGCCGTAACATTTTCCTGTACGGCACGCTCGTCGTGGTGGCGCTCTACTATCTCCTGCCGCTCTATGTGATGGTCGTCACCTCGCTGAAGGGCATGCCGGAGATCCGCCTCGGCAACATTTTCTCGCCGCCGCTCGAGATCACCTTCGAGCCCTGGGTCAAGGCGTGGTCGCAGGCCTGCACCGGACTCAATTGCGACGGGCTCTCGCGCGGGTTCTGGAATTCGGTGCGCATCACCGTTCCCTCGGTGATCCTGTCGATCGCAATCGCCTCGGTGAACGGCTACGCGCTGGCCAACTGGCGCTTCAAGGGCGCCGACACCTTCTTCGTCATCCTGATCGTCGGCGCCTTCATTCCCTACCAGGTGATGATCTATCCCATCGTCATCATCCTGCGCGAGATCGGCCTCTATGGCAGCCTTACCGGCCTGGTGATCGTGCATTCCATTTTCGGCATGCCGATCCTGACGCTTCTGTTCCGCAATTATTTCACCTCCATGCCGGAGGAACTGTTCCGGGCGGCGCGCGTCGATGGCGCCGGCTTCTGGGGCATCTACCTGCGCATCATGCTGCCGATGTCACTGCCGATCTTCGTCGTCGCCGTCATCCTGCAGGTGACCGGCATCTGGAACGACTTCCTGTTCGGCGTCGTCTACACCCGTCCCGACACCTATCCGATGACGGTGCAGCTCAACAACATCGTCAATTCGGTGCAAGGCGTGAAGGAATACAACGTCAACATGGCCGCCACCATCCTGACCGGGTTGGTGCCGCTGATCGTCTATTTCATTTCCGGCAAATTGTTCGTGCGCGGCATCGCCGCCGGCGCGGTGAAAGGGTGATGGCGATGGCGGCGAACGGCACCAGCGTTTCGATCCAAGACCTGTCGCTGAACTTCGGCGCGGTCTCGGTGCTGCAGACGCTCAATCTCGATGTCGCCGAAGGCGAGTTCATCGTGCTGCTCGGACCCTCCGGCTGCGGCAAGTCGACCTTGCTCAACTGCATCGCCGGCCTGCTCGACATTTCGGAAGGCCGCATCTTCATCAAGGGCAAGAACGTCACCTGGGAAGAGCCCAAGGACCGCGGCATCGGCATGGTCTTTCAGTCCTATGCGCTCTATCCGCAAATGACGGTGGAGAAGAACCTGTCCTTCGGGCTGCGTGTCGCCGGCATCGCCAAGGACGAGATCGCCAAGCGCATCGCGCGCGCCGCCGAGATCCTGCAGATCGAGCCGTTGCTGCAGCGCAAGCCGGCGGCCCTTTCCGGCGGCCAGCGCCAGCGCGTGGCGATCGGACGGGCGCTGGTGCGCGATGTCGACGTCTTCCTGTTCGACGAACCGCTGTCCAATCTCGATGCCAAGCTGCGTTCAGAGCTGCGCGTCGAGATCAAGCTTCTGCACCGCAAGCTGCAGAACACGATGATCTATGTCACCCACGACCAGATCGAGGCGATGACCCTGGCCGACCGCATCGCGGTGATGAAGGGCGGCGTCATCCAGCAGCTCGACGCGCCGCAGACCATCTACAACCGCCCGGTCAACCGGTTTGTCGCCGGCTTCCTCGGTTCGCCTGCGATGAATTTCGTCGAGGGGCAGCTGGAGACCGGCACGACGGCGGTGTTCAAGACCGGGGATTTGACCATACCGCTCGAGCGCTATGGCTTCGATGGCGCCGGCAACAAGAGCGGGCCTTGCGTGTTCGGGATTCGCCCCGAGCACGTTGCCTTTGGCGAGGCCGCGAATTCCATGCCCTTCGCCACCGATGCCGCCGTCGAGATCGTCGAGCCGATGGGCTCCGATACGCTGGTGTGGACGAAGCTCGGCGGCCGCATTTTTTCCTTCCGTGTCGAGGCGGAAAAAACGCTGCGCAATGGCGACCCGATCAGGATCGGCTTTGATCCTGCCCGCGCCTCGCTGTTCGATACTCCATCCGGCAACCGCATGTAGCTCCCAAGAAAACCATCCTCCCAAGGACAATCCCCAAGCAGAACGGACAGAGACGATGAACTGGTCATTCCAACTTTACAGCGCCCGCAATTTCTTGCCCTGGACCGATGTGCTCGAAATGCTCGGCAAGCTCGGCTACGCCGAGGTCGAAGGGTTCGGCGGCGTCTATGACGATCCCAAGGCCTTCCGCGCCGAGCTCGACAAGAACGGCCTTGCCATGCCGACCGGGCATTTTTCCATCGATGCGCTGGAGAATGATTTCGACGGTGTGCGCCGGATCGCCGAAACGCTCGGCGTCAAGCTTTTGATCTGTCCCTATCTGATGGCCGAGGACAGGCCATCCGACGCCGCCGGCTGGCGCGCCTTTGGCGAGCGCCTGGCCAAGGTCGGCGAGGTCGCGTCGAAGGCCGGCTATGGCTTCGCCTGGCACAACCATGATTTCGAGTTCAAGACACTCGCCGACGGCTCGGTGCCGCAGGACCATATCCTGTCGTCCGCGCCCAATATAGGCTGGGAAATGGACGTCGCCTGGGTAGTGCGCGGCGGCTCCGACCCGCTGCCCTGGATCGAAAAGCAGGGCCAGCGCATCGTCGCCGTCCATGTCAAGGACATGGCGAAGGCGGGCGAGGGGCTGGATGAGGATGGCTGGTCGGATGTCGGCCACGGCACGATCGATTGGGCCGGCCTGATCAAGGTGCTGCGGGCCAAGAGCGCGGCGAAATACTTTGTCATGGAACAGGACAATCCCAACGACATCGAGCGCTTCGCCCGCCGCTCGATCGCAACCGTCAAGAGCTACTAGGAACAACCACCATGGCAAAGAAGCTGGGTACTGGGAAATTGGGTGTTGGCGTCATCGGCTGCGGCAACATCTCGAAGGCGTATTTTTCGCTGGCGCCGTTGTTTCGCGGCATCGAGATGCGCGCCTGCGCCGACATCAACATGGACGCGGCCAGGGCGCGGGCGAAGGAATTCAAGCTGCGCGCCGAGACCGTCGAGGATCTGCTCAAGGCCGACGATATCGACATCATCGTCAACCTGACCATTCCGGCCGTGCATTACGAAGTCTCGAAGCAGGTGCTCGATGCCGGCAAGCATGTCTATTCCGAAAAGCCGTTCGTGCTGTCGCTCAAGGAGGGTCAGGACCTCAAGGCGCGGGCCCAGAAGAGGGGGCTGCGCATAGGCTCGGCGCCGGACACGTTCCTCGGCGGCGCGCACCAGCTGGTGCGCGAACTGATCGACGAGGGGAAGCTTGGCAAGATCACCAGCGGCACTTGCCACGTCATGGGCCACGGCATGGAGCATTGGCACCCCAATCCCGACTTCTTCTTCCAGCCCGGGGCGGGACCAGTGCTGGACATCGGACCGTACTACATCACCAATCTGATCCAGCTGATCGGGCCGGTGAAGCAGGTGGCGGCCTTCGCGACGACCCCGGCCAAGGAACGGACCATCAGCTCAAAGCCGCGCGCAGGCGAAAAAATCCCGGTCAACACGCCGACCACCATCCATGGCCTGCTGGAATTCGAGAACGGCGCCGTGGTGACGCTGAACACCAGCTGGGATGTGTGGGCTCACGGCCACGCGCCGATGGAACTCTATGGCGAGGGCGGGACGGTGTTCGTGCCGGATCCGAACTTCTTCGGCGGCGACGTGCGCTTCACCGAAGAAGGCAAGCCGGTCAAGAAGCTGCCGAAATGGAAGCATCCGCTTGGCGTTCCCAATGAGATGCATGGCCAAGGCATGATGGCCAATTACCGCACGGCGGGCCTGGCCGACATGGCGCTGGCGATCGCCGAAGGGCGGCCGCACCGCTGCTCGATGGAACTCGCGCTGCATGCCGTCGATGTCATGACCGGCCTCCTGCGCTCCGGCGAAACCGGCAAGTTCGTCGCCATGCAGACCACTTGCGAGCGTCCGGCCGCGCTTGGCGTCAAGCAGGCCAAGGAGCTGCTGGCCAAGAAGACGTAGTCGCATGGATTATCGATAATTTTGCCTTACCCCTCTCCCCGTTCCTCCGGGGAGGGGGTAAAGGATGGGGTACGGGCATGCTCATCGCCTCTGCGATGACGGTGCCCTGTCCGTTCAAATTCGAGGATTTCCCCATGCCCTATATCGCCGCTGAAAACCGCTACGAGAAAATGATCTACAACCGCTGCGGTCGGTCCGGCCTCAAGCTGCCGGCGATCTCGCTCGGGCTGTGGCACAATTTCGGCGACGACACGCCGCATCGGACCAAGCAGGCGATCGTGCGAAAGGCCTTCGATCTTGGCATCACCCATTTCGACCTCGCTAACAATTATGGGCCGCCGCCCGGCTCGGCCGAGACGGCTTTCGGCGAGATACTGCGTACTGATTTTGCCGCCTATCGCGACGAACTGATCATCTCGACCAAGGCCGGCTACGAAATGTGGGCCGGCCCCTACGGCGAATGGGGCGGGCGCAAATACATGCTGGCGAGCCTCGACCAGAGCCTGAAGCGAATGGGCCTCGATTATGTCGACATCTTCTACTCGCACCGCTTCGATCCCGATACGCCGCTCGAAGAAACCATGGGTGCGCTCGACCAGGCGGTGCGTTCGGGCAAGGCGCTCTACGCCGGCATCTCGTCCTACAATTCGCAGCGCACCCGCGAGGCCGCCGACATATTGAGGCAACTCGGTACGCCCTGCGTCATCCATCAGCCGAGCTATTCGATGCTGAACCGCTGGGTCGAGGAGGACGGACTGCTCGACACGCTCGAGGGGCTCGGCGTCGGCTCCATCGTGTTCTCGCCGCTGGCGCAAGGCATGCTGACCGACAAATATCTCGGCGGCATTCCCGATGGCAGCCGGGCCTCCCAAGGCAAGTCGCTCAAGACAGCTTTCATCAACGACCGCACCATTGCCAACATCAAGGCGCTCAACGCGATCGCCGGCAAGCGCGGCCAGACGCTGGCCCAGATGGCCTTGGCCTGGGTGCTGCGCAGGGGCCGGGTTACTTCGGCGCTGATCGGCGCCAGCCGGCCCGAGCAGGTCGAGGATTGCGTCGGGGCGCTGAAGGTGCTCGACTTCAGCGACGCCGAACTGGCCGAAATCGATACATACGCGCGCGAGTCCGATATCAACCTGTGGGCTGCTTCCGCCGAACGCAAAGGCCCGCCGAGGAAATAGCTGAAGCCGGCTAATAAAGGCTGGCGGAATTGCTCGCGCCGGCCTTCGCGGATGAAGTCCAGTCAGGGCGTGGCCGGCCTCCCTGAGGCGGCGTTGATCGCCGCGTGGGTCGGCAGGCCAATGGTGCCTGGCACACCCTTGGCTACTACCCTCGTCGAGATTTCTGCCAATGTGCCCGCGCGTCATCGATTGGCCCGGGACAACAACAGAAGAGTAGCAAAGAGGGCGGTTCGTCGCTATCTGAATGGGATCGGGCCGTTTGCACGCGCGGACAGCCCGCCAACGGTGCAGGACAAGTGGAACAGGACCATGGCGGCAAGGGATGTGCTGACGAAAAACCAGTTGTGCGTGCTCGAGAAACTCGAGATCGCCAGCGGGCCGCTCAGCGCCTACACCTTGCTCGATCAGCTTCGCGAGCGCGGTTTTCGCGCCCCATTGCAGGTCTATCGCGCGCTCGACACGCTGGTGAAATCAGGTTTCGTGCACCGGCTGGAAAGCATTAATTCCTTCGTCGCCTGCGCCGAGCCGCACGACCATAGCCACTCGATGACCGCCTTCGCCATATGCGATACTTGCGGGCAGGTGACCGAAATGTCCGATCACGACGTCGATCACCGGCTGAACGAATGGGTCAACTCGACCGGCTTCGCCGCCAAGAAGGCGGTGATCGAATTTCGCGGGACCTGCGCGAAATGTTTGGCGCAAGCGGCCTGAGGGCCTTCGCCAGCGCGTCAGTGTGCCTCGTCCCAGTTGCTGGCGGCCCGCGCGTCGACATGCAGCGGCACCGACATCGAGACCGCCGGCATCGCCGCGTTTTCCATGACATGGCGCACGACGGGGATCGTCGCCTCGACTTCGGCCTCGACCGTTTCGAAGATCAGTTCGTCATGCACCTGCAGGAGCATGCGGGCCGACAGCTTGGCCTTGTCCAAGGCTTCCTCCATGCGGATCATGGCGCGGCGGATGATGTCGGCGGCGGTGCCTTGCAGGCGGGCGTTGATCGAGGCGCGCTCGTTGAACGCGCGCAGCGACGGGTTCGAGGACCTGATGTCGGGATAGTGGATGCGGCGGCCGAAGATCGTTTCGACGAAGCCGTGCTCGCGGGCATAGGCCTTGGTCTCCTCGATATAATCGCGGATGCCGGGAAAGCGCTCGAAGTATTTCTTGATGTAGGCGCTCGCCTCCTCGCGCGGGATCGACAGCTGGTTGGCGAGACCGAAGGCCGAGATGCCATAGATGATGCCGAAATTGATCGCCTTGGCACGGCGGCGCACTTCCGACGGCATACCCTCCACGGGCACGTTGAACATTTCAGACGCTGTGATGGCGTGGATGTCGGCGCCATCCGCAAAGGCCTGCCGCAATTGCGGGATTTCAGCGACATGGGCGAGCACGCGCAGTTCGATCTGGCTGTAGTCGGCTGACACCAGCCGGAGGCTCTTGTCGGTGATGAAGGCGGTCCGGATCTTGCGGCCTTCAGCCGTGCGCACCGGAATGTTCTGCAGGTTCGGGTCGGAAGACGACAGACGGCCCGTCGTCGTCGCGGCGAGCGCGTAGGAGGTGTGGACGCGTTTCGTGTCGGGATTGACGAAGCCGGGCAGGGCGTCGGTGTAGGTCGATTTCAGCTTGGTCAGCTGGCGCCAATCGACGATCTTACGCGGCAGTTCGTGCCCTTCCGCGGCAAGGTCTTCGAGCAGCTGCGCCGAGGTCGACCACTGGCCGGTCTTGGTCTTGGAGCCGCCGGGCAGGCCCATGCGGCCGAACAATATGTCGCCGAGCTGCTTGGGTGAGCCGATGTTGATGCGCTCGCCGATGAGCAGGTAGATTTCCTCCTCGAGCCGGGCCGCACCTTGCGCCAGTTCCCCCGACAGCCGCGACAGGATCTGCCGGTCGACCGAAATGCCGCGCTGTTCCATGCGCGCCAGCACCGGCACCAGTGGCCGCTCCAGGCGTTCATAGACCGAGACCAGGCCCTTGGCGGCAAGCCGGGGCTTCAGCACCCGCCACAGCCGCAACGTCACGTCGGCATCCTCGGCGGCGTGAGCGGTCGCCCTGTCGATATCGACCTGGTCAAAACCGACAGAGTTCTTGCCGGAACCGGTCACGTCCTTGAGTTGAAGGGGTTTATGGCCAAGCCATTTGTCGGCAAGGGCATCCATGCCGTGGCCATGCGGCGTGCCGGCGTCGAGCACGTAGGAGATCAGCATGGTGTCGTCGAACGGCGCGACATCGATGCCGTAGCGGCTCAGGATGACCAGATCATATTTCAGGTTCTGCGCGATCTTCAGCACCGACCTGTCCTCGAACAGGGGTTTGAGCACCGCCAGCGCCTCGCGAAGCGGAATCTGGTTTTCGAGCGTGCCGCCGCCAAGCAGGTCGCCATTGCCGCTCTTGTGGGCGAAGGGAATATAGCCGGCGCGGCCAGGCGCTGTGGCCATGGCCATGCCGATCAGTTCGGCCTGCATCGGATCGGTCGAGGTGGCCCTGACGTCGAAGGCAGCGATACCGGCCTCCCGCGCCTCCGCGACCCAGGCCTTCAGCGTCGCGATATCGCGGATGCACTGATAGGCCGCGGTATCGATCTTGGCGGTCGCCGCTCTCTCCAGCCGCAATGCGGCCAGGAGGGAAGGGGTGTCCCCTTGTTTTGGCGTCTCCGTCATCTCGACTTCAGCAGCCTGGCCAGGCTCGGAGCCTGTTCCGCCCCGGGCAACGGGCGGTGTTCCGGCGCCGACATCGGGGCCATGGGCGTTATCGGCGCGTTCGACGGGCACCGCGACAGCCTGGACGTCGCCGGCCTCGGTGCCGGTCGCTTCCGCCACACGGCGCGTCAGCGAGGTGAATTCCATGGTCTTGAGGAAGCCGATCAGCTTTGGTCCGTCGGGGGCATGCAGGACGAAATCGTCCAATCCTTCTGCCACCGGCACATCGTTCTTCAGCGTCACCAGCTGGCGCGAGATGCGCGCCTTGTCGGCGTTGGCGATGATCGATTCCCGCCTTTTTTCCTGCTTGATCTCGCCGGCGCGGGCGAGCAATCCGTCGAGGTCGCCGAACTGCTCGAGCAGTTGCGCCGCGGTCTTTGGCCCGATGCCGGGCACGCCAGGCACATTGTCGACTGAGTCGCCCGTCAGCGCCTGCAGGTCGATCATCTTTTCCGGCGGCACGCCCCATTTCTCGACGACTTCGGGGATGCCGATCTGCCGGTCCTTCATCGGGTCGTACATGCCGACCGTTTCGCCAACCAGCTGCATCAGGTCCTTGTCGGAGGAGATGATGGTGGTGTCGCCGCCGGCCTCGCAGGCCAGCCGGCAATAGGTGGCGATGAGATCGTCGGCCTCGAAGCCTTCCATCTCGACGCAGGGCAGGTTGAACGCCCTGGTAGCCTGGCGGATCAGGCCGAACTGCGGGATCAGATCCTCGGGCGGAGCCGAACGGTTGGCCTTGTATTCGGGATAAAGGTCGTTGCGGAAGGTTTTCGAGGAATAGTCGAAGATGACGGCGAAATGCGTCGGCACAATGCCCACATCGGTGTTGCGGGCGTCCTGCATCAGCTTCCACAGCATGTTGCAGAAGCCGGAAACGGCACCGACCGGCAGGCCGTCCGACTTGCGGGTCAGCGGCGGCAGCGCGTGATAGGCGCGGAAGATGTAGCCCGAGCCGTCGATGAGAAAGAGATGATCGCCTTTTTTCATGCGGGCAGGGATAGCGCGGCGCGATGGCTTGGTCCATGCCAAAGACAGCGCCAGATACAACACCCTGACAGATCGCGACCCTGACGGATCAAAGGCATACAGGCCCGCTCACGGGCACGTTACAAAAGTGTAACGTTGACGCCCTTGAATCGCCACGTTCACAGACCCAAATACACGTCATCGGCAGTTTTCGCCGAAGTCCGGAGCAAGGCCCGTCCCCCGCCTATACCGGACAATTGCGGCAGCCTATCCCCCCCTCTCCGGGCTGCCGCATCGTTTCGAGTAAAAGGCCGCCGTGGTTCCCCCTCCACCACGGCGGCATTTTTTTGCCCGCGGCGGCCATCCGGGTCGTGGTCCAATCGTCCCGGGCTTTTCGTTTCGCCGCTCTGCCTTTACGGTTCCGGCACTGAACCGAAAGGCTATTGCAAATGTCCGCAGTCTCCCCCGTCCTCGACCGTCTCGACAAGAATCTCGACCAGAGCCTGGAACGGCTCTTCGGCCTGCTCGGGATCAAGTCGATCTCCACCGATCCAGCCTACGCCGCCGACTGCCGCAAGGCGGCGGAGTGGCTGGTGGCGGAACTCAAACTGATCGGCTTCGACGCCAGTGTGCGCGACACGCCCGGCCACCCGATGGTGGTTGCGCATCATGATGGGCCGTCTGGCGCGCCGCATGTGCTGTTCTACGGCCACTACGACGTGCAGCCGGTCGACCCGATCGAATTGTGGGAAAACGATCCCTTCGCCCCCGCGATCAAGGAGGTGGGACCTGGTCACAAGATCATCACCGGGCGCGGCTCGGCCGACGACAAGGGCCAGCTGATGACCTTCGTCGAGGCATGCCGTGCCTGGAAACAGGTGCACGGCGGCCTTCCGTGCCGGGTCACCATCCTGTTCGAAGGCGAGGAGGAATCCGGCTCGCCCTCGCTGAAGCCGTTCCTCGAAGCCAATGCCGAGGAGCTCAAGGCCGACTTCGCGCTGGTCTGCGATACCAGCATGTGGGACCGCGACACGCCGTCGATCTGCGTCGGGCTACGCGGTCTGGTCGGCGAGGAGATCACGGTGAAGGCCGCCGACCGCGACCTGCATTCGGGCCTGTATGGCGGGGCTGCCGCCAACCCGATCCGCATCCTGGCCAAGGTGCTGGCCGACATCCACGACAAGGACGGCCATATCACCATCCCGGGCTTCTATGACGGCGTCGAGGAAACGCCCTCGCAGGTGCTGAAATCATGGGAGACGCTGGGCGAGACGGCCGAGACCTTCCTCGGGCCTGTCGGCTTGTCGATCCCATCGGGCGAAAAAGGCCGCTCGGTGCTGGAACTGACCTGGGCGCGACCCACCGCCGAATTCAACGGCATCATCGGCGGCTATACCGGCAAGGGTTTCAAGACGGTCATCGCGGCGGAAGCCTCGGCAAAGGTCTCGTTCCGCCTTGTCCACAAGCAGGATCCGGCCAAGATCCGCGCGGCCTTCCAGAAATTCGTCAAGGAACGCATCCCGGCCGATTGTACGGTCGAATTCCATGCTCATGGCGGCTCACCGGCAATCCAGCTCTCTTACGACTCGCCCTTCCTGGCCAAGGCCAAGACGGCGCTTTCCGACGAATGGCCAAAGCCCGCGGTGACGACCGGCAGCGGCGGCTCCATTCCGGTGGTGGGCGACTTTCAGACCTATCTCGGCATGGAATCGCTGCTGGTCGGGTTCGGCCTCGATGACGACCGCATCCACTCGCCCAACGAGAAATACGAGCTCAGCTCCTTCCACAAGGGCCAGCGCTCCTGGGCGCGCATTCTGGATGCGCTGACACGCTGAGCGCGGAAAACACGTTTTCTTGTTGATTTTTCACTGGATCGCGGCGAGGACGGGTAACGCCGCGACCCGGAGAAAACGATGAGCGATATCCGCTTCCATAAAAACGATCTGCCCGACCTTTCGCATTACGATGTCGCGGCGGTGGCGATCGATACGGAGACGCTTGGCCTCAACCCGCACCGAGACCGGCTCTGCGTGGTGCAGATCTCGCCTGGCGACGGCAGCGCCGATGTCATTCAGATCGCGCCGGGCCAGACGGAGGCACCGAACCTGGTCAAGCTGCTGGCAAACGACAGGGTGACCAAGCTGTTCCACTACGGTCGCTTCGACCTCGCCGTGCTCTACCATGCGTTCGGCGTCATGGCCGAGCCGGTGTTCTGCACCAAGATCGCCTCGCGGCTGACGCGCACCTACACCGACCGGCACGGGCTGAAGGACATCTGTTTCGAGCTTCTCGGCGTCGGTCTGTCCAAGGCGCAGCAATCGTCGGATTGGGCGGCCGAAACGCTGTCGCCCGAACAGCTCGAATACGCCGCCTCCGATGTGCTCTATCTGCATCGTTTGCGCGATGCGCTGGCGGGACGGCTGGCGCGCGAGGGCCGCACGAAGGAGGCGGACGCCTGTTTCCGTTTCCTGCCGACGCGGGCCAAGCTTGACCTGATGGGCTGGGGCGAAGAGGATATCTTCGCTCACAGTTGAGAAAAGGGATGAAATGGCGGACAGAAAGCCGATATCGACCGCGCCGACCGACGGCTCCAAGGTCACCGTCACCTGGAAGGACAGCGACGGCGTCCTCAATGAATCCATAGCGCAATACCGCGACGGCGGCTGGTGGGTCTACACCGACAGCCATACCCAGAAGAAGGTCGAGCCGACCAGCTGGCGGCCCGCTGCCAGCGACGACGACGACCAGTGAGCGCCGCTGGCGAGGCCGGCTGCTTTCGACTAGCCTGAAGCCGTTGATATCGGGGCCGATTCGGAGCCTTCCGCTCCGCACCCGCCCTCTTGCACGGAGGAACCCGCCATGGGTGTCGAAAGCCTTCTCGTCTTCATCCTCATCGGTGCCATCGCCGGCTGGCTCGCCGGTCTCATCGTTTCGGGTTTCGGCTTCGGCCTGATCGGCAACATCATCGTCGGCATTATCGGCGCGTTCATCGCTGGCTGGCTGTTTCCGCGCATCGGCTTCTCGATCGGCGGTGGCATCATCGCCTCCATAATCCACGCCACGATCGGCGCCATCATCCTTTTGGTTCTGGTCAGGGTCCTGAAACGAGCCTGAGGTTCGGCACGACAAAAGGCGCGCCATGAAGCAGAATACGCTCTATCTCATCATTGGCGCGCTCATCGTCGTGGTCGTCGCGCTGGGCGTCTACGTCTACCGCGAGCAGGCCAGGCCGAAAGGCGTCAAACTCAAGATCGACGACAAGGGCATTTCAATCCAGCAGAACTGAACCCGCCGGGATCCAGGAGCGTGACATGGGGGCTTCCGACGCGTGGCAGAGCGGAGAGCGGCCCAGGATTACCGTGGCGGAATGGGAGAGGCTGAACCGGCCGCCACGACGCGAGGCGTTGCTGCGCTATTACTGGCGGACTTTTCGCTTCCTGAGGACATCCGCGCCGGTTAGCGAATTGCAGGGACGACAGCAATCGTTCCGTGACGCGGTCGTCGCCAGCGTTGCCTTCAACCGGCCTGATGTGATCGCATGGCAGATCCACCTCGTGCGCCGACACCTGGCCGAGCACGAGAGCTATATCGTCTTCGACAACAGCAAGAAGGAGGAGGCGAGGGAAGCCATCCGCGACCTCTGCCTGCGCCAGCACGTCCCCTATGTAGCGTTGCCGAGGAACAGGCTGACGGTCAGCAGATCGCACGGCCAGGCGCTTAACTGGATCGTGCGCAATTTCATGACCGGCTTGGCCCCGAAGGTCTTCGGCTTCATCGACCATGACATCTTTCCGACGGAATCTTTTTCAATCCGCGACCGGCTGAAGGGCAAGAGCGTTTACGGCAGTGTCCGGCGCGACACTCCGACGCCGGGCGGCTGGTTCTTGTGGCCGGCCTTCTGTTTTTTCGACGGAAGCCTGTTGCGGCAGCGGCTGGATTTCGCGCCGAGCTACAAATTCCGTATGGACTCGGGTGGCGGCAACTGGCCGCTGCTCTACCGCACGATCGACCAGGCGCTGGTCAGATTTACCGAGAACAAGTTGCTGCGCTGCGGCGAGGGCGATGACGAGCACGAGGATTTCTTCATGTCGGTCGACGGCTGGCTGCATGTAACCAATGCCTCGAACTGGCGAAGGCAGCCGGTTGACAGGCGCGAACAACTTGTCGCCTTGTTGCGGCAAGCTGCGGGTCCTGACCATCTGGATGTGAAGTTCGAGCCGATCTAGAAGGATCGGGGTCCGTCGACCGCTCGAACAATGTCGTTGCGGTCACCTGCGAGGAGCAGGCGCTGGCCTTCTATCCGCCGGCGTCGATTGTCGGAACGGCAGGCTCGGGGATCGAGCCAGGCTTGGCGCGCTTTTAAGCGCAGGCCGGGCGCCGGCCGTTTCCCGGTGGCGAACCGACGGTGTCGGAGAGAAGAGGATTAACAAATTCCTAACGGAATTCAGAGGTTTGGCCGAAGGCCTGCTTAACCCGCCCTTAAATCGCCGCATCTACTCTTCAACCCGAGCGCCATTGGCACCGGGGACATCAAGCGCAGCGCATGGCGAACCGCAGAGACAGTCGCATCGAGCCCAGCTTCGAGGGACCGCCGCGAGCGAGATCCCAGACGGGTCTTTCGGTGAGCGAGGAGGACCGCGTCGTGCCGAGCCACCGCAAAGCCTCCGCCAGACGCAAATCATCGAAGGAGAAATCGTCGCGGGGGAGGCGCGGCGGAGGCGGGCGCGGGCTGTTCGGCGTGCTCGGCCGGCTGTTCTACTGGTGCTTCGTGCTCGCCATCTGGGGCGGCATCGCGGTGGCCGGCGTCGTCATCTACTATGGCGCCAAGATGCCGGCGGCCACGACCTGGTCGATTCCCGATCGTGCGCCCAACATCAAGATCGTCTCGGCCGATGGGCAATTGCTGGCCAATCGCGGCATGAGCGGCGGCGAGGCGGTCGGCCTGCACGAAATGTCCCCCTATATCCCCGAGGCGGTCATCGCCATCGAGGACCGCCGTTTCTATTCGCATTTCGGTGTCGATCCGATCGGCCTGTCGCGCGCCATGGTCACCAACCTCATCGGCGGGCATTTCTCGCAAGGCGGTTCGACGCTGACGCAGCAATTGGCCAAGAACCTGTTCCTGACGCCGGATCGTACGCTGGAGCGTAAAGTGCAGGAGGTGCTGCTGGCCCTATGGCTCGAGCACAAGCACAGCAAGGACCAGATCCTCGAAATGTACCTCAACCGGGTCTATTTCGGCTCCGGCGCCTATGGCGTCGAGGCGGCCTCGCGGCGCTATTTCGGCAAGAGCGCGCGCGACGTCACGCTGTCCGAAGCCGCCCTGCTTGCCGGCCTCTTGAAAGCGCCCTCGCGGCTGTCGCCGGCGCGCGATCCCAAGGCCGCCGAGGAGCGTTCGCAGCTGGTGCTCGGCGCCATGCGCGAGGAGGGCAAAATCAGCGAAAAGGAGCTGAAAACGGCGCTCAGCGCGCCGGCGACGCGCTCGCCATCCTACTGGACCGGTTCGGAAAACTATGTCGCCGACACCATCATGGAAGAATTGCCCGACCTGATCGGCGACGTGCGCGGCGA
This sequence comes from Mesorhizobium sp. CO1-1-7, assembly GCF_020164885.1. Classification (NCBI taxonomy): domain Bacteria; kingdom Pseudomonadati; phylum Pseudomonadota; class Alphaproteobacteria; order Hyphomicrobiales; family Phyllobacteriaceae; genus Mesorhizobium; species Mesorhizobium sp. CO1-1-7. The sequence goes on along the minus strand of NZ_JAIUHA010000010.1, from coordinate 252,868 downwards.
TATCGTGATCGATTCTACCGTGGACCTGAACCTGCAGAAGCTCGCCGAAAAATCGATCCGCCGGCTGATCGACGACAGCGGCAAGAAGCTCAACGTCACCCAGGGTGCGCTGGTGTCGATCGACGATTCCGGCGCGGTACGCGCCATGGTCGGCGGCTACGACTATTCGACCAGCCAGTTCGACCGTGCCTCGGAGGCGCGCCGGCAGCCGGGCTCGGCGTTCAAGCCGTTTGTCTATATGGCGGCACTTGAGGCCGGCCGCACGCCTGACAGCATCCGCAACGATGCGCCGATCAAGATCGGCAACTGGACGCCGGACAATTACGGCGGCAAGTACTTTGGCAAGGTCACCTTGGCGACAGCGCTGGCAAAATCGCTGAACTCGGTTGCCGCGCAGCTGACCATGGAAGTCGGCCCGAACGCGGTGGTGGAAGCCGCGCACCGCATGGGCATCCAGTCCGACCTGCAGGCCAACACCTCGATCGCGCTCGGCACCTCGGAAGTGACGCCACTGGAGCTGACTTCGGCCTATGTGCCCTTCGCCAATGGCGGCTACAAGCCGGACATCCATTTCATCCGCCGCGTGACGACGTCAGACGGCAAGGTGCTCTACGACAGCGCCGGCGGCAGCGCACCGCGCGTGATCAAGCCTGAGATCGTCGGCATGATGAATTCGATGATGACCGGCACGGTCGAGGTCGGCACCGCCAGGAAGGCGGCTTTCGCCTGGCCGTCGGCCGGCAAGACCGGCACCAGCCAGAATTCGCGCGACGCCTGGTTCGTCGGCTATACCGCCAATCTGACCACCGGCGTATGGTTCGGCAACGACGATGGCACGGCGATGAAGAAGGTCACCGGCGGCGCGCTGCCGGCGCAGGCCTGGCACGAGTTCATGGTCGCCGCGCATGAGGGCGTGCCCGTGCGGCCGCTGCCCGGCACCTGGAAATCGACGCCGGCCGACACCATCGTCCCCGACGAGATTCCCTCTGCCAGCAACAACCAGCCGGCACCGGTTCCGTCGGCGTCCGTCGGCCAGCAGCCGCCGGCCGCGCAGGCGACAGCACCGGCAACGCCGGTCCGTGCGGCGCGGCCTGCCCAGACCGTCGATGCCGATGGCTTCGATATGCCGGCGGATGACGGCACCACCGCTTCGGTCGGACATCCGGTGCCGCCAGGCAGCGTCGGCGGTCGGCTCAAGAAACGGCAGACGTCGATCCTGGATATCCTTGGCGGCGGCTGAGCAGCCGGCTGGCGGCGTCAATCCGCCTCTCGCCACCTCGGCGGCATTCGGCTACATGTCCAGCCCGGAGACCGCGACATGACCGAGACCGACACCAGAAAAACCATCGTGCTGACCGGCGCCAGCCGCGGTATCGGCCATGCCACTGTCAAGCGCTTTTCGCGCGAGGGCTGGCGCGTCATCACCTGCTCACGCCAGGCCTTTGCCGAGGATTGCCCGTGGCCAGCCGGTCCCGAGGATCACATCAAGGTCGACCTCGCCGATCAGGAAGATGTCGGTATTGCGGTCTCGGAAATCCGCCATCGGCTGGAATCCCATGGTGGCCAGTTACACGCGCTGGTCAACAATGCAGGCATTTCGCCCAAGCTCAAGGACGGCAACAGCCGCATGAACTCGATCGACACGCCGATGCATGTCTGGCGCGACGTGTTCCAGGTCAATTTCTTCGCGCCGATCATGCTGGCGCGCGGCCTGTTCAAGGAATTGGCGGCGGCCAAGGGATCGATCGTCAATGTGACGTCGATCGCCGGCACCCGCGTCCATCCCTTCGCCGGCACCGCCTATGCGACGTCGAAGGCCGCGCTCGGCTCGCTGACGCGCGAGATGGCGCATGATTTCGGCCCGCACGGCATCCGCGTCAACGCCATCGCGCCAGGCGAGATCGACACCGCGATCCTGTCGCCGGGCACGGAAAAAATCGTCGAGACCATCCCACTGCGGCGCCTGGGCACCACGGCTGAGGTGGCCGACATCATCTTCTTCCTGTGCTCGAGCCAAGCGTCCTACGTGACCGGCTCGGAAATCCACATCAATGGCGGCCAGCACGTGTGAACTGATCGAGCCAAGGCCCGCTCATCTGGCCAGGGTGACAACAGCCTTCGCAGTTCATTCGTGGCTTGATCAACGCGCCTGTGGGCAGCGCCGGCTCAGGCAGCGGACGGTTCAGCGACCCGCGGCTTTTGGCCAAGCACCTCTTCGACAATGCCGCGCGCGATCTCGCGTTCGCCCATGATCACCGTATCGGCGCCGAGCCCCTTGAGATGCTCGACCTCGGCGTCGGAATGGGCGCGGGCGACGACGTTGATATTGGGATTGGCGGCGCGTGCCCGCAGCACGATCTGGCCGGCCTCGAACGCGTTGGGAATCGCAAGGATCAGCCGCGTGGCGCCTTCGGGATTGGCGGCGGCGAAGACTTCGGCGTTGGCGGCGTTGCCGGCGACGGTTTCGATGCCGTCTGCTTTCAGCTTCGCCAGGGTCTTGTCGGCATCCTCGATGACCAGGAAAGGCCGTGCTGCTTCTTTCAACGCGGCGCCGACGAGGCCGCCGACGCGGCCGTAGCCGATCAGGATGGCATGACCGGTGAGCGCCGTCCTGGGTGGCGGGCCGTCTTCCTTTTTGGGCGCTACGGCGACCGAGGCGACATGGCCCGGTTCCGTCGCCGGGCCAACCGGCTTGGCGTCCGCCGGCGGCGCCGTCCTGGCGGCGCGGGCCTCGAGCCACGGCTTCATCCAGTCGATGGTCAGGAACATCAGCGGGTTGAGCACGATCGACAGGATGGCGCCGGCCAGGATGAGGTCCCGTCCCTGTTCGGGCAGAAGTTTCAGCCCGACGCCGAGTTCGGCCAGGATGAAGGAGAATTCGCCGATCTGGGCGAGGCTGGCCGAAATCATCAAGGCCGTGGCCAGCGGATAGCCGAAGGCGACGACGATGACGAACGCCGCCAGCGACTTGCCGATGACGATGATGGCCAGCGTCGCCAGGATCGGCAGGCCGTTGCTGAACAGGCTGAACGGGTCGAACAGCATGCCGACGGAGACGAAGAACAGCACCGAGAAAGCATCTCGCAGCGGCAGCGATTCTTCCGCGGCACGGTGGCTGAGCTCGGATTCGCTCATGATCATGCCGGCGAAGAAGGCGCCCAGCGCCAGCGAGACGCCGAACAGTTTTGCCGCGCCGAAGGCGACGCCGAGCGCTATTGCCAGCACCGAGAGGCGGAACAGTTCGCGCGACCCGGTATGGGCAACGTAGTGCAGGATCCAGGGAATGACCCTGCGGCCGACCACCAGCATGACGACGACGAAGGCGGCGACCTTCGCCAGCGTCATGCCGACGACACCCCAGATGCCGTAACTGGCCGGCAGCGCCAGCAGGCCGCTCGAATGGGCATCGGCCGGTTCTTGGCCGCCGAGTACGCCGGCAAGGGCCGGCAACAGCACCAGCGCCAGCACCATGGCCAGATCCTCGACGATAAGCCAGCCAACGGCGATGCGGCCGCGCTCGGTCTCGATCAAGCGGCGTTCCTGAAGCGCGCGCAGCAGCACCACGGTCGAGGCGACCGATAGCGCCAGGCCAAACACCACGCCCGCCCCCATCGACCAGCCGAGCATCCAGGACAGCCCGGCGCCGAGCGCCGTGGCAAAGCCGATCTGGACAATGGCGCCCGGCACGGCAATGGCGCGGACCGACAGAAGGTCCTTCAGCGAAAAATGCAGGCCGACGCCGAACATCAGGAGGATGACGCCGATTTCGGCCAATTCGTTGGCAAGGCCGGCGTCGGCGACAAAACCGGGTGTGTTCGGCCCAACCAGCACGCCGGCCACGAGATAGCCGACCAGTGGCGGAATGCGGAACCGATTGGCGAGGGCGCCGAAGACGAAAGCCAGCCCCAGACCGGCGACGATGGTGGCGATAAGGGGCGTGTCATGCGGCATTGTCTATGGAGCGCCTTTCAAGCCAGCGATGTCGGATATGCGCCGCCCTAAGCCGCCGCCTGTTTGCAATATGGTGGACGGGGTGTCGGCGATGCAACCCGCAAAGCCGCGAATCAACGTCGAGACGGCAAAAACCTGACCGGCAGCTGAGTGACTGCCGGTCAGGTGCTTGGGTCAGTGGCGACCGTGCTGCGACCCGATAGGCGCCTTCGCCGCGCGTGGTCAGGCTGCCTGCAGCAATGCCTCGATCTCGAAAATGGCGTGGTTGGTCATGGTCTTCGGGATTTCGGCCGTGACCTTGTCGCCAACCTCCTTATGCAGCTTCTTGCGCATCGCGCCGAGCACCATGGGCGGGGCGACAAGCACAAGACTGTCGAATGCACCCTCATGTGCAAGCTTGTAGAGGCGGGCGGCAATCTCCTCGGCGAAGCGTTCCTTGCCGATGCGATGCCAGTCGGTCTCCTCGACCGCGCTGCGATGCACGGATGGGCCGTCATTGTATCGACCGGGGCTGTCGCTTCCCTGTTCGCGTGTGGGCGGGTTCTCCTGTTCCATCACCTGCACGACTTCAAGGTTGGGAAACTTGGTGTCGCCGGCGTTCTTGAGCAGGAGCGCCTTTTCGCCGTCGGCCACCAAAACCCAAATGCCATGCTTCAGTTTGATCGTGTTCATAGGGACGCTCCTTGTTGAGTGGTGGCTATACCGGGAACGCATTTTGACCCGTCAACGTTCCACCCGAACGGAGGACCGAGTGGCCGTGCAGGCAGGCGCTGAAGACGAAATCACCACCGGACGACTTTAATCTACTGAATTGGTAGAAATTAGAAAAAACTGTTTTGTGGGATAGGTAGCCGGCAGCTAAAAGTGCTTGAAATCAAGGCGCGTTTCAGCAGCCCGGGCGCTCCCGGTGCGTGGGCATGGAATATTTTTCTCCCGCCCTTCGCGGTTGCGGAAAAGCGATTGCCTGCCATCACCGGATGCGCGAGTGCTTTGCTTCTGCTTTTTTGCGCTTGGGCGTAAAACTGCGACCCTGTTCCCGGATCTGCTTTGTCATGTCGCAAGCCACCACCAAGCTCAACGCCTTCCCCGTCTTCATGCGGGTCGAGGGCGAAGCCGTGGCCATTGTCGGCGGCGGCGAGGAGGCTTTGGCCAAGGCGCGGCTGATCGCCCAGTCGAGCGCGGTCCTGCACATCATCGGTGGGGATGCCGAACCGGATCTGTTGGCCTTCATCGCCGAGACGGGCGCGAACCATATGCCCGGCGCGTATGATGCTTCGCAGCTTGAAGGCGCCGTGATGGTGTTTGCCGCCAGCGGCGACGAGGCGCTCGACCGTCGCGTCGCCGCCGACGCGCGCCGGCTGGGCATTCCCGTCAATGCCGTCGACCGGCCGGACCTCTGTGATTTCTTCACTCCGGCGCTGGTCAACCGCGCACCGGTCGCCGTGGCGATCGGTACCGAAGGCGCGGGCCCCGTGCTTGCCCAGATGCTGCGCAGCCGCATCGACCGCATGCTGTCGCCCTCGCTCGGGCCACTGGCAGCGCTTGCGGCGTCGTTCCGCAATGCCGCCGAGAGATTGCCCAGGGGCAATGTACGTCGCCGTTTCTGGAGCGACTTCTTCGGCGGAGCGCCAGCACGCGCCGTCGAGGCCGGCGAATTTTCACAGGCGCGCGAAGCCGCCACCGATCTGCTGTTGTCCGACGCGCCCATTCGCGGCCACATCGCCCTGGTGGGCGCCGGTCCCGGCGCCGAGGACCTCCTGACCCTGCGGGCGCATCGTCTGCTGATGGAGGCCGATGTCGTAGTCCATGACGCGCTGGTGCCGGAGGCGATCGTCGCCATGGGCCGGCGCGATGCCGAGCGTCTGCCGGTGGGAAAGCGCAAGGGCTGCCATACCAAGAGCCAGGCCGAAATCAATGCGCTGCTGGTGGATCTCGGCCGTCAGGGCAAGCGCGTCGTGCGGCTGAAATCGGGCGATCCGCTGGTGTTCGGCCGCGCCGGCGAGGAGATGGCCGCGCTTCGTGACGCCGGCATCGCCTATGAGGTGGTTCCAGGCGTCACAGCGGCCTTTGCCGCTGCCGCCGATTTCGAACTGCCCTTGACGCTGCGCGGCGTTTCCTCCTCGATGGTGTTCACCACCGGCCACGATCTCAAGGGCAATTCACTGCCGGATTGGGCCAAGCTCGCGATTTCCGGCGCTACCGTTGCCGTCTACATGGGCCGCTCGGTCGCGGCCGAAGTTGCCGGCCGGCTGATCGAGGCGGGCTTGTCGCCGGACACGGCGGTCGCCGTGGTCGAGAATGCCAGCCTGGCCAATCGCCGACGCTTCCACGGCACACTTGCCGACCTGCCGTCGCTGGAAGCGCGCGCCGATCTGTCGGGCCCGGTCATGACCATCATCGGCGACGCCGTCGCCGGCGCCAATTTCGAGCGGTCCGAGCCGCTCGCGGCACACAGGCACGAGAGCGTGCCCGTAGCAGCCGCCGAGGGAGTTCAGCCATGAAGATACTGACCGCCAATCGCCTCGGCGACGGCATTGCCGTGTGGTACGCCGATGGCGGCTGGGCCGAGACGGTGGACCATGCGGACCTTGCCCAGGACAAGGCGGCCGAGGAACGGCTGGAGGCGATCGGCGCCAAGGCCCATGCCGACAATGAAGTGGTCGACGTCAATCTGATCGACGCGGACATCGTCGATGGCGTTGTCGAGCCGGTGCGGCTGCGCGAGAAGATCCGCGCCGCCGGCCCGACCATCCGCAACGACCTCGGCAAGCAGGCCGAGCGGGCGGCATAGCCAGGACACCAGGTGAACGGGCGGACGCGCCCTGAAAGACGAAGCATGTACCGTTACGATGAGTTCGACCACGATTTTGTCCAGGCCCGCGTCGCCGAGTTCAGCGACCAGGTCGAGCGCCGGCTGTCCGGCGAGATCACCGAGGACCAGTTCCGGCCGCTCCGGCTGATGAACGGTGTCTATCTGCAGCTGCACGCCTACATGCTGCGCATCGCGGTGCCCTACGGCACGCTGAACGGCAAGCAGTTGCGCATGCTCGGCCACATCGCCCGCAAATACGATAAGGGCTACGGCCATTTCACCACGCGCCAGAACATCCAGTTCAACTGGCCGGCGCTGTCGGACGTTCCGGCGATTCTGGCGGACCTGGCCAGCGTGGAGATGCACGCCATCCAGACCAGCGGCAACTGCATCCGCAATGTCACCGCCGATCATTTTGCCGGGGCTGCCGCCGACGAGGTCGCCGATCCGCGTCCCTATGCGGAAATCCTGCGGCAGTGGTCTTCGGTGCATCCGGAATTCTCGTTCCTGCCGCGCAAGTTCAAGATCGCGGTGACGGGAGCCGAGCGCGATCGCGCCGCCATCCAGACACACGACATCGGCCTGCACCTGAAGAAGAACGCCGCCGGCGAACTCGGCTTCGCCGTCTATGTCGGTGGTGGCCAGGGCCGCACGCCGATGGTGGCGAGGAAGATCCGCGACTTCTTGCCCGAAGCCGACCTTCTCTCCTACTGCACGGCGATCCTGCGCGTTTACAATCTCTATGGCCGCCGCGACAACAAGTACAAGGCGCGCATCAAGATCCTGGTCCACGAGACCGGCGCCGAGGAAATCACCCGGCAGGTCGAGGCCGAGTGGCAGGAATTGAAGGACGCGGAGCTGAAGCTGCCCGAGGCGGACATCCGCGCGATCGAGGCCTATTTCGCACCGCCGGCGCTGACCGGGCGGCCGGACGGCGACGCTGCCGTCAAGGTGGCGCGGCTGGATTCCAAGGGCTTCTCGGACTGGCTCGACCAGAACGTGGTGACGCACCGCCACCCCGACTACGCGGCGGTGACGATCTCGCTCAAGGGTATCGGCGAGGTGCCGGGCGATGCGACCGACAGCCAGATGGAAGCGGTCGCGGACATTGCCGAGAAATATGCCTTCGACGAGCTTCGCGTCAGCCACGAGCAGAACCTGATCCTGCCGCATGTGGCGCGTGCCGACCTCAAGGCGGTCTATGACGCGCTGGTCGACATCGGGCTGGCGACGGCTAATTCCAACCTGATCTCGGACATCATCTCGTGCCCGGGCCTCGATTATTGCGCGCTGGCGACGGCACGCTCGATCCCGATCGCACAGGAAATCTCGCGCCGCTTCGCCTCGCTGGAGCGGCAGCGCGAGATCGGCGAATTGAAGCTGAAGATCTCCGGCTGCATCAATGCCTGCGGCCACCACCATGTCGGCCATATCGGCATCCTCGGTGTCGAGAAGAAGGGCTCCGAACTCTACCAGGTGACATTGGGCGGTTCGGCCGACGAGAACACTTCGGTCGGCGAGATCATCGGCCGTGGCTTCTCTTCGGAAGAAATCACCGACGCCATCGAGCAGATCGTCGACACCTATCTCGGCCTTCGGCTCAACCCGCAGGAAAAATTCATCGACGCCTACCGCCGTGTCGGTCCCGCGCCGTTCAAGGAGGCGCTCTATGTTGGCGAAGCCAAGGCCGCTTGACCATATTGCCGATGCCGATGACGGCATCGCCGCCAAAGCGGCGGGGTTTGACGCGCTCTACGGTCATCTCAGCCCGATCGAGATCATCGAACGATCGGCCAACGATCTGTTTCACGACGAGATCGCCGCCGTGTCTTCGTTCGGCGCGGATTCGGCGGTACTGCTGCATATGATCGCCAAGATCGACCGCACGCTGCCGGTCATCTTCCTCGATACCGGCAAGCATTTCGAGGAGACGCTCGGCTATCGCGACGCGCTGGTCGCCGATTTCGGATTGACCAACATCCGGGTGATCAAGCCGGACGAAGCGGCGCTCGAACGGATCGACCCGACCGGCAATCTGCACCAGAACAACACCGATGCCTGCTGCGACGTGCGCAAGGTCGAGCCGCTGGCACGTGGCGTCGCACCCTTTCGCGCCTGGTTCACGGGCCGGAAACGCTTCCAGGCCTCGACACGGGCCGCACTTCCGGTGTTCGAGGCGGTCGGCCCTCGCATCCGCATCAATCCGCTGGCGCACTGGACGACGTCGGACCAGGCCGACTACATGCGCGCGCATGCGCTGCGCGAAAACCCACTGGTCGCCTATGGTTATCTGTCGATTGGCTGCTTTCCCTGCACGCAGCCGGTGCAACCGGGCGAGGATGCGCGCAGCGGCCGCTGGGCCGGCCACGCCAAGACCGAGTGCGGCATTCACCTGTCGGGACTGGAAGTGTCGCTGACCGACGCATCACTATAGGGTATGTTGCCATTCAGGTGAGGCCGGGCTGCAAACGGCGGCTTCCTGCGCTTCCGGTGCTCACGGACTTCAAGTACGTTCCGCTCCGGTTCTCGCAAGCCGCCGTTTTCGACACAGCCTGACCTGAATTTCAACACACGCTCGAACTCTTCGAATTTTAGGAATTTTGATGACTGGACCGACGACACCGGAGACACGGCTCTGGACCCCGGAGGGTTTTCGCGAGGACGAGTGGAGCCATGCCGAGAGCGCCGACGCGCTTTCCGGCAATGGCCGATTCATCCTGCCGCTGCAGGCGTTCCTCGATCTCGACCCGGAGGTGCGCCGCTCGGCGAAGGAGCGGCTCGGCGTCGTGCTGCAGCCCGGCGACCAGCTCGAGAAGATCGCCGACCTGCTCGACCAGCTGTCGCTGGTGGCGCTGGCCTTCCCGGCTTTCGGCGACGGCCGCTCCTTCTCAAAGGGCGAACTGCTGCGCAGCCGTTATCATTTCACGGGCGCGTTGCGTGCCACCGGGCAGGTCTTGGTCGACCCGTTGCCGCACATGCTGCGGCTTGGCTTCGATGAATTCGAGATCTCAAATCCAGTGCTCTTGAAGCGCCTTGAAGAAGGCCGCACCGGTGGGTTGGGGCTTTACTACCAGCCAGCCGCCATAACGGAGACCAAGGGTCCGAAATATTCCTGGCGGCGCCTTCGCAACAGCTGACGCTTTTTCTAGGAAGGCCGAAGGCCCTCTCATTCGAAACTGGTCGTACCAATTGTGCGATTTGCGCTTTTCCTTCCGGCATCTTGCCCTTAGGATACCGCTGTTATTTCGCGACCCGAAATAAATGGCCACAAAGGGAGGAACCGGGAATGGCTGGCAAGAAGATATTGATGCTCGTTGGCGAGTTCAGCGAGGAATACGAGATTTTCGTCTTTGAACAGGCCATGCATGCCGTCGGCCATACCGTGCATGTCGTTTGCCCGGACAAGAAGGCGGGCGATGTGCTGAAGACATCGCTGCACGATTTCGAGGGCCACCAGACCTACACCGAGAAGCCCGGACACGATTACATTCTCAACAAGACGTTTTCCGAGGTGGATCCGGCCCAGTACGATGCCGTCTACGCGGCAGGCGGGCGTGGTCCCGAATACATCCGTATCGACAAGCGCGTGCAGGCGCTGGTGCGGCACTTCCACGAGACAGGCAAGCCGATCTTCACCATCTGCCATGGCGTGCAGATCCTGATCGCGGTCGACGGCGTGGTGCGGGGCAGGGAAGTGGCGGCGCTTCACTATTGCGAGCCGGAAGTCACGCTGGCCGGCGGCATCTATATCGACGTCGCGCCGAACGGGGCCCATGTCGACGGCAATCTCGTTTCGGCCAAGGGCTGGCCGGGCCTGTCCAATTTCATCCGCGAATGCCTGAAGGTGCTGGGCACGGAGATCCGCCATGGCCAGATCCTGATGCGCGACGAGCGGCAAGCGGCCTGAGAAAGGTTTGGGAAATACCGCCGCGCGCTGGCGCGGCGGTATGCTCTACGCCGCCATCCGCGCTTCGCGGAACGACACCAGTTTGTGGCTGCTTTCGTCCCACAAGGCCAGTTTGACGCAGCGCAGGCTCTCGAGGAGCGTGACGCGGCCGATGCCGCGCAACTCGGGATAATCCCGCAGCACTTCCTGCAGCCGGTAGCCGGGCACCTTGGCGGAGAGGTGGTGGACGTGGTGAACGCCGATATTGCCGGTGAACCAGTTCAGCACCGGCGGGAGGTCGTAATAGGACGAGCCGTGCAGGGCGGCGCGCTGGAACTCCCATTCCTCATCCTTCGCCCATTCGGTCTCCTCGAACTGGTGCTGGACATAGAACAGCCAGATGCCGGCCGAACCGGCGAGAATGACGATCGGCAGATGGACGATCAGGAACGCGCCGGGGCCGATGACCCAGATGAGGATGGCCGCGGCAAGCGCGATGCCAAGATTGGTGGTCATTGACGACACCCAGGGCGTCAGGCCGCCACGCATCATGCCGATAGGCAGCCTTTGCGAGAAGATGAACAGCCAGATCGGCCCCAGGCCGAACATCACCAGGGGATGACGGTAGAGGCGATAAGCCAGGCGACCCCGCCAGGACATCCGCCGGTATTCGGCGACGGTCAGCGTCCTGATGTCGCCCATGCCGCGTTCGTCGAGATTGCCGGCGCTGGCATGATGGGTGGCATGGGCACGCCGCCAGCAGTCGTAGGGCGTCAGCGTCAGGATTCCCAGCGCCCGGCCGATCCAGTCATCGGCAATGCGATTGGCAAAGAAGGAGCCATGGCCGCAATCGTGCTGGATCATGAAAATCCGCACCAGGAAGCCGGCCGCGGGCAGGATCAGCACCAGTCCCCACCAATGACCATAGGCATAGGCAGCGGAAGACAGAGCCCACAGCGTGGCGAAAGGAACGAGGGTGATGGCGAGTTCGAGTGTGCTACGCCGCCTGTCAGGCTTCTTGTAGCGCGCCAGGATCTTGAGCCAGGCACGCTTGCTGTTGGCAGCTGCCTCGGGGGAAATCATGTTCATCAGGAAGCATAGGCAGGGTGCGCCGCCACCGCAAGCCAGGGATCACGCAAAGTTACTGTGCGTAATTGTCGCGTAAGGTCCGGGCGATCCTACTGCCGGCGCCAGCCGGCGTCGCCATCCTCGACCCGGTCGAGATGCTCGAGCAATTGCTCAAATCGGTCCGGAATGTCGGGTTCGATGCGGAAGGCTGGCAAGGTGCGCAGAAAGCGCGTCACTGCCTCGGCGCCGAACTGGCGCCGAACCTCCGCAGCGAGCCTTTCTCCTTTTTCAAGCTTGTTGCGGGTCATCATTTCAAAAATCCTGCGTCGGCTCCGAAACTCCCCCAGCAGCGGAATGGTTCCCACATCACCGCCTCGTGGCAAGCAAAGCCGGCAAGTACGGTAAAATTTGAATTAAAATCGAAGCGTCCCCACCGTGCTTTCCTGGTCGGGTCGCAGGCGCCTGCGGTCGCTTTCCCCTTGATTTTTGGCCTGCGAACCTCGATATCGGGCACAAAATCCATACCATTCGAGATGACGGGAAACGGCGATGAGCGACCAGGCAAAAGACGAACGCACGCCCAATGAAGCCGAGGCGGCCGAGGCCAATGCCGAGCGCACGGAAGGCAGCACCGATGGCGACTACGAAGCGCTTGTGCGGCTGCTGAAGGAAAATGAAGAGCTGAAGGACCGCGCGCTGCGGGTCGCGGCCGAGATGGAAAACCTGCGCCGCCGCACCGCGCGCGACGTGCATGACGCGCGCACTTATGCGGTGGCGAATTTCGCCCGCGACATGTTGTCGGTGTCGGACAATCTGCGCCGCGCCCTGGATGCCATTCCGGCCGAGGCCAAGGCATCGGGGGATGCCGGCTTCAAGGCGCTGATCGAAGGCGTCGACCTGACCGAGCGCGCCATGCTGTCGGCGCTGGAGCGGCATGGGGTCAAGAAACTCGCTCCCGAGGGCGAGAAGTTCGATCCCAATTTCCACCAGGCAATGTTTGAAGTGCCCAATCCCGATGTCCCGGCCAACACCGTGGTCCAGGTCGTGCAGCCGGGCTATTCGATCGGCGAGCGGGTGCTGCGCCCGGCCATGGTCGGCGTCGCCAAGGGTGGTCCGAAAATTGCCGCCGACGCGCCGGTCGAGCCAGGGCCGGTCAATGAGCAGGCCGAGAAGGATGCGTGATTAGTGGGGTAGCGATGGAGAGTTGTGAGTAGCAAGGACCGGGCCGGGTAGGCGCCTGCTTCGCCAATTGCCATTCACTACTGACTACTTCACTACTCACTCCATGAACCCGATCGCCCTCCTCGACTATGCCGGCGTTGCGGTCTTCGCAGCGACGGGGGCGTTGGCGGCGTCGCGCAAACAGCTCGACATTATCGGCTTCCTGTTCCTGGCCAGCGTCACCGGCATCGGCGGCGGCACGCTTCGCGACGTCATCCTCAATCTGCCGGTTTTCTGGGTCGCCAACTCCAGCTACGTGCTGATCTGCGCGGCGGCCGCTGTGCTGGTTTTCTTTGCCGCGCACCGTATCGAATCCCGCTGGAAATGGCTGCTCTGGCTCGACGCCATCGGGCTGGCCGCCTTTTCGGTGATGGGTGCGGCCAAGGGACTGGCCATTACCGGTTCGCCGGTCGTCTCCGTCATCACCGGCGTGCTCACCGCCACGTCCGGCGGTATCCTGCGCGATCTGCTGGCCGGCGAACCCTCGGTGCTGCTGAGGCCGGAAATCTATGTTACGGCCGCTCTCACGGGCGCTGCCATCTTCACGGCTGGCGACGTCACAGGATTGCCGCCGATCGTTTCAGAGCTGGCCGGCTTCGCCGCGGCGTTCGCGGTTCGCGGCGGCGCGCTCCGTTTCGGCTGGACCTTTCCAGCCTACAAGAGCCGGCCCGGCCGGCGGCCGGAAGACATTCCGTGAGGAGAGGGAGTAGGGGAGTGGTCAGTAGTCGCCGAAGCGCGAATCGTGTCGTCTTGACTACTGACTACTGCCTAATCGCTCACGCGGCGAAGCGCTGCGCTTCCCCGCCATAATAGTTGACGTAGCGGGCACCGATCTCCTTGACCGGCATCACGACGAAAATGTCGACCGTGGAGAATTCGCGGTCGATGACGCAACCATCGCCGATGCGAGCGCCGACCCGCAGATAGCCCTTGACCAGAGGCGGCATCGCCGCGATCGCCGCCTTGGTGTTGACCGCCTCGATCGGCATCAGGTCCATGGAGCAATAGCGCCCGGACACAGCGCGCACGTCCCAGGCCGAGTTGGTGCGGCAGTGATGGGCAAGATAAGTGAGCGCCTCCGCATGCGCGGCCGGCACGGTGCCATGGAACGAGGCGCAGCCGGTCATCACCCCGATCTCGTAGTGATTGATGTAGGCCCAGATGCCTTGCCATAGCGCTTCGATGGTGCGCTTCGAACGGTATTCCGGCAAGACGCAGGAACGGCCGAGTTCAAGGAAACGCTGGCTGGGATGGCGGGCGATGAGCTTGGTCAGCTCGAATTCGCCTTCGGAATAGAAGCCTCCGGCGGTTGCCGCGATTTCTTGCCGCAGCAAGCGATAGGTGCCGACGATGCGGCGGTGCTCAGGGCCGGACAGCGTGGTGTCGAGGACGAGCAGATGGTCGCAGAGCGGGTCGAAGCGGTCGGCGTCGCGGCGGTCCTGCGCCTGGAACAGATCCTTCCTGGCGCCAAGCTCGTCATAGAATACACGGTAACGCACTTCCTGCGCGGCCGCGATCTCGGCCTCGTTGCGGGCGAGCCGCACTTCGAGATTGCCGATACGGCCGAGCGCCGCGCCCTTTATGACGGAATCGACATTACGTCCGGCGAGCAAGGCGCTGCTGGCGTTCGGCCGAGTGTCACATTCCGGCATAACTGTATGCACGAGTGATTCTCCTTCGAGCCATCCCTCTTGGCACGGGGATACGGTGTAGGTGCAACAGGATTGTGACAGTACCGTGATACGGCGTCGCGGGCAATACTTCGTCGGCTGGCGAAAACGGTCAACCGGCTACGTTGCGTCACAAGACCCCAGGCGCGTCGCGTTCGCGGGCGCCGAAAATGGGCTGGTTTTTGGCGGCCTTGACCAGCCACGCACCCCGGAAAAAGCTGGCTCAAGCGGCGACCTGGCCCTCGACGGCACTGACCAGCGCATCGGGGTCGAGCGGCTTGGTGACGAAGCCGCTGGCGCCGTGGGCGAGCACCGCATGGCGGGTCTTTTCCTGGCTGTCGGCCGACAGCACCATGATCGGCACCGGCGGCACGGAGGCCTCCTCTTCATGGCGGCGGATCGCGGCAATGGCGTCCAGTCCGTCCATGACGGGCATGTGAAGATCCATCAGCACCACGTCGAAGCGGTGCTTGTGGCCGGCACCGGTGACCGCCTCGACGGCGGCCTTGCCGTTGCCGACCACCTTGACGCGATGCCCGGCCTTCAACAGCGTCGCGCGGGCCAGCATGGCATTGATGTCGTTGTCCTCGGCGATCAGCACGGACAGGCCCTGCTGGCGTTCGCCTGAGGCACGAAGCGCCGGTGCGCGGCGTTTTTCCGGCTGCGGCTGGGCCAGGACCGGTGCGTGGCTGCTCAAAAGGACACGCAAAAGTGTTCCTCCGCGCACTGGCCGGGCAAGGAAAGTCGCGTAGCCGCTGGCACGAAACTCGCCCAGCATGCCGCGGTCGGTGGGTGCGATCAGCGTGACGGCTTCGCAATCGGAAAACCCATGCTGGCGAAGCCGCTTGAGCAGCCTTCCGTCACTCTCTTCCATGGCCGCGTCGACCAGAAGCACGTCGCAGCCGTTGGCAAAGGATGCGGCCTGAGCCACGGTGGTGGCGATTCCGGCCGCGCCGCCATTGGAGCGGATGGTGCGGGCGATGGCGTCGGCCTCGACGGTGTTCTTGGATACGATCACGGCGCGTCGCCCGGCAAGCGCGTTCAACCGGCCCTGCGGCGGCTCGGTGGCTGATGTGGCGGGAATCTCGAAGACGAATTCCGATCCCTGGCCAAGCCGGCTGGAAACCGAAATCGTGCCGCCCATGGCGGCCACCAGGCGCTTGGAGATGGCAAGTCCCAGTCCAGCACCGCCATGCGTGCGCGTCGAGGTGCCGTCGGCCTGCTCGAACTCCTCGAAGATGCGCTCCATGTCCTCGTCGCGCAGGCCGGGACCGGTATCGGCGATGGTGAAGCAGATGCGGTCGCTGGTCTCGGTTCGGGCGCGCGCGACGCTGACCAGCACGCCCCCACTGTCGGTGAACTTGATGGCGTTGCCGATGAGGTTGAGCAGCACCTGCCTGACCCGGCCCGGGTCGGCGGTGATCAATTGCGGCACATCCGGTTCGACATGGCAGCCGAGGCCGATATTCTTGGCGAAGGCGCGCGCGGCCATCAATTCGATGATGTTGTCGGCGATCTCGCGCACCGACATGGGCTGCGGTTCGGGATCGAAGCGTCCGGCCTCGATCTTGGAATAGTCGAGCAGGTCCTCGATCAGGGCAAGCAAGGCGCTGGCCGAGGTCGAGATGGCGCCGACATAGGTCTGCTGCTCCGGCGAAAGGCTGGTGTCGGCGAGCAGCCTGGCCATGCCCATGATGCCGTTCATCGGCGTGCGGATCTCATGGCTGACGGTGGCGAGGAAGCGCGACTTGGCCTGGCTCGCGAACTCGGCCCGCTCCCGCGCGGTGATCATGGACGATTCTGCGCGCTTGCGTGCTGTGATGTCGCGGGCGATGGCGCGATGCGAAACGGCACCGCTGTCCTTTTCGCGCACCGACAGCTCGATCCAGGAGAACCAGCGCGGGCCCGTCGGCGTGCGGATGGCGACGTCGGTGGAACTCAGGCATTCATGATCCGAGAAAGCCGCATCGGGAACGATACCGACCTCGATGCCGAGTTCGGCCAACGTCTTGCCGGCAAGATCGCGCGGATCGGTTTCGACGAGGTCGGCGAACACCTTGTTGGCGTAGACGATGTAGCCGTCGCGGTCGCGATGGATGACGAGATCGCCGAGCGCGTCGATGAGACCGCGAAAGCGCTCCTCGCTTTCCTGCATCTCCCACATGCGGTCGGCCAGCGTCTCGATCTCGGCGCGGTTGCGGGCGGTGGTTTCGTCGAGCAGGACCGCGGTGCGGCGTACGCTGCGTCTGGCGCGCAGATGCATGGCCAGGCCAGCAAGGCCGGTTGCCAGCAAGGCAAGGCTAATGAAGACTGGCGCCCCGGTCAGGGATGAGAGGCCGGCCAGCAGCATGACGGCAACGAAGGTCAGGATCGGCAGGCCTTCGCGCTTGGCCGGTTGCTGATCAGGGACCAGCGGCGGCGCGGCGATAAACCGCCGCGCCGATACCGGCGGTTGCGCCGATGCCGCATCGATGTCGTCGCCGGCGTCGGCCTGTTGGCTGTCGGATTCCGCGATCATGCGAAATCCTTTGCCAGACAGAGATTATGGAAAATTGCGGGGGATCGTTCGAATTTTAGCGGATCGGGCGTTTTGGCCCGGCGGCGACGGATTTGCCAGCCAATGTGGCAATTCCGCCCGGCGCCTGCCACCCCTGAACCGGGTCACATGTCGACGACGACGCGGCCGCGGATCTTGCCGTCGACGATGTCGTGTGCCGCACCGATGATGCCGTCGAAGCCGATGGTCGTGGACAGGCTGGCGAGCTTGTCCACATCGAGATCGGAGCCGATGCGCCGCCAGGCCTCGAGGCGCACGGCTTTCGGCGCCATCACCGAATCGATGCCGAGCAGGGAGACGCCGCGCAGGATGAAGGGGGCGACACTCGACGGAAGATCCATGCCGCCGGCCAGGCCGCAGGCCGCGACCGCGCCGCCATAGGAGGTCATCGACAGCACATTGGCCAGCGTGTGGCTGCCGACCGAATCGATGCCGCCGGCCCAGCGCTCCTTGGCCAACGGCTTGGCGGGCTGGTTGAGCTCGTCGCGCGATATCACCTCGGCGGCGCCGAGGTTGATCAGATAGGGGCTTTCGGCGTTGCGGCCGGTCGACGCGATGACATGGTAGCCGAGGCTGGACAGGATCGAGACCGCGACCGAACCGACGCCGCCGGCAGCACCCGTCACCACGACAG
This sequence comes from Mesorhizobium sp. CO1-1-7, assembly GCF_020164885.1. Taxonomy (NCBI): domain Bacteria; kingdom Pseudomonadati; phylum Pseudomonadota; class Alphaproteobacteria; order Hyphomicrobiales; family Phyllobacteriaceae; genus Mesorhizobium; species Mesorhizobium sp. CO1-1-7. The sequence continues at coordinate 235,069 of NZ_JAIUHA010000010.1, read as the reverse complement.
GTCCGCGCTCAGGCAGGATGCCGTGCCGCTCCAGCGCCATGACGCAGAGCATGGCCGTGTAGCCGGCGGTGCCGACCGCCATGGCATCATGCGCGCTCATGCCTTCCGGCAGGGGCACCAGCCAGTCGCCCTTGACGCGGGCGCGCCCGGCATAGGCGCCGAAATGGGTTTCGCCAACGCCCCAGCCGTTCAGGATGACCTTGTCGCCCTTGCGCCAGTCGGGATTGGAAGAGGAGATGACGGTGCCGGCAAGGTCGATGCCCGGCACCAGCGGCCATCGACGGATCACCGGCGCCTTGCCCGATATCGCCAGTCCATCCTTGTAGTTCACCGTCGTTGCCTCGACCGCGATGGTGACGTCGCCCTCCATCAGATCGGCGTCGATGAGATCGGTCACGGCGACCGACTGTTTTTTCTCGGCATCGCGCGAAACGAGGATGGCTTTGAAGGTTTCGGTCATCTTTTTCTCCCCGAACTTGCTCGGCGTGACTGTGCGGCGATGGCCGCGCGGGGTCAATCCTCGGAAGGCTTGGCGTTCGGAGGCGCGGGTTCACGCCGCCAGCCGATGAGTTCGTCGAAGACGACCAGGGCCGCGCCCACCGAAATGAAGGCATCGGCAAGGTTGAAGACGGCGAAGGACCAGACCGGCGTGTGGAACAGGATGTAATCGATGACGTGGCCGTAGACGGCGCGGTCGATCAGATTGCCCAGCGCGCCGCCGATGATCAGGGCAAAGCCGGTGCGGGCGATGACATGGCCCGATGGCGTGCGCGTGGCGAGGTAAAGCACGAAAGCGACGACCAGCACCGCGATGACAACCAGGCCGATGTCGCCGAAGGAGGAGAACATCGAGAAGGCGATGCCGGTGTTGTAGGTGCGGAACAGCGCCAGGAAGGGCAGGAGGTCGAGCTTTTCCTGGAAGGGCAGTCCGGCTTCGACCAGTGTCTTTATCCACTGGTCGAGCGCGATGGCCACCATGACGAGCAGCGCGTAGGGAGACCATGATTTCACGATTGGGCAACCCTCATTGCTGGTCCGAAATTGGTTCGAGCTTCAGCGCGCCGCGCCGGATCTCGAACAGCATGATGCCGGTGGCGACCGCGAGATTGAGCGAATCGGCACGGCCCGCCTGCGGAATCCTGAGCAGCCTGTCGCAGCTTGCCGCCAGGCTTTCGGGCAGGCCCTGCTGCTCATTGCCCATCATCAGCAGCACCGGCCCGCGGGAAAAATCCACCGAGCGGTAATCGACCGCGCCTTTCAGATGCGTGCCGGCAACCAGCCCTGAAAAGCCGCCGCGCCAGGCAAGGAATGCCTCCGTCGTTGCCTTGGCCACCGGTATGGCGAAGATCGACCCCATGGTGGCGCGCACCGTTTCCACCGAAAACGGATCGGTGGTGTCGCCGACCAGGATGACGCCCTTGGCGCCGACGGCATCGACGGTGCGGATGACGGTGCCGAGATTGCCGGGATCGCGCACCCGGTCGAGCGCCACCCAGACATCGCCATTGTCGGCACGGATGTCCTTCAGGGCCAGGAATTTCTGCGAGAAGACGCCGACCACCATTTGCGGATTGTCGCGGCGGGTGATGGCGACAAGCACTTTTTCCGATACTTCGAGCACGGTGCCGCCGGCGGCGACGGTGCGTGCCGCGACCTTTTCCACGGCCGCGTTGCCGCGTCCGGCCTTGGCGAAGACCAACGTCCTGATCTGCCAGCCCAAGTCGAGCGCATCGATGACCAGCTTCAGCCCCTCGGCCATGAAGGCGTTCTGCTGGTCGCGGAATTTCTTCAAGGCAAGTGCCTTGATGTCCTTGACCAGCGGATTGGCAAGGCTGGTGACTTCCTTCACCTGACCGGGCGCGCCGGCATGCCGTTCGTTCATGTCAGGCCACCCAACGCGAAAACAGTGACGTCGAAAGCGCCCGGCCGGCGGACTTTTCACGGATGATCAGCTCACCCGATTCAACCTTGCCGCCCATGCCGGCGAAGGTGTCGCGCACCAGAGCGTGGATGGCGAAGAAGGAGGCACGGATCGAATAGGCGGTCAGCACCACGGCAAGCGGTCTTGGGGTCAGGATCGAGCGACAGAGGTCCGTCAGATCGGGAAGATCTTCGAACAATTGCCAGACCTCGCCCTTGGGGCCGCGGCCATAGGCCGGCGGATCGAACAGGATGATGTCGTAGCGGCTGCCGCGACGCTCCTCGCGCTCGGCGAACTTGACCGCGTCGTCGACGATCCAGCGGATCGGCTTGCCGCCAAGTCCGGATATCTCCTGGTTTTCGCGAGCCCAGCCGATCGCCTTCTTCGAGGCGTCGACATGGGTGACCTCGGCGCCGGCGCGCGCCGCCACCAGCGAGGCAAGGCCGGTATAGCCGAACAGGTTGAGTACCTTGACTGGCCGCCTGGCGGCCGCGATCAGCCCGGCCATATGGTCCCAGTGCGACGCCTGCTCGGGAAAGACGCCGACATGGCGAAACGAGGTGAAGCGGCCGAGATAGTCGATGCCGTCATGCTTCATCGGCCAGGTTTCGCCGAGCGGCGTCCTGGGAAAACGCCAGCGACCGATGCCTTCCTCGTCGGTGTCACCGGTGAAGATCGCGTCGGCACGCTCCCAGTCCCTGGCCGGCAGAGCTTTCTGCCAGATCGCCTGGCCCTCGGGCCGCACGATGCGGTAGGGGCCATATTGTTCAAGCTTTTGTCCAGCGCCGCTGTCGAGCAGCGCGTAATCCGCGTTGGGTGCCACTTCGAGGATTACCGGAAGTTGCTCAGCGGGCAGGACGCCGTCGCGACGGGCAAGGTTGCGGGGCGTGGATTTCGGTGCGGGCTGGTCCGGCTTCAGGTCTTGCCGCGGCCTGAGCTCCGGCCTGGCCACGCCGCGACCTTCCGGTGGACGCGATTGCGCGGCTTCGCCTTTACCCGGCTGGTGCGGGCGGCCGTCGCGGCGTTTGTCGCGAAAAGACTTCAAGAGACAGCTTCTCCGGCGGTTCGGCCCGCTTCTGCCACAGCTATGCCCATCGGCGCAACAAACCCGCGCGACATTGCGACTGCGCGATTGGGGCGATTGGGGCAATTGCGGCGATTGCGGATGGCTTAGCCGCCACGCCCGATCGAAAGCAGTGCGACAACCAGCGAAACGAAGCCGGCAGCCTTGGCCGCCGTGACGGCCATGTGGCCGGTTTCCCAGCGCAGCCGTATGGCGTCGAAATTGTCTGGAATCGGCCCTGGCACCCAGGTGGCGAGAACTTTATTGGCCGGTTTGACGAGAACGAACCAAAGTACGAGGGATAGCGCATAGAGCAAGGTGGCGGCGAGTGCGAACCAGAACGCCGGCCGATCTTGGCGCAGCAGCCACGCCAGCAGTCCCGGGCAGATGATTGCCCCGACATCCAGCGGCGCGCCAATGATTGCGAAGAGCAGGAACTGGCCGTTGAAAACGGTGGCCTCGCGCCAAAGCGCCGGGGACCATCGGGTGAGCCGGGGCACCGATTCCAGGACATGGGCGAAGGACGGCCCGAGGCTGAGCGCAGCGATCATGGTGGCCAAGACAGACCAGAACAGCAGGAAGCCATATAGTCGCATGACGCAACAACGGTTCCGGGCCGAAGCCGTTCCGAACGGCCGCACTTGCCATTGCCGCGGCCCCAGCCCTATCGTTTGGCACTCCGGCACTGCGGGCCGATTAGCGGGCAAGCGTTGGCCGACGGACAACTGGCCAATTAGGAACAGAAATGAGCGCGTATTGGATCGCCGTGGCGTCGGCCGAACATGTCCGGCGCGGCCGCAAGGGCGGCTTCATGCAGGTCAACCATGGCAAGGCGGCACCGCTGCGCCGCGTCAGGCCCGGTGATGGCATTGTCTATTATTCGCCGACCACGGTTTTGGGGGAGAAAGACGGTCTGCAGGCGTTCACGGCGATCGGCATGGTGCGGGAAGGAGACCCCTATCAAGGCGACATGGGCGGCGGCTTCACGCCGTTCCGTCGCGATGTCGACTGGGCGCAGGCACAGGAAACGCCGATCAAGCCATTGCTTGAGAGGCTGGAGTTCACCTCAGGCAAATCGAACTGGGGTTACCCGTTGCGCTTTGGCTTGTTCCCGATCAGCGTGGCAGATTTCGCTTTGATCGCGGAGACGATGGGCGCCAAACTCGCCTCGACTAGCCCCTGAGCGCCTTGTAGACGGCAATGCCGGCGGCCAAGTCCTCCAGCGCGGCACCGACCGACTTGAACAGCGTAATCTCGTCCGGGCTGCCGCGACCTTCCTTTTGGCCGCGCGCCAGTTCGTGCAGGTCGGCGACGATGGCTTGTGGTTTCAGCACGCCTGAGGCCAGTGGCTGGACGATGTCGCCGGCTTCCTTGGTGGCGCCGGCACGGGTGTCGACATAGACGCGGGCGCGCATGATCGCGTCGTCATCGCTTTCGCGCATCGCAGGCGTAAAGCCGCCGACCAAGTCGACATGGGTTCCGGGCCGCAGCAACGTGCCCTTGATCAGAGGCGTGGAGGTGATTGTCGCCGAGGAGACGATGTCGGCCTGGCCAAGCTCGGCATCGAGATCGGTCGCGACGCTGGCCGCGAAGCCCTCGGCGCGCAGATCGGCCGCGACTTTCTCGGCGTTGGCCGGGGTGCGGTTCCAGATGCGGATGGTCTTGATTGGCCGCACGGCGCTGTGCGCCTTGGCCAGGAAGGGCGACAGCGCGCCGGCGCCGACCACGAGCAGCCGCGAGGCATCGTCGCGGGCGAGATAGGACGCCGCGAGGGCCGAGGCGCACGCCGTGCGCCACTGCGTCAGCCGCTGGCCGTCGATCAGGGCTTCCGGCTCGCCGGTGCTGCCATCGAGCAGGAGATAGAGCCCCATCACGGCGGGCTTGCCGACGGCGTTGTTGTCGGGCGAGACGGTGACGATCTTGACGCCGATATGGCCGCCGGCGGAACGGCCCGCGGCGTGAAAATCGGTCCATGCGGGCATCAGCAGCAAGGTCGACGCCGCGCCGTCAGGCCTTTCGACCGTGTGATGATGCCTGACCGGCTGCACCGCGCCCTCGCGAAATGCCGTGCGCAATGTCTCGACCAGTCCAGGAAAGGTCAGCGCACGATCGACCTCAGCGGCCGAAATGGTCAGCATGAAAAGCTCCGTGAAAAGAAACGCGCCGACCTGCGGCTCAATTGGTCGGCTTCGGCAATGCCGATCCTTGGGCCGATCCTTGGGCCGGTGCTTGGGCTGACGCCTGCGGCACCGAGGGCGTGCGGCTGACTGCCTGGCGCAGGTTTTCGGCCTCGACACCGCGCTGGCGCGCCAGTTTGCGGTAGTGGCCCTGCTTCACCCATGTCGCCAGGCTGCCGACGACCATGCCGATGGCGAGCGCCAGGAACAGGAAGATGAACAGCGGCAAGGTGAGCGTCAGCTTCGGATTTCCGGGATTGAACGGGTCCAGCGTGAAGGCGACGAGTTCGCGGTTGGCGACGGCCAAAGCGATCAGGATGATCGCCAGGGGCACGAAGACCACGATGAGTATGAAGCGATTGAGCATGATGTTTTCCGTCGCAAGCGGGCCGATAAGGCCGTCCAGCGCTGACGCGCCTACTTGCCGCCGTTCAGCCTTTCACGCAACTCCTTGCCGGTCTTGAAGAACGGCACCCATTTCTCCTCGACCTCCACGGATTCGCCGGTGCGCGGGTTGCGGCCGGTGCGGGCAGGTCGGTTCTTCACCGAAAAAGCGCCGAAACCGCGCAATTCGACCCGGTTGCCCTCGGCAAGCGCGTCGGTGATTTCATCGAAGATCGCGCCGACGATGTTTTCGACGTCGCGCAGGAAAAGATGCGGATTGCGCGTGGCAATAATCTGCACAAGCTCGGACTTGATCATCAGACGGGTCCCCGTGAAAGCAGTTCGGCCAAAATTATCAGGATGATTTTATTTGCTTTTTTAGCTGTCCCAACGCGTCTCAAGGGTGCCAGACGGAAACGAGACCGTCAAGAAACAAGCGGTCGGCGCCAAGTTCATGGATCACGTCGCCGCCGGAGTCCGGCAGGCCGAGCGCGCCGGCGATCGTGCGTGCCATCGCCTTCGAGAACAGGAAACCGCCGCGCCGTTCCGTGTCCTTCCACTCGACCACCTTGAGCTTGGCATCGACACCCTTGGTCGACAGCCAGTCGATCGCCACGGACTCGCCGCCGACGGCGTCGATCAGCCCGTTGGCAACACCCTGGCGGCCAGTGAAGATCGAACCGTCGGCCAGCGCCAGCGCCTGTTCGTGGGTCATCTTGCGACGTTCGGCGACGATGCCGACGAACCAGTCGTAGCTGTCCAGAATGAGCTTGCGGACCATGGCGCGCTCGTCGTCATTGGTCGGCTTGAAGGGCGAGGGTGAGGCTTTCAGCGGCGAGGACTTGACCTCCTCCAGCTTGACGCCGAGCTTGTCCATCAGGCCGCTTACGTCGGGATACTGGATCAGCACGCCGATCGAGCCGACGATCGAGGTCTTGCGGGCGACAATATGGTCGGCGGCACTGGCGATCATGTAACCCGCCGACGCGGCGAGCGTGCCGACCTCGGCCACGACAGGCTTGTCGGCGGCCAGCTTGCGCACCTCCTCGTAGATCGATTCCCCGCCGACGGTGGTGCCGCCAGGAGAATCGACCACAAGGATCACGCCTTTTACTTTCGGCGACTGGCGGATAGCCTCCAGCCGCTTGATCAGTTCGTCGTCCTCGGTGATGGTGCCTTCGATCCTGACCTTGGCGATGTGGTCGACGGCGGAGCCGCCGAAATCGTCGCCATAGAACCAGGCCGACAGCGCAATCACCCCGAGCGCCACGATGCCGAAGGCCGCGACACGCCAGAAAGTCAGCTTGCGCCGCAAGCGGCGGCGGTCGATCAGGTCGTCGGCTCTCAATGCCATCGTCAGCCTCACAGTCATCGGGAAGAGACGCTTTTAGACCATGATGTCTTGATCGGGAAGCAGTTCCGTCCCGCACATGGCGCGGCAATCCGCGCGCGGCGGTCCGTGTTGTCTGTTTTGTGACTGGCCTGTGCGGGCGACGCAAGGTAAGTGGGAAGAACTTCGGTGGTGAAAAAAGACGCAAGGGCGTCTATTTCTGCTATGAAGCACTGGCTGTTGCGCTGACCCGGGTTTCGTTTGTGCACGGCAGCTGTCACATTTTTGCGGTTTTCGTCGGCTTGTGCTTGCGCGAGGGCGCTGGCGTCCCACCTATAGGCGGTGCTCCCGGGGCAGGGTTTTAGAAGAAAGCAGTCATGTTAGCGCGACCGAATGAACCGACCAGCCCGGAGACGGAGTTGGCTCCCCCGGCGGATGACTGGACGCGGGGCGAAGCTTTCGACCGCGCCCAGCGTCATTCACGCCGCGTGCGCGTGCTCAAATTCGCCGTGCCCTTGGCCGCGGCATTGATCGCCGTCGCCTTCCCAGTCTATTCCTACCTCGCCGCGCCCGTTTCCGTCGCGGTGCAGGCCGAAGGCACCGCCTTCTCGAACGGTAAGCTGGTGATGGCCAATCCCAAACTCAATGGTTTCACCAAGCAGAAGCAGCCCTATTCGATGACGGCGCTGCGCGCCATCCAAGATGTGAGCACGCAAGGCATCATCGAACTCGAAGGCATCGACGCCAAGGTGCCGATCGCCCCCGACAATGTCGCGGCGATTAAAGCCTCGCGCGGTACCTACGATCGCGACGGCAATACGATGAAGCTGAACAGCGACGTCACCATCAGCACGACCGACGGCATGCAGGCCAAGTTCAAATCGGTCTTCCTCGACATGGGCAAAGGCACTATGAAGACGGATGATCCCGTCGATGTCAGCCGTGGCGGGTCGCAGATCAGGGCGGATTCGATGTCGGTCCAGGACAATGGCAAGATCCTGGTGTTCGAGAACAAGGTTCGTGTCAACATCGATCCCGCCGTTCTGAAGGCGGCTGAGGCAAAGGGCGAAGAAGCGAATGTGGCTCAATAATTCGACACGGCTTGCGGCCGCAACTTCGGCGCTGTTCCTGCTCAGCCTGGCGCCGTCGCTGGCGCAGTCGGGAGCGGCCAGCCAGGTGTCGGGTCTCAAACTGGCCGGCGACAAGCCGATCCAGATCGAAAGCGACAAGCTGGAAGTCCACCAGGCCGACAGCGTCGCGATCTTCACCGGCAATGTCACCGTCGTCCAGGGGCCGACGCTGATGAAGGCCGGCAAGATGATGGTCTACTACGTCAAGGACCCCAATGCGGGCGCCAAGGGCGCCGAAGCCGCCGGGGCGGCAGCCATGACCGGCTCGGCCAACATCGATCACCTGGAGATCTCCGACAAGGTCTACATCAAGTCGGATCAGCAGGTCGCGACCGGCGATCAGGGCAGTTTCGACATGAAGAGCCAGGTGCTGGTGCTTTCGGGCAAAAAGGTCGTCCTTTCGCAAAACGACAATGTGCTGGTCGGCTGCAAGCTCACCGTGCAGATGAAAACCGGGCTGGCCCAGGTCGATCCATGTGCTGGGCAGCGTGTGCAGATGTCGATTACGCCGCCGCCGAAATCGGGAGCGACGAACCCCTGATGGTCAGCCTGTCGTCGCTGACGGCACGTCTTCCGGGACGGGCCGCAGGTAAGCTTTCGGCGCCGGCCACGGTCGACAAGGCGAAGTTCAAGGGAACCTTGATCGCCAAGGGTCTGACCAAGAGCTACAAGGGCCGCAAGGTCGTCAGCGGCGTCACGCTGGGCGTGCGCGCAGGCGAGGCCGTCGGGCTGCTCGGCCCCAACGGCGCCGGCAAGACGACCTGTTTCTACATGGTCACCGGCCTGGTGCCGGTGGATGAAGGCACGATCGAGATCGACGGCTTCGACGTCACCTCGATGCCGATGTATCGTCGCGCGCGCCTCGGCATCGGCTATCTGCCTCAGGAGGCCTCGATCTTTCGCGGGCTCAATGTCGAGCAGAACATCCGCGCCATGCTCGAAGTGGTCGAAAAGGATCGCAAGGTCCGCGAGCGCAACCTCGACGAACTGCTTGAGGAATTTCACATCAGCCATCTGCGCAAGGCGCCATCCATGTCGCTCTCGGGCGGCGAAAGGCGGCGCCTGGAAATCGCGCGCGCGCTGGCGACGCGCCCGGCCTACATGCTGCTCGACGAGCCCTTCGCCGGCATCGATCCGATCGCCGTCGCCGATATCCAGCAATTGGTGCGTCACCTGACGGCGCGCGGCATCGGGGTCCTCATCACCGACCACAATGTGCGTGAGACGCTCGGCCTGATCGACCGCGCCTACATCATCCACGCCGGCCAGGTGCTCACTCATGGCCGCGCCGACGAAGTGGTGGCAAATCCCGACGTGCGGCGGCTTTATCTCGGCGAGGGTTTTACGCTCTGAGCGTGAAATTTGTTTTCTGATACGATTTTTTGCGCGCCGGCGACCTGTTTTCCGCGATTTTGCTCCGGGATAACGCTCCGGTAAGCGGGTTTTGCTAGGCTTTGCCTTGACAAGCAAAAGCCGGGCCAGTTTCTATGGCCGGCCGTGAAATTGATTTCCGGAAGTTGGGGACGCGTAGAGGAGGCGTTTGAAACCGAACCATGGCATTGGCGGCCAAACTACAGCTCCGACAGTCGCAGTCGCTGGTGATGACGCCGCAGCTGATGCAGTCGATTCGGCTGCTGCAGTTCACCCATACCGAGTTAGAGCACTTCATCGACGAGGAGATCGAGCGCAACCCGCTTCTGGAGCGCGCCGAGCCGCAGGATGATGCCGCGAGCGACCAGGCGCAGAAGCTCGACGTAGAGCCGCAAGCGGCCGCCGATGGTGACTGGTTCGAGAACGAGGTGGGATGGAGTGCCGAGGCCATCTCGGAAAAGCTCGATACGTCCCTGGAAAACCTGTTTCCCGACGATCCCGGCACCAGCGAGCGATTGGGCCCCGACCTGACGGCGCAATGGAAATCGGCTTCGGGCAGTGGAGGCTCCTCGTCCGAGGGGCTCGACGCCGGCGACATGGCTGCGAGCGGGATCACGCTGCGCGACCATGTCGGCGAGCAGGTCGCGCTCGCCTTCATCGATCCCGTCGCGCGGCTGATCGCCGGAGAACTTGCCGATGGGCTCGACGAGACCGGCTATGTCAGGGCCGATCTGGCGGAGATCGCCACGCGGCTTGGCACCGACGAGGTGGCGGTGGGCAAGGTGCTGGCCGTGTGCCAGACCTTCGAGCCGGCCGGCCTGTTTGCCCGCGACCTCGCGGAATGCCTTTCGCTGCAGCTTGCCGTGCGTGACCGTCTCGATCCGGCCATGAAGGCCCTGGTCGCCAATCTCGAACTGCTGGCGCGCCGCGATTTCCAGACGCTGAAGCGGCTCTGCGGCGTCGACGAGGAGGATTTGCTGGACATGCTGGCCGAAATCCGGGCGCTCGACCCGCGGCCGGGCATGGCGTTTTCTGGCGGCGCCAGCGATGCGATCGTCGCCGATGTCGAGGTGCGGGCGGCCAATGACGGCAGCTGGACCGTCGAACTCAATGCCGAAACGCTGCCGCGCGTGCTCGTCGACCACATCTATTTCGCCCAGGTGTCGCCGCACGCGAAGAACCAGGCGGAAAAGGATTTCCTGGCCGAGTGCCTGCAGAACGCCAACTGGCTGACACGGAGCCTCGACCAGCGGGCCAAGACGATCCTCAAAGTGGCCTCGGAAATCGTGCGCCAGCAGGACGCCTTCCTGGTCCATGGCGTGCGCCAGCTGAAGCCACTCAACCTGCGCACGGTGGCAGACGCCATCGGCATGCACGAATCGACGGTCAGCCGGGTGACCGCCAACAAATACATGCTCACCCCGCGCGGCGTGTTCGAGCTGCGCTATTTCTTCACGGCCTCGATCGCGGCATCGGGTGGTGGCGATGCGCATTCCTCGGAAGCGGTGCGTGATCGCATCAAGCAAATGATCGACGAGGAGAAGCCCGTCGATGTGCTGTCGGACGATGCTATTGTCGACATGCTCAGGGAAAGCGGCGTCGATATCGCCCGGCGCACGGTCGCCAAGTACCGGGAAGGCATGAATATTCCCTCCTCGGTACAGCGCCGGCGCGAGAAACGGGCGCTCGCCAGCGCCGGCCGCTAGGCGTTCACGATTTCCACAGCTTTCAAGTTTCATTGACAAGCCACGGTGAAGTGGCTAGAAGCCCGCCCGCATGAGACGGGCTCGATGCCCGCTAGCGGATGGTCCGTCACGACAATGACCCGGGACGGTCAAGAAGGCGGCTTGTGATCAACCGGAAAGTTCGGATTTAAATCGGCGCGAGTGACGCCGCAAAGCTTGTGCGCACGGATCACGAGTATAAACTCGGGCCAGTTTGAAGCCTGAGCAAGGAAGGTCAGTTTTCAGATGAATCTGCGCATTTCGGGAAAGCACATGGATATCGGCGATGCGTTCCGTACACGCATCAACGATCGTGTCGGTGAAGCGATCGGCAAATATTTCGATCGCGGCTTCGCGGGGCATGTCACCGTCATCAAATCGGGCTCGCGCTATTCCGCGGATTGCATGATCCGGCTGGATTCCGGCGCCTCGCTGCAGGCCACCGGCGATGCCCAGGACCCGACACTCGCCTTCGAGGCCGCGGCCGATCGGCTGGAGACCCGGCTTCGGCGATACAAGCGCCGTCTGAAATCGCACAATTCAGGCAATGGCAACGGCGAGTTGACCGACATCGCTTACACGGTGATGGCACCGCTTGCCGATGACGATGAGGAAATCCCGGAGGATTTCGCACCGGCCATCGTCGCCGAATCGACCATGACGCTGAAGACCATGTCGGTGGCCTCGGCGGTCATCGAACTCGATACCAAGGACAGTCCCGTGCTTGTTTTCCGCAATGCCGGAACCGACCATCTCAACATCGTCTATCGCCGGCCCGACGGAAACATCGGCTGGATCGATCCGTCCACGACCAAAGTCGCACAGGGATAAAAGCCAGCCGCACGAGGGGTGGGGACTGGCGCGGCAGGCGAACAAGGATTTTCAAGCATGGATCTGAGCGATCTTATCAGCGTTCCGGCGATTTTGCCGGCGTTGAAGGCGAACTCCAAGAAGCAGCTACTGCAATTGCTGTCCGAGCGGGCAGCGACGATTTCGGGCATTCCGGAACGGGAGGTGTTCGACACCATCCTGCAGCGCGAGCGCCTGGGCTCGACCGGCGTCGGCAACGGCATCGCCATCCCGCACGGCAAGCTCGCCGGCGTGAAGCGCATCGCCGGCGTTTTCGCCCGGCTGGAGACGCCGGTCGATTTCGAATCGCTGGATGACCAGCCGGTCGATCTGGTGTTCCTGCTGCTGGCGCCCGAAGGGGCGGGTGCCGATCATCTCAAGGCACTGTCGCGCATCGCGCGCGTGCTGCGCGACGCCGACACCGTGGCCAAGGTCAGGGGCACGCGCGACGCCGCGGCGATCCACGCGCTTTTGTCGGATACGCAGGCCTCGCACGCGGCCTGAAGCCATCTTTTTAAATATTGTACCAAGGGCCGCCATGAGCGGCCCTTTTCAGTTCAGCCAACCAATTGTCTTTAATGAATGGCGACGGTGGTCAGGTCGTTTTCCATGGCGCCGGCCAGCGCGCGGTCACGCGCGTCGGAAAGCAGGATCGGCTGGCCATTGGCCCCAAACAGGGCCCACAGCTCCATGCCGGGAGCGATTTCACCGATGTTGGGGAAGCGGCCGAGCAGTTCGTCGCTCGAGACCTTGCGCAGATAGGCGACAGAGCCTTCGCCGAGATGGGCGAATTCGCCGCTGGTCATGGTGATGGTTTCGTCAGTTCTGGTCATTTCAAGCCTCCTTGGCGCGAGGACGCCGCTCAAGGCCATCCCGCATGAGAGCCATCGGTGAAGATCAGTCTTTCACCGATATGTTTATTTTCCGTACCAGCCGTTCCGACTCCGGCCGATCAAGGTCGATCGACAAAAGGCCGTTCTTCAGCTCCGCCGCGATCACACGCATGCCGTCGGCCAGCACGAAGCAGCGCTGGAACTGGCGTGCGGCAATGCCGCGATGAAGGAATTCGCGCTCGGTATCGTCGGTCTGGCGACCGCGCACGACCAACTGGTTTTCCTCCGTTGTCACATCGAGATCGCTTTCGGCGAACCCGGCGACGGCGAGTGTAATGCGCAGCCTTTCGGCCTTGCCGTCGGCACCGCTCAGGCGCTCGATGTTGTAGGGAGGGTAGCTGTCACCGGACTTCGCCAGACGCTCCAGGGTCTTTTCCATGGCGTCGAAACCCAGGAGAAGCGGGCTGGAGAAAGGCGTCATTCGGCTCATGTTACACTGTCCTCTCAAGAGCGACATAAACTGGAAAAACCCAAATGGCATTTTTCCCGATGGTCTTGATATGGTCCGCCCCGCGACCAAGTTCAAGCCACCAAAAGACCCGCCCAAGGAGACCATGTCGCGGACCCACGGAAATAGCCCAGGATCATCGTGGACTCACAGGAATAATCGACATGGCGCTTGAATCGACGCGCGGATGCAAGGAGAAGCGCGCAGGCCGGAACCGTCCCCCGTCAAGCGGTTCAGCAGCTTTGCAGCCGGTTGGCGTCTTTCGGGCGCAGGACCGGCCCGGTGAGCTGATGGCCAGCCAAACAAGGAATTGAAATGCCCCAACCACGCAAGATCATCATCGACACCGATCCCGGCCAGGACGACGCCATCGCCATTCTGCTGGCGCTTGGCAGTCCTGAACTGGAGATCGCCGGCATATCGGCCGTCGCCGGCAACGTGCCGCTGAAGCTCACCGAAAAGAACGCCCGCAAGATCTGCGAACTGGCCGGCCGGCCCGAAATCAAGGTCTACGCCGGCGCCATCCGTCCGTTGGCGCGCGAACTGGTCACGGCCGAGGAGGTCCATGGCAAGACCGGCTTGAACGGACCGGATTTGCCCGAACCGACAATGAAGCTGCAGGACCAGTATGCCGTCGATTTCATCGTCGAGACGCTGATGAAGGAAGAGAGCGGCACCATCACGCTCTGCCCGCTCGGACCGCTCACCAATGTTGCGCTGGCGCTGATCCGAGAGCCCCGGATTGCGCCGCGCATCAAGGAAATCGTGCTGATGGGCGGTGGCTTCTTCGAGGGCGGCAACGTCACGCCCACGGCCGAATTCAACATCTATGTCGATCCGCATGCCGCCGACGTCGTCTTCCGGTCCGGCATCCCGATCGTGATGATGCCGCTCGATGTCACCCACAAGGCGCTGACCACGTCCAAGCGCATCGAGGCGTTCCGCAAGCTCGGCACCAAGGTCGGCATCGCCGCCGCCGAGATGTTGGAATTCTTCGAGCGCTATGACGAAGGCAAATACGGCACGGATGGAGGGCCGCTGCACGACCCCTGCGTCATCGCCTATCTCCTGAAGCCCGACCTGTTCAAAGGCCGCCATTGCAACGTCACCGTGGAAACCGCCTCCGAACTGACCATGGGCATGACCGTGGTCGACTGGTGGGGGGTCACCTCCAGGGAAAAGAACGCCATGGTGATGCGCGACATCGACCATGATGGGTTTTTCGCGCTGCTGGTGGAAAGGCTGGGGCGGCTTAACTGACGTTTGGAATCGCCGACAAGCGCGCGGTGTCACCGGCGCGCGTTGTCACCCATTGAGCAATCGATAGGTGTCGACGCCGCGCTTGTGGTGTTGACGTTCAATAGGAACGAGTGAGCCAACAAGATGCGGTCGCTCGACGTCGTCGTCGATCGAAATCCGCGTGTTGCCGTCATCAAGGCGCACGTCGTAGGTGTAGTATAGATTGTGACCTACCATGGCATACGGGCTGACAGGTTTCACTCTGATGTATTCTACCACGGCCATCACGCGTTGAGTGGTGACGACCGGATTGGCCTGGAGCCCTACAACCGCAATGGATTTCATCAGCGCAAAGGCGCAAAAGAAAGCGGTGCCGATCACTGCGTCGCTGTACTCGTATTGCCAAATAAGCAAGCGATCCCGAAAGGAAACGTTTGATTTGCGCATAGTGAAGAGTTGTGCAGCAGCGTACAATTCTTCAATATGTCTCCGCAAAAATTTATGGAGAAGGCGCTTTCGCCGTTACTTTGCCTTCGAAAACGCCAGCCACAGGCCGCCGCCGACCATGAAGCTGCCGCTGATCCGCGACAGGAGCTTGATGCGGCTGGCTGACAGCATGCGCCCGGCGCGGCCGGCGGCGAGCGCATAGGTCGAGTCCGACATGGCGGCGAAGATCATGGCGGTCAGGCCCATGATGACGATCTGCAGTGGGTAGTTGCCGGCGGGAGAGATGAACTGCGGAAAGAAGGCGCCGAAGAAGATCAGCGTCTTTGGATTGCTCAGCGCCACGGCCAAGCCCTGCAGGAAGAAGCCGCCGCGTGGTTTGCGGGCGGTTCCGTCGGCGTTCAGCGTGCCCTTCGAGCGGAACATCTGCACGCCCATCCAGATCAGGTAGGCCGCGCCGATCAGCCTGACCCACTCGAACCAGTGGCCCATGCCCGAAATCAGCGTGTTGAGGCCGATGCCGACGATGACGATCATGACTGCTAGGCCGGCTTGCGTGCCGGCGACATTAGCGAGACCGGCGCGAGTGCCGTGGCGGATGCTGTTGGCGATGATCAGCGTCACCGTCGGTCCCGGCACCAGTATGATGACGATGCAGGCAAGGACATAGGCGGCGTAGAGTTCCAACGACATGATTTTTCCTCGCAATGCCGCTATCGCGGCCTAGCATGCAACAATCAATGCATGACGGCGAGGACGACGCAAGCCGGCGCGCCGGTCTGGCTCAGGCTCCGGCGGGCCAGGGCAGCGTCGTCTCATAGGCAGCCGCGGCCTTCAGCACGGCGAGGTCGCCGCGTGGCCTGCCGACCAGCTGCATGCCCATCGGCCGGCCCCTGTCGTCGAAGCCGACGGGAACATTGACCGCCGGGCAACCGCCCAGGGTGGCGAAGGCCGAAACCTGCATCCAGCGATGATAGCTGTCCATTGCCCGCCCCCCGACCTCGCGCGGCCAATGGGTGCCGACATCGAACGGAAAGACCAGCGCGGTCGGCAGCGCGATGAGGTCGAAGCGGTCGAAGATCGACAGCAGCGTGCGGTACCAGGAGGTTCGGACGACCGAGGCCCCGCGTATCTGCGGCGCCGTCAGCCGCATCGCGTTTTCCACTTCCCATACGGCTTCCGGCTTCAGCAGGCCACGCCTGGCGGGGTCGTCATAGTGTACTTTCAGGGCGCAGCCGCTGCTGGCCTGGCGCAGCGTCACGAAGGCCTGCCAGAGTGCCTCGAAATCGAAATCCGGTCGCAAGGGCTCGGTCAGGAAAGATACATCCGTGAACCGTGCGAGTGCTGCCTCGCATAAGTCGAGGATGCCGGGCTCGATCGGCAGATGGCCGCCGAGATCGCCGAGCCAGGCGATACGGCCACCGGTCGCCGCCGTCGCCAGGCCTTCGAGGAAGGAGCCTTGCTTCTCATAGGAGAGAGGCGCCTGCGGATGGTAGCCGGCCTGCACGTCGAGCAAGAGCGCCATGTCGGCGACGTTGCGGCCCATCGGCCCCTCGACGCCCATCTGCGCGTGGAAGACCTCGAAGTCGGGACCGCTGGGCACGAGCCCCTGTGACGGCCGGAAACCGTAGACATTGTTCCAGGCCGCCGGGTTGCGCAGCGAGCCGCCGAAGTCGCTGCCATCGGCGACGGGCACCATGTCCAGCGCCAGCGCCACCGCCGCTCCGCCGCTTGAGCCGCCCGCGGTCAGCGCCGGATCGAAAGCGTTCAGCGTCGGCCCGAAAACATTGTTGTAGGTGTTGGAGCCGAGCCCGAATTCGGGAACGTTGGTCTTGCCGATGATGATGGCGCCGGCGTCGCGGATGCGTTCGACGAAGAAATCGTCTTCCCGCGGCACGAAATCGGCGAAGATCGGCGAGCCGAACGAGGTCCTGAGGCCGGTGGTCGAGGCAAGGTCCTTGATGGCGATGGGTAGGCCAAAGAGCGCGCCGGTGCCATCGGTCCGGCTGATATCGGCGGCATCGGCCTCGCGCAGTATGTCGGCACGGTCGCGCAACGAGACGATGGCGTTGACCAGCGGGTTGACCGCATCGATGCGATCGAGGAACGCCGTCACCACCTCGCGCACGGAGAGCTTCTTTCGGCGGATCGCGTCTGCAAGTTCGACAGCCGACAGGCGGCAGATGTCGCTGGCCGCCGGTACGGCATGCTTCGTGCGGGGACGCATCATTTCAACCGGCCTCTTGCAGCGCCTGGTCGACATCCTTGGCCAGTGGGATCGCCGGTTGGGCGCCGGGCTTAAGGCAAGCCAGCGAGCCGGCGGCGCCGGCACGCGCCAATGCCTGTTCGAGCGTGAGGCCCGACGACAGGCCGGCGGCGAAATAGCCGCAGAAAGTGTCGCCGGCCCCGACCGTGTCGACCGGCGTGATCTGCAAAGCAGGGAGGGTCAGGAATTCGCCTGGCGTTGCCGCCATCACGCCGTCGCCGCCGAGCGTGACGACGATGATGCGTCCAGTCTTGCTGGCATAGTCGCGCATGCGCGCTGCACGATCGCGGCCTTTCAGGGCAAGGGCTTCGCCATAGAGGTCGAATTCGGTTTCGTTCGCGACCGCATAGTCGGCCTTGCCGAGGAAGGCGGCTGCCCCGCCATGGAAAGGGGCCGTGTTGAGGACAGTGATCGCGCCGGCCACCCTTGCCTGGTCGAGGGCCGCATCGACCGTCGCGAGCGGAATCTCGTGCTGCAGCAGCACGACGTCGCCCTTTGTCAGAAAAGCCTTGGAGAGGTCGCCGGGCACCACGGAAGCGTTGGCGCCGGGCACCACGGCGATAATGTTTTCGCCGTCATCGCCGACCATGATCAGCGCCGTGCCGGTCGAGGCAAAGGTCTCTCCCACGCCCGACAGGTCGACCTTGGCCTCGCGCAGCAAAGCCAGTGCCTCGGGGGCGAAATTGTCCTTGCCAACGGCGCCGACCATGCGCACCTGAGCGCCGGCACGCGCGGCGGCGAGTGCCTGGTTGGCGCCCTTGCCGCCGGGGGCCGTCGTAAAGCTGGAACCGCTCACCGTCTCACCGGGGCTCGGCAAGCGGTCGACACTGGCGATAAGGTCGAGGTTGATCGAACCGACTACGATAATCAAGAAATGCCTCCTGCTGATGCGCGGAAGCTATCCTGCCAAGCCGTTCGATGCCAGACCACGCGAATGGTCCAGCGTGATTTGCCGCGTCATTCACAAAGCACAGTGACGATGCCCTGATAGTTGCCGGCGGGAAAGATACCGCTCGACTTGGTGGCGGTGAGGTCGATCTGCATGGCGTGGGTGCCATTGGCGACCCTTTGCGGCACGCCCCCATTATTGTCGACCCCCGAGCCATCGAGGCGGAAGACCGAGGCGAAGGTCACGTTGGTGCCGCCGCCGCTCGGCGCGGACGAGAATGCGGCAGGCGCCGATGCTGAAACCGAATAGCAGTCCAGCAAATTGAGCAGCGAGCACAGCAGGGAACTTGCCACCACGGTGGCGCTGGCGCTTGATCCGCCTGCCTGCTTGGAGCCCAGTATGCCGATGGCCGGATTTGCGGTCATCGTGCCCGATGCCCCGACCATGATGCTGCAGGTGCCGATGATCGCGGCCTGCGCCGGAAGGCAGCAGCCGGCGAGCGCGGCCATCGCGAGCAGCGCGCTGCTATTTCTTCTTCTTTTTCTTGCCATCGCCGCTTCCGGTTCTGATGCTCCAGCCTTCGTTGGCCCATCCGGGTGACGCGGCCACGGGCGTAGGTGCGCTGGCGGCCACGCTCGCGGTCGGCCCGTCACCGCCCAGGCCCATCTTGAGGAGCTTCAGCTCCAGCTGCAGGCGCTCGACCTCAAGCTCGTAGAGGCGGCTGCAATCGACGCGCTTCGGCGTACGCCCGATCGGAATCACCACGCGGCCGTAGGTGGCGACGTCGTTGTTCGCCTGATTGTTGCCTCTGATGACGCCCAGGTCGAGATAGGCACCGGTGCCCGATACGGCGGACCGGCAGGTGGTTCCGTCGGAAGCGTGGACCTCATCCTGCCCTTGGGGCAAGGTCACGCCGGGCAAGTTGAAGCCGCTCTCATTCTGATTGAGGTTGTAGACATCCTCGGCCAGAACCGGCGAGATCCCTGCCCAGGTTGCCGCAAACGCGACTGTCAGGACTTGCGGTGCCCAAAAAACTTTCCGCATATCTGTGCCCTTATCTGCGTCTGTTGATTGGGAAAGGGGATGCTCTCGGTACAGATACGCACTTTACGCTCGGCAGCGCCGCCGAAGGGCACGACCACAAGGACAGGACGGGAAGCCTGCGAGCCCAGTTGGAAAACGCTCGGAGAGATCTTGGCATCCACTGGCTGAAAATTCTGATCGTAAACGTGGATTTCGACCTTGATCTTCTGGCCGTAGGGATTGGCGGGAAACACGCGGATCGCGAAGGCGTCGGTGAAACTGTTGACCTCACCCCGCATCGGCGACATCGACTGGGCGTTGGCGGCAAGGGCCGGCAGGCCGACGGCCAGCGCCGCCAGGATTCGTGCATGTTTCAAGGACCCCTCCTTCGCGACGGCTATTCGCAGCGCAGTGTTACCGTTGCCTGATAGTTTCCGGTGGCGAAGCGGTTGCTGCCGCCCTTGGTGCCAGCGAGATGGACCGAGACAAGGTCGGCGCCGGGGACAGCGAGGGCGGTGGCGGCCCCCGTTTCAGCGGTCGTGTGGGCGCCGCTGGCCGAATAGGTCGGTGTCCAGGTGGTGGCGGTGCTGTCGGCGGCGGGCACGGTGGTGAGGGTCACCGGATCGACGCTAAGTGAAACACCTCCGGTGGTGGTGAGCGTGACTGTTCCAGCCGAACCGCCGCTGTTGTGGGAGCTCAGCGACTGAAGGTCGGCGCTCACCGTCATGGTGCCGTTGGTGCCGACGACAAGCGTACAGGTCGCGGTGACCGTGCCATTGAAGATGACATTCTGCGTTGTGGCCATCGCCGCGTGGTCCAGGCACGTGACCAGCAAGGCTGCACCAAACACGGTGCGGAACAACTTCATCGAGATTCTCCTATTAAGTCGGATCGCCCGAATTAATATGGGTCATCATCGCTTTATCGTGGTTAATTTAGCGTAAACTTAAATAAGATATCGAAATAACGCTCGTGAAGAAACCGGCGGTTGTCCACGGTTGTATCCAGAAGTTTCAAAACCAAGCGCAATAATACTGCGTATTTCCAAATATAAGTATATTCTCCGGGGCAGGAAGAAAAAATCGACATTTCACGACGAAATCTGCCCCGCCTCCCAGCCGAGGATGGCGCGCTTGCGGGTCAGGCCCCAGTGATAGCCGGTGAGATCGCCTGATTTGCCGATGGCGCGGTGGCAAGGCACCACGAAGGAGAGCGGGTTGGCGCCGTTGGCGGCGCCGACCGCGCGGCTGGCGCTCGGCGCACCGATGCTGGCCGCGATCGAGGAATAGGTACGGGCCTTGCCCATCGGAATCTGGAGCAGCGCCTCCCAGACGCGGACCTGGAAGTCGGTCCCGATCATGACGACATGAAGCGGCTGATCGGCGCGCCACAGCGTCGGCTCGAAGATGCGCGCGGCATAGGGCCCCGTCGCTTCCCTGTCCTCGATATAGAGCGCGTTCGGCCAGCGGCCTGACATATCGGCAAAAGCGGTGCGTTCCTCGCCTGCGTCGCAGAAGGCGAGGCCGGCAAGCCCGCGGTCGGTGGCCATGATCAGGGCAGTGCCGAACGGGGAGGTGTGATAGCCGTAGCGGATGGTGAGGCCGGCGCCGCGCGTCTTGTAGTCGCCCGGTGACATAGCCTCATGGGTGACGAACAGGTCGTGCAGCCGGCCGGGGCCGGACATGCCCAGTTCGAAGGAGGTTTCGAGCAGAGGCATGCCGGAATCGAGCAGCCTGCGCGCATGGTCCAGCGTCACCGCCTGCAAGAAGGCCTTGGGCGACAGGCCGGCCCAGCGGGTGAAGAGTTTTTGCAAGCCGGTCGGCGTCTCGCCGACCTCCTCGGCCAGTTCTTCCAGCGATGGCTGGTCGCGATAGTCGAGGCTGATCTTTTCGATGGCGCGGCGCACGATTTCGTAGTCGCTGCCCTCAGGCGTGATGTCCCTCTTGAGGACTGCCGTGTGTGTGCTCATGGACTGTCTCCTTGGGCTGGAATATCGCCCCTCGGGGCGCCGATCGCCACCCGAAACTTGCCTTCTTGCAGCACTTGCCAAGATAGACTCGGGATTCGAGCCAGGGAGCCGCTGATGGCTGGCGAAAAAGTCCATCTGACAGGGTCAAAAGAGACCTTGCTCATGACGCTCTACGGCAAGGCGTTCCCTAAGGAAATTTTCTGGAATTGCTTTTAGCGCGCCTTGGCGGTCGCCAGCGCGCGCGAGAAGGCGGTGGCGAAGCTCTCGCGCGAATCGGGGTCGAGGAAGCCGCCGATCGGCACGTTCTGGCCTTGTGCCTCCACGGTCATTCTGATGATGCCGATCTCGGCGTGCCGGGCGATCGAAAACCGTACCCAGAACGGATTAAAGCGATGCGCTTCCGACTTTCCCGAGGGGGCCGTCTTGCGAATGTCGAGGCTGGTGCGCGAGACCGACACTTCCTCGCGGGCGCGTGCAGCCCGGTAATTGACGCGGAAGGCGATGTAGACGGCCACCACGTCGAGGCCGAAGAAGCCGAACACCGGCCAGGCACCGCGCGACAGGAAAAACGCACCCGTCACCAGCCAGCCGACCATCAGTGCGCCCATCAGGATCAGGAAGCCCGTCCTGCCCAGCGACCGGTGCGGGGTCAGCAACGCATGAAAGAAGGGCTCGTCAGCCTGAAACGAGGCGTTTGTGTCACTCATGACAGACTATTATAGGAGGGAAATGGCGCGTCCCAAGTCCAATGAGTCTTCCATGCCCGAAAAAGAGCTGCCGGCCGGACGCCGTGATGGCTCCAATGCCAAGCCGCGCCCTCGGCCGGCGCGGCGCTCGTCCCGCTACAGCCCGGCTGAAGTGCATGAGATTTTCCGGCGTTTTTCGGTGCAGCGGCCGGAGCCGAGGGGCGAACTCGAACACGTCAATGCCTTCACGCTGCTGGTGGCGGTGGTGCTTTCGGCGCAAGCGACCGATGCCGGTGTCAACAAGGCAACGCGGGCTCTGTTCAAGGTTGCGGACACGCCGCAAAAGATGCTGGCGCTCGGTGAAACCAAGGTCGGCGACCATATCAGGACCATCGGTCTCTGGCGCAACAAGGCCAAGAACGTCATCGCCCTATCGCAGGCGCTGATCCGCGACCATGGCGGCGAGGTGCCGGATGACCGCGATGAACTGGTCAATTTGCCCGGTGTCGGGCGCAAGACCGCCAATGTCGTGCTCAACATGGCCTTCGGCCAGCATACGATGGCGGTCGACACGCATATCTTGCGCATCGGCAACCGGCTTGGCCTGGCGCCCGGCAAGACGCCGGAACAGGTAGAGCAGGGGTTGTTGAAGATCATCCCGGACGAATATATGCGCCATGCGCATCACTGGCTGATCCTGCACGGACGCTATGTCTGCAAGGCGCGCAAGCCGGATTGCCCGGCCTGCGTCATTGCCGATATTTGCAAGGCAGAGGTGAAGACGACCAGCATTCCGGCGCCCCTGGTGCCGATCGCCCCGCTTGAAACTGTCGCCGCCGACGATCAGGCGCCGTAGCCGCGCGCCATCGCCGCCGCGAACACCGGGATTAGGCTCGGCCGCACTATCAGAAGAACGACTATCTGGGCTGGATCGGCCGCGCCAAGCGTCCGGACACCAGGCGAAAGCGGCTCGACCAGATGCTGGATGAATTGGAGCGTGGTGGTGTCTACATGAATATGGTCTGGCACGGCTGAAGTTCTGCTTCGATTACTAGGCCTTCCCTGGATGATGGCGCGCATCCCCCTGGCCCTTGCCCCGCACCAGCGATTTGCTAAGCGCTGAAGATCAGCGAGGCATATCGTCATGAAAAATCCGCACGGTGTTCCGGTCATCGAGACCCAGCGAACCATTCTAAGGGTGCACCAACTGAAGGATTTCGACGCCTATACCGCCATGTGGGCCGACCCCGTCGTCACCCGTTTCATCGGCGGCAAGCCGCGCACGCGTGAGGAAAGCTGGATGCGCTTCCTGCGCCATGCCGGCCTGTGGTCGCTGCTTGGCTACGGCTTCTGGGCCATCGAGGAGAAAGCGACCGGCCGTTTCATCGGTGAGGCCGGGTTCCACGATCTGAGGCGCGACATGGAGCCGTCGATCGAAGGCATCCCCGAGGCGGGGTGGGCGCTCGCACCGGCCGCGCACGGCGCCGGCCTTGCCACGGAGATCGTCAGCCGCGTGCATGGCTGGGGCGACGAGACGTTCGGACGTGCCAGAACCGTCTGCATCATCGATCCCGAAAATACGGCTTCGCTGAACGTCGCTAGGAAGTGCGGCTATATCGAGCTGACGCAGACCCTCTACCATGATGCGCCGACCATGCTGCTGGAGCGGCTGCCCTGAGGGGTGTCAGGCGAGGCGAGGGCGCCGACAATCACCCGGCCAGGCGCTACAAACGCGCAATCCGGACGGAAAACCGCTGCACACCTTGACCTGCCGCAACCGGCCTTGGGCGCGCAGCTTCCTTACAGGGGCGGCGAGCGGAAGTTGGAGGCCTTTCCGATGCCATCACCGCGGGAGCTAGGGCAAAGCCGCCGTCGCGAGGCTCGCCTGCTCCAGCATGGAGGCATCCTCGCCGAAGGCGCGAGTGGCGCGGGCCGCCGCCTCGAGCAGCGGGCGCTTCATGCGCTCAAGGAAGGCAGCGTCGACGCGCGTGCTTGGACCAGCCAGCGTCAAGGCGCCAAGCAGCGCGTGTCCCGGCCCGAAAACCGGCGCCGAGACGCCTGCCGTTTCGGGGTCGCGGTCACCCACAGCGAGACAATTGCACGTTTTGCGAATGGTTTCGTAGGGTTCGCCCTGCTGTCCCGAAAAGGCCGCCAGCACGCGCCCGCCCGAGCCGGCCAGCAGAGGCAATACGTCGCCTTCGCGTATCGTGTAGCGGATCGGATGCTTGGATTCGACCCGGTAAAGACAGGTGCGCACGTCTCCCGAGCGGACGTAGAAGGCAACACTCTCCCAACTTCGTTCGGAGAGATCGCGCATGATCGGCAACAGGATGTCCACCGCCACCACCGAACGCTGGTAAAGCGCGCCCAGCCGAAAGGCGGCGGGTCCGACGCGATAGCGCCCATCGTCCAGGCGCTCGAGCAGTTGCCCGCGCAACAGCGAATTGGCGAGCCGCAGGATCGTGCTTTTGTAAAGACCGGTGCGCATCGCGATTTCAGCAAGACTTAGCGAGCGGTCGGCCGTGCTGAAGGCGTCGAGGATGGCGATCGCCCGGTCGAGTGCCGCAACACCTTCGACGGAGGTGCGCCGGATTTCCGCATCAGCCGAGTTGCCTGGTAAGTCCATTGCGGTTCCCAATTCGGTGAAGCCCGAGCGGAACCACTCTGTCGCGCCACCGGACCGTTCTGTCCAGCAGAATGTCGTTCCTGTTGACGGAACAAGGTAAAATCTGCTTGAACTTGATCACGGGTCTGTGAACAGGCGCGTTTTGGCAGGCACCGGAGGAGGTGTCGTGATCTGGAGGAATCCCATGCTGAACAGACGCAGATTTTTGATGAGTACGGCGGCGGCTGGCGCGGCCGGGCTGGTGGCATCGCATTTCTCACCCGCCTTCGCCGAAGGTGCGCCTCAAGTCCAGATCTTCGTGCCGGCGGCGCCCGGCGGCGGCTGGGACCAGACGGCGCGCACGATGGATCAGGTGCTGCGCGGCGAGAAGCTCATCTCCGGCTCGCAGATCACCAATGTCGGTGGTGCCGGCGGAACGGTAGGGCTGCCGCAGTTCATCAATCAGTGGAGCGGCAAAGGCAATGCGCTCATGGTCGCGGGCATGGTCATGGTGGGCGCCATCATCGCCAACAAGGCGGCCAACAACCTGACCCAAGTCACGCCCATCGCCCGTCTCACCGGGGAGTTCGAGGCGCTGGTGGTGCCGGCGGACTCGCCGTTCAAGACGGCCGCCGATTTCGTCGCGGCACTCAAGGCCGATCCGACGAAGGTTCCTGTCGCGGGCGGCTCGGCCGGTGGGTCCGACCACATCCTGTTCGGCCTGATCGCCAAGACGGTCGGCGTTCCGGCTCCCAGCCTCTCCTATGTACCGTTCGCGGGCGGCGGCGAAGCTCTGTCGGCATTGCTCGGCAACCAGGTGGCGGCCGGCATTTCCGGCTTCGGCGAGTTCTCCGAGCAAGTCAAGGCGGGCGCGCTCAGGCTGCTCGCCATTTCGGCCGACAAGCGCCAGGACGGCATCGACGCGCCGACGCTCAAGGAAGCCGGTATCGATGTGGAACTGTTCAACTGGCGCGGCGTCTTCGCGCCGCCCGGCATTTCCGACGCCGACAAGGCGGCGATGATCACGCTGGTCGAAGCCATGGCCAAGAGCGATGCATGGGCGACCGAATGCAAGAACCGCAACTGGACGTCCATCCTGCTCACCGGCGACGACTATGCGAAATTCGTCACTGAGGATTCGGCTCGCATCGAGGCCATCCTCAAGGATCTCGGTCTCGCCTGATTTCCCCAAGGGGGCGGCTCGTGCCGCCTCCTCCTTTTCTCGACGCATCGATCGCATGCGGCCATGAAGCGTGAAGGTACGACGAAGCCGGCTGCTGGAAGCGGCTGTTTTGGCCACCAGATCGTGGCCATCCATAGCGGGGAGGACATTCATGAGCATCACCGACCAGCAGGCAGTGCCGCCGCGACTTGCCGTACCGGAATTGTTGATCGGCGTCGGCCTCCTGGCCTGCGCCGGGGCCGTCGCCTGGCAGACGCTGGCGATCCCGGTCTCGCCGCTCTATTCCAAGGTTGGTCCGACCGTCTTTCCCTATCTGACCATGGTCGGCCTGGTTGTGCTTTCCCTGCTGCTCATCCTCGCCGCGCTTCGCGGCGGCTGGCAGCCGGAGGAGGAAAAGGAAACGCCGACCGACTGGAAGGCGATGGGCTTCGTCGTCATCGGTCTGCTGGCCAATCTTGTGCTCATCCAGCCGCTCGGTTTCACCGCCGCGTCGGTCATCATGTTCGTTCTCGTCTGCTACGGCTTCGGCAGCAGGCATACGCTGCGCGATGTGCTCACCGGCCTGGTGCTGGCGCTGGCTGCTTATTTCGGCTTTGCCAAGGCGCTCGGCGTCAACATCGGCGCTGGTATCGTCGAGAACCAGCTGAACATGGTGATCGACGCGTTCACCAGCACGCTGGGAGGCTGACGCCATGGATACGCTCGGCCATCTCGCACACGGTTTCGCGGTCGCTTTCAGCCCGACCAATCTTTTGTGGTGCCTGCTCGGCACGACGCTTGGCACCGCCATCGGCGTGCTGCCTGGCCTTGGGCCAGCACTGACCATCGCGCTGCTCCTGCCGATCACCTATCAGGTGGCGCCGGAGGCGTCCTTCATCCTGTTCGCCGGTATCTATTACGGCGCCATGTATGGCGGCTCGACGACGTCGATCCTTCTCAACACGCCCGGCGAGAGCGCAACCATCGTGACGGCGCTGGAAGGCAACAAGATGGCCCGCTCCGGCCGCGGCGGCGCAGCACTCGCCACCTCGGCGATCGGCTCGTTCGTCGCCGGCACACTCGGCACGCTCGGCGTCGCCTTCCTGGCCCCGGTCGTGGTCAAGTTCGCGCTGGCCTTCGGCCCGGCGGAGTATTTCTCGCTGATGGTGCTGGCATTCATCACTGTTTCGGCTGTGCTTGGGTCGTCGTCGGTGCGAGGCTTGACCAGCCTGTTTGCCGGCTTCGTAATCGGGATGATCGGCGTCGATCTGCAGACGGGCCAGCCGCGCTTCACCTTCGGCATGACCGAGTTGCTCGACGGCGTCGACGTCATCATCGCCGCCGTCGGCCTGTTCGCGGTTGGCGAGACGCTCTACATGGCCTCGCGCCGCTATGCCGGCAAGGACGAGATCGTGCCGCTAAAAGGCTCGCTCTACATGACGGCGGCCGAATGGGGCCGCTCGTGGAAGGCCTGGCTGCGGGGAGCGGCGATCGGCTTCCCAATCGGCGCCATGCCGGCCGGCGGCGCCGAGATCCCGACCTTCCTGTCCTATGCCATCGAAAAGAAACTGTCGAAGCACAAGCAGGAGTTCGGTACGGTCGGCGCCATCGAAGGTGTTGCAGGGCCGGAAGCCGCCAACAACGCGTCCGCCGCCGGCGTGCTGGTGCCGATGCTGACGCTTGGGCTGCCGACCTCGGCGACGGCGGCGATCATGCTGTCGGCCTTCCAGAGCTACGGCATCAATCCGGGGCCGTTGCTCCTGACGACACAAGCCGACCTTGTCTGGGGCCTGATCGCCAGCCTGTTCATCGCCAATGTCATCCTGGTCATCCTCAACCTGCCGCTGATCGGCCTGTGGGTGCGGCTGCTGAAGATCCCGGCGCCGCAGCTTTATGCGGGGATCCTGGTGTTCGCCACTGTCGGCACCTATGGCATCTCGCAGTCGCCGATCGATCTCGTCATCCTCTATCTCCTGGGCGCCGCGGGCTTCCTGATGCGGCGGTTCGATTTTCCGACCGCGCCCGTCATCATCGGCATGATCCTGGGACCGCTCGCCGAAACCCAGTTCCGCCGGGCGATGACCATCTCGAACGGCGACTGGTCGGTGTTCTACAAGCATCCGTTGTCGCTGACCCTGCTGACGCTCGCCTTCATCGGCCTGGTCGGGCCGCATGTCTGGGCCTTCATCGAAAACCGGCGGCGGCGCGGTCCCGAACATGTGCCGGGCGATGCCTGAGCGATCTGAAAAGATATGACAGACTTGCTTTCCGGTATCCGCGTCCTCGATCTGACCAATGTGCTCGCCGGGCCTTACTGTGCCTATCAGCTGGCCTTGCTGGGAGCCGACGTGATCAAGGTCGAGGGGCCGCAAGGCGGCGATCTGGCGCGCCAGCTCGGCGGCTCTCCAAAGCTCAACAATGCCGGCATGGGCGCATCCTTCCTGGCCCAGAACGCCGGCAAACGATCGGTCATGCTCGACCTCAAGAAGGACACGGATCGCGGGCGCTTCCTGGACCTGGTCGCCAGCGCCGATGCGCTGGTGGAGAATTTTCGGCCCGGCGTGATGAAACGCCTCGGGCTTGACTACGAGATGCTGAGGGCGGTCCGCCCGGGCCTCGTCTATTGCGCGATATCGGGTTTCGGGCAGAGCGGGCCGATGCGCGACAACCCGGCCTATGACCAGATCATCCAGGGTCTTTCCGGGATCATGAGCATAACCGGCACGCCGGAAACCGCGCCGCTGCGCGTCGGCTATCCCGTCGCCGATACGCTGGGAGGCTTGGTCGGCGCGTTCTCGATCGCCGCGGCGCTGGTCAGGCAGAAGACATCGGGCGAGGGCGCGTTCCTCGACGTGTCGATGCTCGAATGCACGCTTTCCGCGCTTGGCTGGCCTGTTTCCAATTACCTGACGGCAGGGGTCGATCCCAAGCCGATGGGCAATGAGAACATGACGGCGGCTCCCTCCGGCGCCTTCCGCACCGGCGACGGGCTCATCAACATCGCCGCCAACAAACAGGAGCAGTTCGTGACGCTGTGCCGGCTGATCGGACGGCCGGAACTGGCGTCGGACCCGCGCTTTGCCGAGCGCGAGACCCGCAAGCAGAACCGTGCCGCGCTCAAGGTCGAGATCGAGGATGCTCTGGCAAGCGATCCGGCGGCAATTTGGGAAGAGACGCTCAACCGAGCCGGCGTGCCGGCGGGCCGGGTACTGACGATCCCGCAAGTGCTGACCGAACCACAAGTGCTCGAACGCCAGGTGACGGCTCGTTTCGAGGATGTGGCTGGCATGGATGGGCCGCTGACCGTCCTGCGCGGCGGGTTCATGGTAGACGGTACGGCACCGTTGCCGACGCGGCCGCCGCCTGTGCTGGGCGAGCACATGGACGAGGTGTTCGCCGGCCTGCCGCCGCGCGCCAAGGCAAAGGCCCTGACATGAGCGGCGTGGAGAAGAAAACAGGCCGCGCGCGCGGCGAGGAATGGTGGCAGACCGGCATCATCGAGATGAGCCCCGGTGTGATCCGGCTGCGCGGCTACGAGATCCAGGACCTGATCGGCCGCGTCAGCTTCCCGGCTGTCATCTGGCTGATGCTGCGTGGCGAATTGCCCAGCGAGGACGAGGCGGCACTGCTCGGCATTGCCTTGGGGGCGGCCGTCGACCACGGGCCGCAGGCGCCGTCGATCGCCATCGCCCGCATGGCGGCGACCTGCGGCGTCGGCATCAACAGCGCCATGGCCTCGGCCATCAACGTGCTGGGCGACGTGCATGGTGGCGCCGGCGAGCAGGCGCTTTCCTTCTATGGCGATATTGCCGTGGCGCTTGATGGCGGCATGGGCCTCAACGAAGCGGTTTCGACACGTCTCGACCGGTTCTTCGGGCAGGAGAAGGGCTATGTGCCGGGGCTTGGCCATCGCTTCCATCCTGTCGATCCGCGCGCGCCGCGCCTGCTGGAACTGGTCAGAGATTTTGCCGCGCGTGGCGTGGTCAACGGCCGCTTTGCCGACATTGCCGAGGCGATCGAGGCCGACGTCGCGCGGCGCAAAGGCAAAAAAATCCCGCTCAACATCGATGGCGCCACCGCCGTCATCTATGGCGAACTCGGCTTTCCGCCGCCGCTGACGCGCGGACTCTTCGTGCTGTCGCGTTCCGTCGGCATCCTGGCGCATGCCTGGGAGCAATCTCAGCAGTCCGAGCGCAACAAGGGGCCGCTGCCGCGCGAATGGCTGTGGGCCTATAGCGGCCCGCCGGCACGGCCGCTTCCTGAAGATGAGGGCGCGGACAATTGAGGCTTATGCCTGCTCGAGCGGCGCGGGCCCGGGAAGCTTCAAGGTGTTCACCAGCGTCGAGAGATCAGGCTCGTCGATGAGCATCGCGGCGTCGGCCGGCGCCAGCCAGGCCCGCTGCCGCCGCTTGGCTTCCTGCCAATCGGCAAGCTCTTCCGTCACTTCCAGCAGAAACACGACGACGTCGACGCGGACAAAGCGGTTGGCCAAGCGTTTCCAGTAGGAATAGGTGCCCGCCGGCTGCTTCAGCGTCTTGCCGAGCACGCCGGCTTCCTCCAGTGCCTCGATGGTGGCTGCCTTGCGTCCGCTCTTGCCTTTCATCGGCCATCCCTTGGGCACGATGAAGCGTCTCGTGGTTCTCGATGTGACCAGCATCACCTCGATGCCGCCATGCGCGTTCAGCCGGAAGGGGATCGCCGCCACCTGGCGGATCCTCTCGCCTTTCTTGGCTTGGCGTACGGCCTTTTTCTTGGTGGCTGCCATCTCGATAATCCAGTCGCTGCAATGCCCCTTAGCGTGCTGCGACGCCTTTGCAAAATCCAAACTGCCGCAGGGGCACCCGAAGTGCCCTATCATGTAAGTCGGCTAAATAAAAGAAGCTGCCGTTCGTCAGCGGCAGGTGCTCACGGCGGTGTTGCCGATTATCTGCGTCTGGCAGCTCGGCCTAACCTGCGGCACGACCAGCGGCGGTTGCTGGACGATGATGCGATCCTGGGCACGATACTGCTGTTGCTGCTGCTGAAACTGCTGCCGCTGAACCCGGTTTTGCAACGCCTGCAGATCGTTCTGCTGGATGACTGTGTTGTTTCTGACCGTGGGATTGAGCACCTGCGCGGAAGCGGGCATCGCAAAGCCGGCGCAAACCGCTCCAGCCAGCACCACCAATGTTGATATCATCGATGAACGACGCGCACACATCCATCTATTCCTGCAAAAAAATCTCATCACACCAGATATATAGGGCTTTTGCCCGACGATGCCATGCGAGAATGCCGATCACCCTCACACCAACCGCGCCCGCTCAAGGGCTGCCACCCGCGCTTGCTGCGTGTTTCCGGCAAGGAAGAAGGGTCGGTTGCCGGCTTCAACTTTTTTCCACCAAGGAGTGGGAGATCGAAGCTGCTTCGGCGTGGCGGAGAATCTGCTCGCAACCCCGCATTGCACTTGACGGAAACGATCGATTCGCCGCTCTATCGGGTCGACGCTGCCTCGAGCTGAATGGCGTCAATGGCGTAGGCATGCCCGTCGGGTATAATGGCGCCTTCGAGGAAATGGTCAAACAGAATGCAGTCAGCGCGTCTCTCAAGGTCAGTTTCTGGCTCGAGGCGGAGCCGGGCGGGAGAGATCTTGATGAGGAAATACGCGTATATCGCAGCAGTGCTGGGTGCTGCCTGCATCGCAGGCCTGCCGGCCATGGCGGCGCAAACCAAGAGCGACAAGGTGGCGGCAACGCCCGCCGCAGCTGACGTGCCGCAACTGCCGGGTGGTGCTTCGGCCTTGTCCGAAACCCATGGCGACTGGACGGTCAATTGCCAGATATCGGGCACGAACAAGGTCTGCAGCCTGTCGCACCAGCAGTTCAACAAGCAAAGCAACCAACGGCTTTTGGCGATCGAGCTGTCGAGCAAGACCGGGGAGGATGCGACCGGAACGCTTGCCCTGCCTTTCGGTCTGGCGCTTGCCAAGGGTGTCGCGCTGACCATCGACGATCAGAAGCTCGACGGCAGCCTGCCGTTCAGCACCTGCCAGGTGGTCGGCTGCCTGGTGCCGGTGGCGTTCGATGCCAATGTCACGCCGCTGCTCAAGAACGGCACCACGCTCAAGATCGATGCGTTCGCGGCCGATACGGGGCAAGTCGTAAGCTTTTCCATCCCGCTCAATGGCTTCGGCGGTGCGCTTGCCCGCACGGCGGAGCTTTTGGCCAACTGACGGCTTGGCTCACCGCAAGCGACAGGATGTTGGCGGCAAACGCTTCCGCCGGCACTTGTCAGACGACGATGATTTTCAACCGCTCGGCGACGAGCGCGGCAAGCCGTGCCGCTACCTCGTCCTTGGTCATTTCAGGCCATTCCTCGACGCCGGCCTTCGACACGATCCGCACCCGGTTGCGATCACCCCCCATCACGCCTGAAGGACCGATGCCGCTTTGGTGCGACACATCGTTGGCGACGATGAGATCGGCCCCTTTCTTCGTGAGCTTGGCCTCGGCGTTGCGCAAGAGATCCTGCGTCTCGGCGGCAAAGCCGACGACCAGGCCTGGTCGCTGCTTGTGATGGCCGACACCCGCCAGGATGTCGGGGTTTTCGACCATGCGCAGCACCGGCGGGCCTTCGCCCGCGACCTTCTTGATCTTCTCACCGGCTGAATTCTCGGTGCGCCAGTCGGCAACGGCGGCGACGAACACCGCGGCGTCGGCGGGCAGAAGCTGTTCCACCGCATCGCGCATCTCCTGCGCCCGTTCGACATGGAGGGTCTTCACTCCGGCCGGATCGGCGATGGTGACGGGACCGGAGACGAGGCGCACATCGGCGCCGAGCCTTGCCAATGCCGCGGCGATGGCGTGGCCCTGCTTGCCGGACGAGCGGTTCGCGATATAGCGCACCGGGTCGATCGGCTCGTGCGTCGGGCCTGACGTGACGATGATCTTGCGCCCCGCCAGTGGCCTGGGGCCGGCATCGAGCAGCGCCTCGACCGCGGCGACGATCTCAAGCGGTTCGGCCATGCGGCCTTCGCCGGCCTCATTGCTCTCAGCCATCTCACCCTTGGCAGGGCCGACGAAGGTGATGCCGTCCTTGCCCAAGCTCGCGCGGTTGCGGCGGGTGGCGGGATGCGACCACATCCTGGGGTTCATCGCCGGGGCCATCAGCACCGGCTTGTCGGTGGCGATGAGCACGGTCGAGGCCAGATCGCTGGCATGGCCATTGGCGAGCTTGGCCATCAGGTCGGCAGTGGCGGGCGCCACCACCAGGAGGTCCGCCTCGCGCGACAGCCTGATGTGGCCGACATCGTGCTCATCATTGCGGTCGAACAGGTCAGTGAAGACATGGTCGGCGGAGAGCGCGCCGACCGACAGCGTGGTGACGAACTCCTGCGCCGCCGATGTCATGACGACGCGCACCGCCGCGCCGCGCTCGCGCAGCCGGCGAATGAGATCGAGCGCCTTGTAAGCGGCGATGCCGCCGCCGATGATAAGCAGGATGCGCCTGTTGGAAAGCGTGCCTCGCGGCAAGCTCTTGCCTGCTAATGCTGACGCCGGGGTCGGAGTGCCTTGCGAGGTGGCCAGTTCGTGCAGCGCTTTCTCGATCTGGTCGAGACGGCCAACAGGGCCGACCTGGCTGTCGACGGCGGCCCGGATCATCACCCGCGCCTGTTCTTCCATGGAGCGATCGTTTTCCGCGGCCAGCCGGCGCAGCAACTCCTTGACCTCATCGTCCAGGTTGCGGATCGTGATGCTGGCCATGTGATTGCACTCTACTCATCCCGCTTGATGGCGATGATAGCAATGCAATCAAATTGCCGCAAGCAGCTGGCTTGCCGCGAATACGGCCTAATGAAGCTGCCAGGCAATGTAGACCAGCGTCAGCGCGATCACCCATAATGCGACACGGCCGGAACGGCTGTAGCGCGCTTCGGCCTTGCCTATGGCGCGGGCGGTCGCCTCATCGAAGCGCAGGCCGTGCTCGGCCATCAGGTCGATCTCTCGCGACAGCCGTTCCGTACGGGCCGCGAGTTCCGGCGCCTGGCGGATCAGCGCCAGCATCGCCTTGCCGCCGTCGCGCGCGTCGGCCAGCAAGCCGCGTGGCCCGAGGTTCCCGGCTATCCAGCCGCCGACCACCGGTTCGGCGGTCTTCCACATGTTGAAAGCCGGATCGAGCGTGCGCGCCACGCCCTCGACAACCACCATGGTCTTCTGTAGCAGGATCAATTCCGGCCGTGTCGCCATGTCGAAGAGTTCGGTCACCTCGAACAGCAGCGTCAGAAGCTTGGCCATCGAAATGGTTTCGGCGGGTTGGCCGTGGATCGGCTCGCCGATGGCGCGGATCGCCTGCGCGAAGGCAGAGACATTGTGCTGGCGCGGCACATAGCCGGCCTCGAAATGCACCTCGGCGACGCGCAGATAGTCGCGTGTGATGAAGCCGTAGAGGATCTCCGCGAGGAAGCGGCGCTCCTTCTTGCCGAGGCGTCCGGCAATGCCGAGATCGACGGCGACGATGGTGCCGTTCGCCTCGACGAACAGATTGCCCGGATGCATGTCGGCGTGGAAGAAGCCGTCGCGCAGCGTGTGGCGCAGGAAAGACTGGATGAGGTTGGTGGCGATTGCCTTCAGGTCATGGCCGGCGCTTTGCAGGCCGGCGATGTCGTTCATCTTGACGCCGTCGACCCATTCCATGGTCAGCACGTCGCGGCCGGTGCGTTCCCAGTCCACCGAAGGGACGCGAAAGCCAGGGTCTTCCCTGGTGCTTTGGCCAAGTTCCGAGAGCGCGGCCGCCTCGAGGCGCAGGTCCATCTCGATCCTGGTGGTCTGCGCCAGCGTCTCGGTCACCTCGACCGGCCTCAGCCGGCGCGACGACGGTATGTATTTCTCCTGCAGGCGGGCGGCGAGGAAATAGCTTTCGAGGTCCTGGAAGAAGCGGCGGCGCACGCCCGGCCGGATGACCTTGACCGCTACCTTCCTGGCGACGCCACCATCGACGGTTTCAGCGGCATGGACCTGGGCGATGGAAGCCGCGGCGACCGGGTCGCCGAACTGCTTGTAAAGATCGCCGAGTTTGCGCCCGAGCGAGGCTTCGACGGCGGCCACCGCTTCGGCTGTCGGGAAGGTGTGCATCTTGTCCTGCAGCATGGCGAGATCGAGCGCCATGTCGTTGCCGACGACATCGGGCCGCGTTGCCAGGAACTGACCAAGCTTGACGTAGGATGGGCCGAGCCGGACCACCGCCTTGGCCAGCCGATCGCTGCGCTCATAGGCGAGCGCGCGGCGGCGGGTGAACAGCCGCGCCAGCCGCCAGCCGAATTTCGGCAGGCCGGATAGTTCCTCGCCGGGCAAGGCGGCAACGACGCCCTCGCGCACCAGCACCCAACCGGCCCGTACGAGCCGGAACGCCGCGCTGACGGTGCTCATGGCCGCGTCCGCCCTACCGGTTCATCGAACTGGCGCAAGGCTCGTCGCGTGAGGAAGATCGGCGACGGCTTCAAAGCTTCCAGCCCGAATGCAGGGCCGCTATGCCGCCGGAATAGTTGCGGAAGGAGACGCGGTCGAAGCCGGCCCGAGAAATCATCGCCGCGAAGTTTTGCTGATTGGGGAATTTTGCGATCGATTCGACCAGATAGGAATAGGGCTCGCCGTCCCCGGTGACCAACTTGCCGATCCTGGGGATGGCATTGAACGACCAGGCTTCGTAGACCTTGTCGAGCAGCGGCATCTCGACCTCGGAGAACTCCAGGCACAGGATACGGCCGCCGGGCTTCAGCACGCGGAACGCCTCGCCCAGGGCCACGTCGATATGCGGGACATTGCGAATGCCGAACGCGATGGTGTAGGCGTCGAAGCTGGCGTCAGGGAAGGGCAGTTCCTCGGCATTGGCCTCGACGAAATCTGTGTTGCCGGACAACCCCTTCTTTTCAGCCCTGTCGCGACCGACGGCAAGCATCGAGCCATTGATGTCGAGCACGGTGGCATGGGCATGGCCATGGCTGGCATCGACGATGCGAAAGGCGATGTCGCCGGTACCGCCGGCAACATCGAGCACGCGCCAGCCCGCGCGCTTGGGCGGATTGAGCCAAGCGACCATGGCATCCTTCCACAGCCGGTGCAGGCCAGCAGACATCAAATCGTTCATCAGGTCGTAGCGGTCAGCGACCTTGTGGAAAACATCGTTGACCAGGGATTGCTTCTCGCCTTCCCCTACACGCTTGAAACCATAGGAGGTTTCCATGCCGCCGGCGGCCGTGGTTCTCTCAACTGACATTTTTTTGATCCGTCATAAAACCGGCGGGACCATAGCCGATCGATGATGCGGGCGCTATTGTTTAAGGCGCGGTGTTCAGCCGCGCTTCCAGGTGGTGGGTTTCGAGACCTGGACTGACCGACGGGATGTTTGAATGCCTCTGAAAGCGGAACTGCACTGCCACATCGAAGGGGCAGCGGCGCCCGATCTCGTCATCCGCCAGGCGCAGAAATACGGCAAGGACACCTCGCCTTATATCCAGAACGGTTCCTTCGTCTGGCACGATTTCACCTCCTTTCTCGCGGCCTATGACTTCTCCGCCGACCTGTTCCGGACCGAGGAGGATTATGCGCGGCTGGCCGACCACTATCTGACCAGTCTGGCCCGCGATGGCGCCATCTACTCCGAGGTATTCACCTCGCCGGACCACGCGGCGAAAGCCGGGCTGTCACCCAAGGCCTACACCGATGCGCTCGGCGAAGGCATGCTGCGCGCCAAGGCAAAAACCGGCATCGAGGGGCGCATGATCGTCACCGGCGTGCGCCATGTCGGTGTCGAGTCGATCGAGCGTGCGGCACGCTTCGCG
Organism: Mesorhizobium sp. CO1-1-7; assembly: GCF_020164885.1. Classification (NCBI taxonomy): domain Bacteria; kingdom Pseudomonadati; phylum Pseudomonadota; class Alphaproteobacteria; order Hyphomicrobiales; family Phyllobacteriaceae; genus Mesorhizobium; species Mesorhizobium sp. CO1-1-7. Next base: position 198,680 of record NZ_JAIUHA010000010.1, on the reverse strand, counting down.
GCGCGTTGCGGCCATCCGCTGGTCACCGGGTTCGGCGTCGCCGGCGATGAGCGCATGGGCGAGATGGAGGACTATGTCAGGGCTTTCGAGATCGCGCGCGAGGCCGGGCTCGGCATCACCGTCCATGCCGGCGAACTGACGGGCTGGGAAACCGTCCAGGCGGCACTCGACCATATCCGCCCGTCGCGCATCGGCCATGGCGTGCGCGCCATCGAAAACCCTGACCTTGTCCGGCGCATCGCCGACCAGGGTGTCGTGCTGGAATGCTGCCCCGGCTCCAATATCGCGCTCAAGGTGTTCGACAGTTTCGCCGACCATCCCTTTCCCGCCCTGCAGGCGGCCGGCTGCAAGGTGACGCTCAACTCCGACGACCCGCCCTATTTCTGGACCTCGCTGAAGCACGAATACGATATCGCCGCCGAACATTTCTCGATGAGCGAAAAGGCGCTTGCCGCTGTCACCAGAACAGCCATCGAAGCCGCCTTCGTCGACAGGAAGACCAAGACAGCGCTTCTTGGTCGGTTGGACGCGAAAGTTCGATGAACAGTGAGTAGTCGGTCGATAGTGACGGTGCACGCATCGAGCGGTTGAAGGCCGGCGCTTTCACTGACGCAGGGACTCGCAAATCGGCTCACTATTCACTACTCACTGTTCACCACTCACTATTCCGCCGGAGCACATCATGAAGGGCGTCACCGTCGTCGATCATCCGCTTGTCCAGCACAAGCTGACCATCATGCGCAAGAAGGAGACCTCGACGGCCGGCTTCCGGCGGTTGCTGCGTGAGATATCGCTGCTGCTCGGCTATGAGGTCACCCGCAATCTCGAACTGACGACGACAACGATCGAAACGCCTATGGAGACGATGGAGGCTCCGACGCTGGAGGGCAAGAAGCTGGTCTTCGCCTCGGTGCTGCGCGCCGGCAACGGCTTGCTCGAAGGTTTGCTCGACCTGGTGCCGGCGGCCCGCGTCGCCCATGTCGGCCTCTACCGCGATCATGAAACGCTGGAGGCCGTCGAGTATTTCTTCAAGGCGCCGAGCGACCTCGCCGACCGGCTGGTCATCGTCGTCGACCCGATGCTGGCGACAGCCAATTCGGCGATCGCGGCGATCGACAAGTTAAAAGAGCGCGGCGCCACCAACATCCGCTTCCTGTGCCTGCTGGCGGCGCCCGAAGGCATCGAGCGCTTTACCAAGGCGCATCCGGATGTTCCGGTCTTCACCGCGTCCATCGACCGCCAGCTCAACGAGAAGGGCTACATCATGCCCGGCCTTGGCGATGCCGGCGACCGCATGTACGGGACGAAGTAATACCCGAGCAATGTGCTTGGTATTTTTTACCAGGCGTTTACGCAAAGACGTGGTTCCGGCGCGCGTTAAAGCGGCAAACACCATCCGGCGCTAATGATCAGCTCTTCACAAAGGCCGATCCATGCTGCGCAAGCTTCTCATTCTCAGCGTCTTTGCCGGTGCGTCGGCATCGATCCCGGTCGTCTACCAGTCGAATCCGCGAATATTCGAAAACCTGCTGAAATCGGCGGTGACGGCCAAGCCAGCGGCCGAGACGCAACCGGATGTCAGCCTGGCCTCCGTTCCCGACAAGCCGGTAGCGCCGCTGCCGACCGGCCGGAAGGTCGTGGTCGCGGCGGACGGGCGCGGACACTTCTCGTCGACCTTCAGGCTCAACGGCCGTCAAGTCGACGGCATGATCGACACCGGTGCGACGCTGGTCGCGGTCAATATGTCGACGGCACGCCGGATCGGACTGTCGCTCAATCCCTCCGATTTCAGCCACGAAGTCAACACCGCCAACGGCACCATCAAGGCAGCCGTGGTGACGATTGATCGTCTGCAGATCGGCAGCATCAGCGTCGAAGGTGTGCAGGCGATCGTACTCGACGACAGGGCACTGCGCACCAACCTGATCGGCATGAGCTTTCTCAACAGACTCGGCAAATACCAGGCCGAAAACGGCACATTGCTGCTGGTTCAGTAGGTCCACTCAGCCACGCGGCAGAATCCGCCGGATGACCGACTTGTCGGCGGCCGGCTTCGAAGCGCCGATCGCATAGGCTGAAAGCACGGTCGCGGCCGCCGTCTCGGCATCGGACGGTGAGCGGGCGTGGATCAGCGCCAGCGCATCTCCGGCGTGTACTTCCGCGCCTATGGGCAGCAGCCTGGTGATGCCGACCGAGGGGTCGATCCTGTCGTCGGGCCGGGTGCGCCCGCCGCCCAGGCCGACGACCGCGAGACCGATGTCGCGGGTGGCGATGCCAGTGACGAAACCCTCCGACGTCGCCTTCACCGCGATTTCCGTTGCTGCTTCCGACAGATATTTCTCTGGCTTCTCGATGAAATCGGCGGGGCCGCCAAGCACCGTCACCATGCGCGCGAAGGTGGCGGCTGCGCGGCCGCTGGCGAGTGTCTCGGTGGCGCGTCGCATGCCGTCCTGGTTCGACGATACCAGTCCCGCCGACTGCAGCATTTCGGCTGCCAGCGCCAGCGTCACGTCCTCCAGCCGCCGGTCGCGCAGGCGGCCGGTCAGGAAATCGACGGCATTGCGCACCTCGACGGCATTGCCGGCGGCGGAGGCAAGCGGTTCGTTCATGCCGGTGATTAGCGCCGAGACTTTCAGTCCGGCGCCGCTGGCGACCTCGACGAGGCTATTGGCAAGCGTGGTCGCATCCCGGGATTTCTCCATGAAGGCGCCATTGCCGACCTTGACGTCGAGCACCAGCGATTGCAGGCCCGCCGCGAGCTTCTTCGACAGGATCGATGCGGTGATCAGCGGCACGGACTCCACGGTTCCGGTCACGTCGCGGATGGCGTAGAGCCGGCGATCGGCAGGTGCCAGGTCGGCGGTTTGGCCGATGATGGCGCAGCCGGTTTCAAGCACGGCTTTGCGGAACAGCGTGATGTCGGGTTGGCTGATATAGCCGGGAATGGCATCCATCTTGTCCAGCGTGCCGCCGGTATGGCCGAGGCCACGGCCCGAGATCATCGGCACATAGGCACCGCAGGCGGCAACGATCGGCGCCAGCATCAGCGAGACATTGTCGCCGACACCGCCCGTGGAATGCTTGTCGGTGACAGGGCCTGGCAAATCCGACCAGTCGAGCACGTCGCCGGAATCGCGCATGGCCAGCGTCATCGCCACCGCCTCGTCGCGGTTCATGCCGTTGAAGAACACCGCCATGGCGAAGGCCGCGACCTGGCCGTCGGTGACGGTACCCGACGTCACGCCGTCGATGAAGGCGGCGATCTCGTGAGGCGCCAGCCTGTGGCCGTCGCGCTTGTGACGGATGATTTCCTGTGGAAGCATCAGCTCTCCAGCAGCCCGTCACGGAACACGCGCTGCAGCACCGTTGCCAGCCGCGATCCGCCAACCGGCGCCATGTCCTTGGTTTCCTGGTGCGAAAGCTCGGCTCCGGTCATGCCGGCGGCCAAATTGGTGATGACCGAACAGGCAGCGACGCGCAGGCCGAGGAAACGCGCGAGAATGACTTCCGGCACGGTCGACATGCCGACGGCGTTGGCGCCCATGATGCGCGCCATGCGGATTTCGGCCGGCGTCTCGAAGCAGGGGCCCGAGAACCACATGTAGACGCCCTTGTGAAGCGCAGTGCCGGTCGCCTTCGCCGCGCCTTCGATCGCGTCGCGAATGCCGGCATCATAAGCTTCGGTGAGGCCGACGAAACGGCGGTCGCTGGGCTCGCCGATCAGCGGGTTGGTGCCGGAGAAGTTGATATGATCAGTGAGCAGCATCACCGAACCCGGCGGCATATCCGGATCGACCGAGCCGGCCGCGTTGGTGAGGATCAGTTTCGTGATGCCGATGCCGGCGAGCACTTCCAGTACCGGACGCATCGCCGCGGCATTCCCATGCTCATAGTAGTGGGCGCGGCCGGACAGCATGAGCACCGGAACGCCGGCAAACAGCCCGGCGACCACTTGGCCGGCGTGGCCGCTGACACCGCTCCTGGGAAAGCCGGGCAGGTCGGCATAGGAGACGCGGATCGGATTCTCGATCCGGTCGACTAGGCCGCCCAGGCCGGAACCCAGCACAAGCGCGGTCGACGGTGCCAGGCCGTCCAGCCTTTCGATAAGGTGGTCGACCGTTTTTTGCGTCATATCAGCCAGCTCTTCATTTCAGAATGTCGCCGCGGAAGCCGTAGGGCAGCATGTCGCCCATGGTCACGGTTTCGGCCACGCCGGTGTTGTCGCAGAGATAGAGCTTCGTTTCCGGGCGGCAGAATTCGGCCAGTCGCTGGCGGCAGCCGCCGCAAGGCGAGCATTTGGCCATGCGTTCGGCAAGGACGGCGATTTCAACGATCTTGCCGCCGCCGCCCATGACATAATGGCCAAGCGCGGTGGTCTCGGCGCACCAGCCTTCCGGATAGGAGGCGACCTCGATGTTGGCGCCGGTGAAGACGCGTCCGTCCTCGGTGCGTATGGCGGCACCCACCGGGAACTTGGAATAGGGCGCATAAGCCTTGGCCATGGCGGCCTTGGCCGCTTCGAACAGATCATGCGACATTCAGATGTTCTCTCCGATGATCGTGTCCAAAACCCGGCGCTTCGTCTGCGCCGAACTGTCGACCTTTAGCGTTCCTTGACATAGGGCACGCCGCCGGCGCGCGGCGGGATGGCCTTGCCGATGAAGCCGGCAAGCAGGATGACGGTGAGGATATAGGGCAGGGCCTGCATGAACTGCACCGACACCTTGCCGACAATGGGCAGCGGCGTTCCCTGCAGGCGGATCGACGCCGCGTCGAGGAAGCCGAACAGCAGACAGGCGAACATGGCGTTGACCGGCTTCCATTTGGCGAAGATCAGCGCGGCCAGCGCGATGTAGCCCTTGCCCGCGGTCATGTCCTTCACGAAGCCGCCATTCTGCACCATCGAAAGATAGGCGCCTGCAAATCCGGTCAGGATGCCCGTGCAGATCAGCGCGCGATAGCGCAGCCAGGCGACCGAGATGCCGGCGGTGTCGACCGCGGCCGGATTCTCGCCGACCGCGCGCAGCCTGAGGCCAAAACGCGTGCGAAACAGCACCCACCAGGTGAACGGCACCATCGCAAAGGCGAAATAGACGAGGATTGAATGGCCGGAGATCAGTTCGGCATAGATCGGACCGATGATCGGCACGCCCCTGATTGCATCGGCGCCGGGCCAGATGATCGCCTCGAATCGTTCGCCCGGTTGCAGCGCCGGCGTGCGGCCACCCTGCTGGAACCATGCCTGGCCGAGAATGATGGTCGATCCGGCGGCGACGAAGTTGATCGCAACGCCCGAAACGATCTGGTTGCCGCGATGGGTGATCGAGGCAAAGCCGTGCACCAAAGCGAAGGCGACAGAGATCAGGATCGCCATGCCGAGACCGATAAGCGCCGAATGGAACACGGAAGCCGCGGCAGCACCCGCGAAGGCGCCGACCAGCATCTTGCCTTCGAGGCCGATGTCGAAAATGCCGGCCCGCTCCGAATAGAGGCCGGCGAGGCAGGCAAGCAGCAGCGGCACCGACAGGCGGATGGTAGAGTCCAGCACCTGGATGATCGCGTTGAAGATATCCATCTCATGCGCCCTTCCCGTTGACAGCCTGCATGCCCACCGATTTCGGGCTGAACGAGGCGAACAGAGCCTGGATATAGGGCCTGAACATATGCTCCAGCGCGCCGGCGAAGAGGATGACCAATCCTTGAATGATGACGATCATGTCGCGGCTGATTGCCGGCATCTCGAAGGCGAGTTCGGCGCCGCCCTGGTAAAGCATGCCGAACAGGATCGCCGCCAGCACGATGCCGACCGGATGCAGGCGGCCCATCAGCGCCACTGCGATACCGACGAAACCGGCGCCAGAAACGAAGTCGATCGCGACATTGTGCTGGTCGCCCATCACCGGGTTGAGCGCCATCATGCCGGCCAGCGCGCCCGAGATCATCATCGCAGTGATGATGATGCGGGTTTCCGAAATGCCGGCATAGCGGGCCGCTTTCGGGCTGTGGCCATAGGTGCGCATCTCATAGCCGAGCTTGGTGCGCCAGATCAGCAGCCAGACCAGGAAAGCCATCACCAGCGCCAGCAGGAAGCAGATGTTGAGCGGGGCCGAGCGGATCTTGGCGCCGAACAATTCGATGATCCAGTTCAGTTTCGGCAGCTCCGCACCGGCGAGGAAGTTGCGCGTCTGCGGCGCCTGCGACCCTGCCGGCTTCAGCGGACCGACCAGCAGGTAGACCATGATCGAGGCGGCGATGAAGTTGAACATGATTGTCGTGATGACGATGTGCGAGCCGCGCTTGGCCTGCAGGTAGGCGGGGATCAACGCCCACAATGCGCCCACGAGCGCCGAAGCGACGATGGCCAGCGGAAATGTCAGCCACCAGGGCAGTGTGCTGTCGAAGGAAAGGCAGACGATGGCGATGCCGAGGCCGGCGATGTAGGCCTGCCCCTCGGTGCCGATGTTGAACAGTCCGCAATGCGCCGCCACCGCCACAGAAAGCCCGGTGAATATGAAGGTCGTGGCGTAGAAGAGGGTGAAGGCGATGCCGGTGCCCTTGCCAAAGGCGCCTTCGACCAGGATGACGGCGGCACGGAAGGGGTTTTCGCCGACCAGCATGACGACGAAGCCAGCGACGATGAAGGCGACCGACAGGTTGATCAGCGGGATCAGCCCGTAGTCTGCCCAGGCCGGCAATTTGGCGTAAGGCGTGCTCATTGCGCCGCCTCCTGATGCTCGACACCGGCCATCAGCAGGCCAAGCTCGCCTTCGGTCGCGTCGGGGCCGCGCTCGCCGACGACCCGGCCGGCAAACATCACCAGGATGCGGTCGGAGAGCGAGCGGATCTCGTCTAGCTCGACCGAGACAACCAGCACCGCCTTGCCCTGGTCGCGCATGGCGATCAGGCGCTTGTGGATGAACTCGATGGCGCCGACGTCGACGCCCCGCGTCGGCTGGCCGACGATCAGCACGCCGGGGTCCTGCTCGATTTCACGCGCGAGCACTATCTTCTGCTGGTTGCCGCCGGAAAAATTGGCCGTCTTCAGGCGCGGATTGCCGGGACGAATGTCGTATTTCTCGATCTTGTCCCTGGCATCGGCCATGATGGCATCGATGTTGAGAAACGGTCCTCTGAGGTAACGGGGATCGTCGTGGTAGCCGAGGATCGAATTCTCGTTCTCCTCGAAAGCCAGCACCAGCCCGACATGGTGGCGGTCTTCCGGTACGTGGGCGAGGCCGCGGTCGCGCAATTCGCCGGGATCGGCCTTGCCGGTGAGATCGATCGGCTTGCCGTCGAGCGTCACGGACCCGGAAACGGCGCGCCTGATGCCGGAAATCGCCTCAAGCAACTCGGATTGCCCGTTGCCGGCGACGCCGGCGATGCCGACGATCTCGCCGGCTCTGATATCGAAGGAGACGTCGTCGACCATGGTGACGCCACGGGAATCCCTGACCGTCAGGTTCTTGACCGCGAGCTTGACGGCACCGGCTTCGGCCTCGCCCTTTTCGACCCTCAAGAGGACACGCCGCCCGACCATCAGTTCGGCCAGTTCCTCGACAGTGGTTTTCCTGGTCTCCCGGGTCGCCACCATCGTGCCCTGACGCATCACCGACACGGTGTCGGTGATGGCCATGATCTCGCGCAGCTTGTGGGTGATCAGCACCACCGTCTTTCCCTGTTCCTTCAACTGCCTGAGGATGCGGAACAGGTGGTCGGCCTCGGCCGGCGTCAAAACGCCCGTCGGCTCGTCGAGGATCAGGATTTCGGCGCCGCGATAAAGCGCCTTCAGGATTTCCACACGCTGCTGCAGGCCGACCGGCAGTTCTTCGATGATCGCATCGGGATCGACGTCCAGCCCGTATTCGCGCTCCAGCCGGTCAAGCTCGGAGCGCGCCTTGGCGATGCTGCTCTTCAGAAGCGCATCGGTTTCGGCGCCGAGGATGATGTTCTCCAGCACCGAGAAATTGTCGACCAGCATGAAATGCTGGTGCACCATGCCGATGCCGAGCGCGATCGCGTCGTTGGGTGTCTTGATCGATGCCGGCTTGCCGCCGACGCGGATCTCGCCGCTGTCGGCCTGGTAGAAACCGTAGAGGATCGACATCAGCGTCGACTTGCCGGCGCCGTTCTCGCCGACGATGCCGTGGATGGTGCCGCGCGCAATCTCCAGATTGATGTCGCGGTTGGCGCGCACCGCGCCGAAACTCTTGTTGATGCCGATCAGTTCGATTGCGGCTTGCGCCATGCAGCCTGTCCCACTCTTATTTTTTTATCGCTTGGTCAAAACGCCTAGCATGGCACTCCGCCCATGCCAATTGTCCGGAGCAGCATCCACTCTCGACAAATCCCCGCGCGCTTGTCAATTTCGAACGTGGCCGAAGCTCTCACATTCGCTACTATGGCGAGGTCGATTTGACGTTGCGGCGCAAGGTGTCGCGGTACAAACTGGGGACTTTGCATGATCATGCCCGCCGACCGGCTGACGACGCTGGAAATCCGCGCCGCGGAGCAGGAGAAGACCATCGAGGAACTGTCGGGCCAGATCGCCGAGCAGTGGAAGGTGATCGAACGCATGCAGCGCAAGCTTGATGCGCTGACAGACCGCTTCCTGGCGCTTGAAGAGCAGGCGGCACCGGATGTGCCGGTGACCAAGCCGCCACACTGGTGAGGAGAGGGGGAGGGCACGGATCATGGCCGGTGAGAGCGATCGTATCGCAAGGGCCGGCGACTATGTGCTGGGCCTGATGAACGATGCCGAGCGCGAGCGGGCCGAGCGCGATCTCGAGATCGACCCTGCGTTCCGCGACGCGGTGGTGCAGCTGGCCGAGCGCATGCATGTCTTCGATCGCGCCGAAAAACCAGCCGGCGTCAATCATTGGGAACTGGTTACGCAGCGACTCGCCGAATTGCCGCAGATGCGAGGCGTTGGCTTGGGCGGCAACGATGCCAAGTCGCCGACAGTGATCCGAAGCCTGTCCCGACAGCCGTACGGCGTTGGCGTGCATTCGCTCGGCGGTAGGCGTGGACTTGTCGTCATGGCCGGGCTGATTGCGGCCTTCGCGCTCGGCTATCTCCTGGGCACATTGTGATCGAGCCGGCGCGACATCAGCATCATCGTTTCGCCGTCCTGTTCGCACAGCTCGATCGCGTCCCAGCCGAGCGCCACGTAGAACTCGCGCGCTTGCCAAGTGTAGAGGTAGAGCGTCTCGACGCCGGCTGACGCTGCATGCGCTTCGATCGCCTTGACCAGCGCGGTGCCGGTTCCCTTGCCTCGATGGCCGGCATCGACGACAAGCCCGGCCAGCCACGGTGTCAGATCATGCGCCGGTTCCAGTTCGTGGCGGACCAGCAGGCAGGTGCCTATCGGCACATCGTTCACACGGGCAACCAGAGCCTTTTCGAGGCCGTCGCTGGTCAGCAGGTTGCGGAGCCCTGCCGCATCCTCTTCCAGCGTCCTTCCCGTGCCCTCGAAGAAGGCGGCAATCCGCAGTCGCGCGACGACTTCGATGTCATGCCCGCGCATGGGTTCGATCGTTGGCTGCATTCCTCGCTCCACGCCATTTGCGAGCTTCGTTCGATCGGCAAAAGCAAAACCGCCGGGCTTTCGCCCAGCGGTTGCAGATCATGGCCGTACGCTGCCGCCGATCAATAGGGGCAGGCGTTGTCGGCTGTGTAGTCGTGCACCTTGACCGTGCCGGCGATGATGTCGGCCTTGGCTTTTTCGACGGCCGCCTTCATTTCGTCGGTCACCAGTGCCTTGTTGTTGTCGTCCATGGCGTAGTCGACGCCGCCTTCCTTGAGGCCGAGATTCTCGACACCACCCTTGAAGGTGCCGTTCTTGCCATCCATGAAGGCGGTGTAGACGGCAACGTCGACGCGCTTCAGCATCGAGGTCAGCACCTTGCCGGGCTGCAGGCCGTTCTGGTTGGAATCGACGCCGATGCCGAGCTTGCCGGCATCGGCCGCCGCCTGCAGCACACCGACGCCGGTGCCGCCGGCGGCCGCGTAAACCACGTCGGCGCCCTGGTCGATCTGCGTCTTGGCGATCTCGCCACCCTTGGCCGGATCGTTCCACGCCGCCGGCGTATCGCCAGTCATGTTCTGGATGACGTCGGTCGCGCCAGCGGACTTGGCGCCGCCGACATAGCCGCATTCGAACTTGCGGATCAGCGGGATGTCCATGCCGCCGACGAAGGCAACCTTCTTCGACTTCGACGCCATCGCGGCCATGATGCCGACGAGATAGGAGCCTTCATTCTCCTTGAACACCAGCGAGCGGACATTGGGCAGGTCGACCGCATCGTCGATGATGGCGAAGTTGAGGTCCGGGTATTCGGCCGCGACCTTCTTCAGCGCATCCTCCCAGGCAAAGCCTGCCATGACGATCGGGTTGTGGCCGTCCTCGGCGAAGCGGCGCAGCGCCTGCTCGCGCTGCGAGGCGTTGGACACTTCGAACTCGACATAGGCGACGCCGGTCTCGGTCTTGAATTTTTCGGCGCCATGGTAGGCAGCCTCATTGAAGGATTTGTCGAACTTGCCGCCCAGATCATAGAGGATGGCCGGCTGGACATCCGCGGCGAAAGCCGGAAGAACCATTGCGGTTGCGGCCAGAAGGCCGAGAACGATACGTTTCATGTGATCCACACCCTGTCGGTTATTTTTTCCGTTGCACACCGCCTGCAGCCCGGTTCTCCGGCAAGCAAACGACGTTAGCCAGGAGTGTATTGCCCTCCCGCTCCCGGGCAATCTGGCACGGCCCGAAACAAAATTCACGCGGAATTTTGACCTTTTGGAAAAGCGTGCCACGGGCAAGCCACGCCGCGATCCGATCTTGCGTGCAGCTTTCAGCAGCCGGCCGGAATGGTGCGGGAGATGGGTTCAGTTCGCGGCGAACTGTCCCGTGCGCCGCTGCCGCCGATAGCCGATGGCGTACAGCAGGAAGGCCAGCACCGCGAAGACGGCAAAGCCCGGCTGGTTGAGCACCCAGGCGATGACTGTGTCCCACAGCAGCGGACTGGCCTTGGCGCGGACGAAGGTTTCGAAGGCGGCCCGCGTGTCCGGCGAGACGGCCAGCCAACTGGCGTTGAGCGGGGTCAGCACAAGGGCCGAAGCCGCCACCGTGCGCGTCGTGTCGAGGACCGCCATGATGACGGAAACCGATAGCGCGACCATGGCCGCAAGACGAAAGACGAAGCGAAACATCAAGGCTCTCCCCCGGTTCCCCCTGGACGCTGACCAGAAGACCGCCGGCACATGTCCGAAACAGAAATAGAATGCGTGCGGTTCAGCTGCAATCGCGATACGCGAATTTAAGGCCCGCGCTTTTCTGGGCCCTATGCGACCGGCTCGCGCCTGGGGCGGTGAACGAGCCAGACGGCAAGAATGCCTCCGGCAATGGCGCCGACCACCAGCCCGGCCAATCCGATGAAGGCGGCAAAGTAGCCGCAGCCGCCCTCGAAGCAACTGACCTCGGCGACATCGGCGATCACCGAGCCAGCCAGGAAGCCGCCAACCACGCCAATGATCGCGCCCAGGACGATGCCGAGCAAGGCAGCCACGATGGAAACGAAGACCGACGGCGCTTCGATCAGCGACCTGGCATAGACGCCCTCGGCGCCGGACCCACGGCGCAGCAGATAGATGCAGAGCAGGCCGATGGCGATTTCGACGCCGCCGATAAGCAGGCTCCTGGCGGAAAAGACGAAATCGGGCACGGCGAGCACATAGGCCTGCCTCGCCAGCACCCAGGCGATGGTCGCCACCTGCCAGATGATGAACTGGCGCGGGAAGCGCGCCGAGCGGCCAAAGGCAAGGCCGAGCAAATAAAGCCCCCACAGGATGGTGATGATGTCGACGGCAAGCCCGCCAAGGAGGAAATAGAAAATCCTGTCCGGCAGGCCGGAATTGCCGGTCAGCCACCAGGCGGAGGCCAGGCCGTAGACCGACCACGCCATGACGAAGATGAGCCAGCCCACCGGCACGTAGGACAGCCCGCTGTCCGGGCGCCCGATTGGCGCCTGCCCCGGCATCCCGCCGCCCGGTTGTTCACTGCCTGATGTCATGCCCGGACGATGCCCCCCCGCAAAGCCTCCGTTTCACTCGACAGGTGGCCCGCGACGAAGTCAAGCGCGGCCGGCCTTGCGGGCTCGCCTGTGCACATCATTCGGGGCGTCGGCACCTCGAAACGGATGCCGCGGCGGCCTCGCGAAGCGCTGTGTGGCCGGCAAAGCGAATAGACTATCGTTATGGCTTGGCATTCGGCGCGGGATCGACTAGATGAGCCCCGCGCCTGTTGCTTTGACGGCTCAGGTGCCGGGGAGAGGTGTCCGCTGGTTGGCGGCACCCATAGCGCGGAAATCGCTACTCCTCCCTGAAGGGACTGCATTGTCCCCAACCCGCGCGGCGAAACCGGCCGTCGCGAAAAATGCAAGGACGGAGAGGTGGCCGAGTGGTTGAAGGCGCACGCCTGGAAAGTGTGTTTACGGGAGACCGTAACGCGGGTTCGAATCCCGCTCTCTCCGCCAGTTTCCCTTTTCGCCGGGCGCTTCTGGGTGCAGTCTAGCATACTAGCATCTCGACTATCGAACCTTAATCCGTCTTCTCGCCGGTCCGACCGAGCAGCAGCCATGGCCGGTGGATCAGGATGCAAGATTTTCGGCGCACTCAGGCGTGCGTTCCGCAAACGGTCCTGTTTGCTCCGGAACCTCCCGGCTCGCGATGCGTTACCCGGCGTCTCATCATAGATCCCCGCCAGGATTTTCTCCGAGAACCCGCGTCCAATCAGGAGCCCGCTTCATGCATGACAAGTTGTTTCATCCGCCCGTCGCACTGACCGTCGGTCTCGGCTTCAGGCGCGAAATCGCCTCGCTGGCCGAAATGCACGATTTCCTGACCAACTGGACGACCTCTCGCCGTGGTCCGCTTTATCGCAATGCCGTCGAGGCGTGCGGCCTGGCCCTGGAAGGCTGCATCACGAGGGACGAAGCGCGCCACGCGTTTGTTGAATTCGCGGAGGCCACCGGTATTCTCTGGCCCGAGATCGAGCCTGTCATCGTGGCGCGGGCCGTCGCACGCGGCCATGGCGGCTACGCCGCCTGATCGTTGGAGCTGTCATTGCGATGGCCAGTTCGTACGGCCGTCCCCGAAAGCCCGGCTTGGCCCTCCGAGCCGGGCTTTCCATTCCATCTTGCGGAGGGGCCGCGGTCAATCGCACCAGCTTGACGAGATGACGAGCGATGCTTCGAAGACATGGCGCCCGCTCTCGTCGCGCACCTTCACGGTGATGGCCGTTCGGTCGTTTTCGATCATCTCGTCGCGAATGATGTCGGGCAGGATGAGGATTGCCTCGCGCCGCAGACGCTCGCGCGTGTCGAACACCTGACCATGGTCGTCCACCGTCAGGCCATCGCCATTGTAAAGGTCGAGAAAGTATCTGGGCATGATGCGGCCGGATCCCGAGCTGATGAATTTCCCAAAAGAGACTTGATCGACAATTCGCGGGCTAAGCCATTGTTCCATCAGAGATGATCTTCGCCGGCGAATAAGCGCCTTCTAACAAATGTTAATGCCCGCCAGCGCCCGACGACCTAGTGCTTCGGCAGCCGCCCCTTGCTTCGACAGAACAGTTGGAGATCGGCTCTGAGCCCTTTCGCTGGAGATAGCGGTGCTGGAATCCCTGTATCTGAATCTCGCCCAGCACGACGCGCTTTCCGATGCCGAAAAGGCGCTGCTGGCGGAAGCCATGACTTTCGAGCGGCATTTCGCGGTCGGCCAGGATATCGTCGCCTCGGGCGCGCGGCCGACCCATTCGACTCTGATTCTCGACGGATTGGCGGCGCGCTACAAGGTGCTCGAGAATGGCGGCCGGCAGTTCACCTCGCTGCAGGTACCTGGCGATTTCGTCGATCTCCACGCGTTCCTCCTGAAGACGATGGATCACGGCATCGTTGCCATGTCGCCCTGCCATGTCATGTTCGCCGATCACAGCCGGCTTCGTGCCATCACCGAAGAAGCGCCGCATCTGACGCGGCTGCTGTGGCTGGATACGCTGGTCGACGGCGCCATCCATCGCGAGTGGATCGTGGCGATGGGCCGCCGCTCCAAGACCTCACACCTGGCCCATCTCCTTTGTGAGCTTTTCGTACGGCTGCAGGTGGTGCAGCGCACCAACGGCATGAGCTTTCACCTGCCGCTCTCACAGGCCGAGCTGGCCGATGTGCTCGGTCTTTCCGTCGTACACATGAACCGCGTCATCGGCGCCTTGCGCAAAGTCGGCGTCGTCAACTGGGCAAATCACACGGTGACAATCCTGGATTGGCACAGGCTCCAGGAAATCGCCGAGTTCGATCCGACCTATCTCAGCCTGACGCGGGAGCCGCGGTAGAGCGTTCCCAGCAAGGCCGCAAAGCGCGGCGGCATATCCTTCCCGGCAATCCGCGTCGACGAGCTGCTCTTCGACGGCGAGCCGCGCCGGAAACCTTTATAGAATTCCTATTTCTTTCCCATCCGCCCCGTCTCGAACCTTTATGGCGATCGGGTCCATATTCACGTCGAGCAAAAGCCGTCGGACGCCGCCCAGTGTGGCGCGCTGTCTCACAGTATTGCCGACCTGTATTTGGCGGGCGAACAGTAGAAACTGGAAGCAAGGAAAAGCACAATGGACATTATTGTTCTTGGGATCGGGGTTTTGTTCTTCGGCCTGTCCATCGTCTACGTCAAAGCTTGCGACAGAATTTAAGCTGAAGGATCGAACCTATGCTTGTCGATTACATCCTCGGCGGTGGCGTGACCTTGTTCCTGCTCGCCTACCTCACCTACGCGCTCATTCGTCCAGAACGCTTCTGAAGGCACGGAAAGCCACAGCCATGACACTGAACGGATGGATACAGATCCTCCTCTATTGCGGGATCCTCGTTTTGCTGGTGAAGCCGCTTGGCTTCTACATGCACCGCGTCTTCAATGGCGATCGCACGCCGCTTTCACCGGTCCTCGGCCCGCTCGAGCGCGGGCTCTACCGCATTTGCGGAACCAGCGAGCGCGAGGAGCAGCACTGGACCACCTATGCGGTGGCTCTCCTGCTGTTCAACCTGGCGGGCTTCCTGGTGCTCTATGTCCTGCAACGCCTGCAAGGCAGTCTGCCCTACAATCCGGCCGGCATGAGCGCGGTCGACCCAGCGCTCGCCTTCAACACCGCCGTAAGCTTCACGACCAACACCAACTGGCAGAACTACGGCGGCGAAAGCACGATGTCCTACCTCGTGCAGATGGCCGGGCTGACGGTCCAGAATTTCGTTTCGGCCGCCACAGGCATCGCCATTGCAATCGCGCTGATCCGCGGCTTCGCCCGCGCTTCCGGAAGATCGATCGGCAATTTCTGGGTCGATATAATGCGCGCCACGCTCTATGTGCTCTTGCCGCTCTGCGTCGTGCTCACCCTGGTCTATGTCTGGCTCGGCATGCCGCAGACGCTGGGGCCTTACGTCGACGCCACGACGCTTGAGGGCGCCAAGCAGACCATCGCGCTGGGGCCGGTCGCCTCGCAGGTCGCCATCAAGATGCTCGGCACCAATGGCGGCGGTTTCTTCAATGCCAACGCGGCACATCCATTCGAGAATCCCGACGCCGTCTCCAACCTGATCCAGATGCTGTCGATCTTCGTCGTCGGCGCCGCATTGACCAACGTCTTCGGCCGCATGGTCGGCAATCAGCGCCAGGGCTGGGCGATCCTCGCCTCAATGGGCGTGCTGTTCATCGTTGGCGTCGCCGTCTGCTACTGGGCGGAAGCCGCGGGCAATCCGCTGGTGCATGCGCTGGGCATCGACGGCGGCAATATGGAAGGGAAAGAGACCCGCTTCGGCATAGCGCTCTCGGCTTTGTTCGCCGTCATCACCACGGCAGCTTCCTGCGGTGCGGTCAACGCCATGCACGATAGCTTCACCGCGCTCGGTGGCATGATTCCGCTCATCAACATGCAACTCGGCGAGGTCATCGTCGGCGGCGTCGGCGCCGGCTTCTACGGCATGCTGATATTCATCCTGATCGCCGTCTTCGTTGCCGGCCTGATGGTCGGCCGCACGCCCGAATATCTCGGCAAAAAGATCGAGGCGAAGGAGGTCAAGATGGCGATGCTGGCGATCCTGTGCCTGCCGCTGGCGATGCTGATCTTCACGGCGACCGCGGTGGTGCTGCCGAGCGCGGTGGCGTCGATCGCCAATGGCGGGCCGCACGGCTTCTCCGAGATCCTCTACGCCTACACCTCGGCGGCGGCCAACAATGGTTCGGCTTTCGGCGGCCTCAGCGGCAACACGCCCTGGTACAACATCACGCTCGGCATCGGTATGCTGATGGGCCGCTTCCTGGTCATCATCCCGGCGCTCGCCATCGCCGGCGCGCTGGCGGCGAAGAAGACCGTCCCCGCCTCAGCCGGCACCTTCCCGACCGACGGTCCGCTGTTCGTCGGGCTGCTGGTCGGCGTCATCGTCATCGTCGGCGGCCTGACCTTCTTCCCGGCGCTCGCCGTCGGACCTGTCGTCGAGCACCTGGCGATGATCCATGGACAGACATTCTGAGGCAGACATGTCCTGGTTCAGCAACAAGCGCCGCAATATCAGGCATCGGGCCGATCCGGGGAAGGAGGGGCTGCCGCCTCCCTTCCCGACCATGTCGACGTTTCTTGGGCTTGCCGCCGCCATGATCGCGCTTTGGCTGCTGGCCTACGGGCTTCCTCATCTTTTTTCGGCATCCGACCAGTCGCCGCCGCACACCAACACTGAAGCCGGAGCTTCAAAATGAGTCAGTCAAAGTCAGCCAGCATCATGGATGCCGGCATCCTGTGGCCCGCCATCGGCGGCGCCTTCCGCAAACTCGATCCGCGCACGCTGGCCCGCAACCCGGTGATGTTCGTCGTCGCCGTCGTCTCGGCGCTGACATCGGTGCTGTTCGTCAAGGACCTCGTCACCGGCGGCGGTGATTTGCTGTTCACGCTGCAGATCATCATCTGGCTGTGGTTCACGGTGCTGTTCGCCAATTTCGCCGAAGCCGTCGCCGAAGGGCGCGGCAAGGCGCAGGCGGATTCGCTGCGCAAGGCTCGCACCGAAACCCAGGCCAAGCTTTTGACGGGCGAGGACCGCACCAGGTTCAAGCTGGTACCCGGCACCAGCCTGAAGGTCGGCGATATCGTTCTCGTCGAAACCGGCGACATCATCCCGTCCGATGGCGAGGTGGTGGAAGGCGTCGCCTCAGTCAACGAGGCGGCGATAACGGGCGAATCCGCGCCGGTGATCCGCGAATCCGGCGGCGACCGATCGGCCGTCACCGGCGGCACGCAGGTGCTGTCGGACTGGATCCGCGTGCGCATCACCGCCGCCGCGGGCCACACATTCCTCGACCGCATGATCTCGCTGGTCGAAGGCGCCGAGCGCCAGAAGACGCCCAACGAGATCGCGCTCAACATCCTGCTCGTCGGCATGACGCTGATCTTCGTGCTGGCCACAGCGACCATCCCGAGCTTTGCCCACTACTCGGGTGGCTATATTTCGGTGACCGTGCTCGTCGCGCTGTTCGTGACGCTTATCCCGACCACGATCGGCGCGCTGCTGTCGGCCATCGGCATTGCCGGCATGGACCGGCTGGTGCGCTTCAATGTGCTGGCCATGTCGGGTCGCGCCGTCGAAGCCGCCGGCGACGTCGACACGCTGCTCCTCGACAAGACCGGCACCATCACGCTCGGCAATCGCCAGGCGACGGAATTCCGCCCGGTCAAGGGCGTCAGCGAGCAGGAACTGGCGGACGCGGCACAGCTTGCCTCGCTCGCCGACGAGACGCCGGAAGGCCGCTCGATCGTGGTGCTGGCCAAGGAGAAGTATGCCATCCGTGCCCGCGACATGGCGACATTGCATGCTACTTTCGTGCCCTTCACCGCGCAGACCCGCATGAGCGGCGTCGACATCGACGGTTCGTCGGTACGCAAGGGCGCAGTCGATTCCGTGCTCGCCCATGTCAGCCAGGCGACATCGACCAGCCGCGCGACGCGCACGAACAGCGACACGATCAGGGATTTGCAGGCGATCGCCGACGACGTCGCGAAATCCGGCGGCACGCCGCTGGCGGTCGAGCGGGACGGGCGCCTGCTGGGTATCGTGCACCTCAAGGACATCGTCAAAGGCGGCATCCGCGAGCGTTTCGCCGAGCTGCGCAAGATGGGCATCCGCACGGTCATGATCACCGGCGACAACCCGATGACGGCAGCCGCCATCGCGGCCGAAGCCGGCGTCGACGACTTCCTTGCCCAGGCGACACCGGAGGACAAGCTGAAGCTGATCCGCGACGAGCAGGCCAAGGGCAAACTGGTCGCCATGTGCGGCGACGGCACCAACGATGCGCCAGCCCTTGCGCAAGCCGATGTCGGCGTCGCCATGAACACCGGCACGGTCGCTGCTCGCGAGGCCGGCAATATGGTCGACCTCGACAGCGATCCGACCAAGCTTATCGAGATCGTCGAAATCGGCAAGGCGCTGTTGATGACCCGCGGCTCGCTGACTACCTTCTCGATCGCCAATGACGTGGCCAAGTATTTCGCCATCATCCCGGCCATGTTCGCCGTCTTCTACGTCGCGCCCGGCCAGACCACAGGTCCGCTGCAAGCGCTCAACATCATGCATCTGGCGACACCGCAGAGCGCCATCCTGTCGGCCATCATCTTCAACGCGCTGATCATCATCGCGCTGATCCCGCTGTCGCTGCGCGGTGTGAAGTACCGGGCGATCGGCGCGGGTGCGCTGCTCAGCCGCAACCTTCTCGTCTACGGTCTCGGCGGCATCGTCGTGCCGTTCGTCGGCATCAAGACAATCGACATGGCCGTCACCGCCCTTGGCCTTGCATAAGGATCATTCCGATGCTCAAGCAGATCAGACCCGCGATCATCATGATCGTTTTCTTCACCGTGCTGACCGGGCTCGTCTATCCCATCGGCATGACCGGCATCGCCCAGGCGCTGTTCCCGCGCCAGGCCAATGGCAGCCTGATCGAGAGGGGCGGCAAGGTGATCGGCTCCGAACTGATCGGCCAGGCTTTCGCCAGCGACACGTATTTCCACGGACGGCCGTCGGCTGCCGGCAACGGCTACGATGCCAGCGCCTCCGGCGGCTCCAACCTCGGTCCGACCAACCCGAAGCTGATCGAGCGCATCAAGGGCGACGCGGAAAAGCTGATGACTGAGAACCCGGACCAGCCGGTGCCGATTGACCTAGTGACGACGTCCGGCAGCGGCCTTGATCCGCAGATCAGTCCCGAGGCCGCTTATCTCCAGGTTCCGCGCGTGGCCAAGGCAAGGCGCATCGACGAGGCCAAGGTCAAGGCGCTCGTCGACGGCCAGGTCGAGGACCGGGAATTGGGCGTGCTCGGCGAGCCGGCGGTTAATGTGCTGGCCCTCAACCTGGCGCTGGATGCCGCGAAGTAGGTGATGTCCGGCGCCGGGGATCGACACGGTCCCCGGCGCCATTCATGATCGGACCCGATGCCGGACGACAGAAGCTACGTCGAAAACAGACCATCTCCCGACGCGCTGCTAGAGCATGCCGAGCGGGAAGGGCGCGGCCGTCTGCGCATATTCCTGGGCGCGGCACCCGGTGTCGGCAAGACCTACGAGATGCTGATGTCGGGTCGTGCCAGGGTGGCCGACGGTGCCGACGTGGTGATCGGCGTGGTCGAGACGCATGGCCGCAAGGAAACACAGGCCCTGGTCGAGGGGTATGAAGTCATTGCCCGCCGCAGGGTCGACTACAAGGGGCGCGTCCTCGACGAGATGGATATCGATGCCATCCTTGCCCGGCGTCCGGCGCTGGTCCTGGTCGACGAACTCGCCCACACCAACGCGCCCGGCAGCCGCCACCCCAAGCGCTATCTCGATGTCCAGGAAATCCTGGCGCGGGGCATAGACGTCTATACGACGCTGAACATCCAACATGTCGAAAGCCTGAACGACGTCGTCGCCCAGATTACCCGGGTCAGGGTGCGCGAGACGGTTCCAGACTCCATCATCGACCAGGCGGATGATGTCGAGATCATCGATCTGACGCCCGACGACCTGATCAAGCGGCTGGAGGAGGGCAAGGTCTATTTCCCCAACACCGCGCAGCGCGCCGTCGAGAACTATTTTTCGCCCGGCAATTTGACGGCGTTGCGGGAACTGGCGCTGCGCCGAACCGCCCAGCGCGTCGACGAGCAACTGCTCAACCACATGCAGTCCCACGCCATCCAGGGTCCGTGGGCGGCGGGGGAGCGGGTTCTTGTCTGCGTCGATGCACGTCCGGGCGGGGCAGCCCGCATTCGCTACGCACGCAGGCTGGCCGACAGGCTTCGTGCACCCTGGACGGCGCTTCATGTCGACACGCCTCGCTCCGCCGGCATGTCCGAGGATGACAAGGACAGGCTCGCCACACTGCTGCGCCTTGCCGAGCAGCTCGGTGCCGAGGTGACGACCATCCCGGGCCAGAGCGTCGCGCAGGACATCGTTCGCCATGCGATGGCCAACAATTTCACCCACATCGTGGTCGGCAGGCCGACCCGGTCGCGCTGGCGCGAACTGATCGAAGGGTCGCTCACCTATGATCTGATCCGCAATGCCGGCGACATCAGCGTCCATGTCATCTCCGGAACGGAGCGGGACACCGAAACGTCTTCCAGGAGAGTGAACGCGGCAGCCGAGGAAAGGCATTTCCAGGCCAAGCCGTATTTGCTCGCCACGGCTTACGTTGCCGGATCATTGGCCGTCAGCACCGTTCTCGACCAGTTCCTCGACGTTCGCAATCTGGCGATCGTCTTCCTGCTCTCCGTGCTGACGTCGGCGGTGGCTGGTGGTCTCTGGCCGGCGCTTTACGCCTGTTTCCTCAGTGTCCTTGCCTTCAACTATTTTTTCCTCGAGCCACGCCACACGCTGACGATCCGCGATCCCGAAAGCATCGTCGCGATTGCCGTCTTCGTCGCCGTTGCCGTCATTGCCAGCAACCTGACGGCGCGCGTGCAGCGTCAGGCTGCCGCCGCCCGCTCGCGGGCGCGGGCAACCGAGGACATCTATCTGTTTTCCAAGAAGCTCGCAGGCGCCGGCACGCTCGACGACGTGCTCTGGGCCACCGCCTTCCAGATCGCCTCGATGCTGAAGCTGCGCGTGGTGCTGCTGCTGCCGGAAGACGGCACGATCACCGTCAAGGCAGGCTATCCGCCCGACGACACGCTGGCCGAGGCCGACATTGCCGCCGCACGCTGGGCCTGGGAACACAACCGTGCCGCCGGACGCGGCGCCGACACGCTTCCTGGCGCCAAGCGCCTCTATCTTCCCTTGCGCACGGGACGCACCGCAATCGGCGTCGTCGGCCTCGACAATGACAAGCAGGGCCCGCTTCTGACGCCCGAGCAGCAGCGGCTGCTCGACGCGCTGGCCGATCAGGCGGCGGTGGCGATCGAACGCATCCAGCTCGTCGCCGATGTCGACCGCGCCAAGCTCGCGGCAGAAGCCGACCGGCTGCGCTCGGCGCTGCTGACCTCGATTTCGCATGACCTGAAAACGCCGCTCGCCGCCATCATGGGCGCGGCCGGCACGCTCAAGGAATTCGCGCCCGACCTCCCCGAGCAGGACAGGGCGGAGCTGCTGTCGACCGTGATCGACGAATCGGAGCGGCTGAACCGCTTCATCGCCAACCTGCTCGACATGACCAAGATCGAATCCGGGGCGATGGAGCCGAACTACGCCCTCCATTATGTCGGCGATATCGTCGGCACGGCGCTCGACCGTGCCCGCAAGATCACCAGCGAGCACAAGATCGAGGTCGATATTCCGCCCAACTTGCCGATGCTGCGGCTCGATCCCGTGCTGTTCGAACAGGTCCTGTTCAACCTTCTCGACAATGCCTCGAAATATTCGCCGCCCGGCTCGACGATCCGCGTCCAGGCCTGGGCGGACAATGGCTCCGTCATCGTGCGGATCATGGACGAGGGACCGGGCATTCCGGCGCAGGACCTGGAACGCGTCTTCGATACCTTCTACCGGGTGCGCAAGGGCGATCAGGTGCGCGCCGGCACCGGGCTCGGCCTGTCGATCTGCCGTGGCTTCGTCGAGGCGATGGGCGGCACGATCGCGGCCGCCAACCGGATCGACCGCCCCGGTGGCGCCTTCACCATCAGGATGCAAGTGCCGGCGCAGGCGCGCGATATCGGCAACCGCGGCGACGAGCCCGGCATGGATCAGCCTCGATGACCAATTCGAATGTCAGGATACTGGTCGTCGACGACGAGCCGCCGATCCGCAAGCTGCTGCGGGTCGGCCTTGGCAGCCAGGGTTACGCGGTCAGCGAGGCGCCGAACGCCAAGGCGGCGATCGAGCTGATGGAACAGGAGACGCCGGATCTCGTGCTGCTCGATCTCGGCCTGCCCGGCATGGGGGGCCATGAACTCCTGCGCAAATGGCGGGAGGAGGGCGTCGACGTTCCCGTCGTCATCCTCTCCAGCCGTACCGACGAGGCCGGCATCGTCAGCGCGCTCGAACTCGGCGCCGACGACTATGTCACCAAGCCGTTCGGCATGAACGAACTGGTGGCACGCATCCGGGTGGCGCTGCGCCACAAGTTCCAGCAACAGGGTGAGAAGCCGATATTCCAGAGCGGTGACCTCAGCGTCGATCTTGTCAAGCGCGTCGTCAAGGTCGAGGACAGGGAGGTAAAGCTCTCGCCGAAAGAGTACGACATACTGCGCATCCTTGTGCAGCATGCCGGCAAGGTGCTGACCCACCACTTCATCCTGAAGCAGATCTGGGACGATTCGACAGACGTGCAGTACCTCAGGGTCTATGTCCGTCAGCTCAGGCAGAAGATCGAAAAAACCCCCGACCAGCCGCGCTACATCACCACCGAGACCGGTGTCGGCTATCGCCTGCGTGTCGAGTGAAATAGCCTGTCCGATAAACCTGCGTCAGCCGATCGCCTCCAGAGGCCGATTTGCCGCCGCCGATATCCGCAAGGCGGCGAGACAGCCCAGAATGCCGAGCGGCACGAAGGCAAGGAACAGCCAGCTCGCGACATTGGCCGCGGCGTCGTGATTCAGGCCCTGCGAAAAGCCGCTGGCGTTGGCGACGATGCCGGCAATGGCGGCGCCCACTGCATAGCCGATGCGCTGCATCGTCGGCACCGCGGCCGAGGCGATGGTCTGCTCCTCGGCCGGTGCGGAGGCAACGATGACGCGGGTCAGGAACGGCCAGGCAATGCCGAAGCCTCCGCCCTGCAGCAGGGCGCAGACCAGGATCAGCGGGATCGAGCCCAGCGGTATCGTGTAGGCGAAGCCGGCGATGCCCGCCGCGATCATCACCGCGCCGCAGACAATGATGAGCCTTTCGCGCCGCGGCGGCGCGTTGGCAACGAGAATCGACAGGATCGACCAGGCGATCGATTCGGCGGCGATGATGTAGCCGGTGGTCAGCAGCGGAATGTCGTGCAGGCTGGTCAAGAGCAGCGGCCCGTAGACGCCGAAGGAGCAGGTCGCGATGGAAAAGGCGGCGACCATCGTCATGCCGGCGCCGACCGGCGTGCGCCAGGAGAACAGCCGCGCCGGGAACAGCCTGGAGCGCGGCTTCAGCGTATCGACGTAGAAAAACAGCGCGAGGCCCGTCAGGCCTAGCACGATCAGCAGCGAGGAACGCAACAGGGCGATGTCGACGCCGGCCGAGGCGATCAGCAGCACGGCGACGGCAAGACAACCAAGCGCCACGAAAGGGAAGGGCGGCGCCTTGCCGGCACTCGTGCTGGGTTTCTTCGCCTCCGGCGTGTTGAGTACGAGGAAGCTTGCCAGCGCCATGGCGGTGCCACCGAGTGTGAAGACGCCGAAGGCCCAGCGCCAGGACAGCAATTCGGTCATAACAGCGCCGAGCAACGGTCCGCTGAACGCCGCGACGCCCCAGATAGCCGACATGATACCGAAAAGCTGCGGCCAGATGGCACGCGAAAACAGCCGCTCGACCGAGACGAAGGCCAGCGATACCAGCGCGCCGCCGCCGAGGCCCTCGATCAAGCGGCCGGCAAGGAACAATTGCATCGACGGCGAGGTGGCGCAGATCAGCGCGCCGGCGGCATAAAGCAGGGCCGCGACCACCATGTTGGTGCGCAGCGGAACATAACTCACCAGGCGTCCGGCGGCGGCACCGGCGACGATGGCGCCGAGTTCGTAGATCGCCAGGGACCAGCCGACGAGCTGTACGCCGGCCAGTTCGCCGACCATGGCCGGCATGACCGTCGCCACCATCGTCTCATTGGTGGCGTGCAGCAGGATGCCGAGGCTGATGAAGCAGAAGCGGGCGAGGTCGCCGCTTGCCCACAATGCGCGCCAGTCGACCTTGTTGCTGGTGATTTCAGTCATGGTCACCCCTGCCTTTGCCTATCTCGCTTGTAGCGCATGGCGCCAGAGGCCAGTGCGGGCTTCCGGCAGGACCATAAGGATCGACAGCGCCGTACCAGGCGCTGCCTACCCAAGGGCAGGCTTCTAGAACCTCAAGTATGGTTGAGTTCAAGCGGCTTTTTTGCAGACGTTCGCGAAGCCTCTCAATTTCGCCATCCACGGGCGGAGCAGCCGCGTAGCGGCGTGGCGAAGACCCGAGGATCCATGCCACGACCTGGCTGAGGGGTGCAGCGGTGCTGGGTCCTGGACCGCTGCAGCGCTTCGGAGCCCCGGCATGGATCCTCGGGTCTGCGCCGCGTCGCTACGCTCCTAGCTCCGCCCGTGGATGACGAATCGCTGCGGAAGCCGCCCTCATGGCCCAGTCAATTCTCGGTGCTGCGCAACTGGAATTGGCTGACGCCGATGGCGAGATTGATGCCGGTCTGCGTCTGCAGGCTGAGCGGCTGCAGGGTAAAGGCCTGCGAGGAGCCGCCGACCAGGAGATTGGCGCCGGCGCCGACGGCGGCGGTCACTTCGGCGCTGGCGCCGATATAGTCGCCCGCCAATGCACCCGGCGCGTAGATGTTCTTCAGCGGCGTCAGCACCAGCCAGCGCATCACCGCCTGCTTGGTCGTGCCGATGTCGAGGCCGTATTTGTTGACGGCGCCGAAATAGGCTTCCGGCGCGAAGCTCCTGTCGGCCGGGGTGAAGGTGCAGCTCAAATCCTTGCTCGAGCCGAAGATGAAGCCGGTGCCGCCCGATATGGCGCATTCAAGCGCACCGAGTTCGATGCCTTGGTCCTGCGCTCGTGCGGCGCCCGCAAGCATGATCGTGGTCGCGGCAGCGGCGATGGCTGTCCTGAACATGGCGGTCCCCTCAAAATCAAACGGCGCGGAACCATACTATCTGGTTCCGCGCCGCAGGGTGAGGGGTCGTGGAGCGCGTGGCTCCGTGCAATCACTTGAGCGAGTGGATCAGCTCCAGCGAGGTGACGGCGACCGCCAGGTTGACGCCGGTCTGCGCCTGGACGCTGAGTGGCTCCAGCATGAAGGCGCTGTCGAAGCCACCGACCAGCAGGTTGGCGCCGCCACCGGTGACGACGCTCGCCTCGGCGTTGACGCCGTAGTAGCTGCCGGCAAGGTCGCCCGCGTCACGGTCGCGGGTCGCGGCAAACACCGCCCAGACCAACTGGCCCTGGTGCGTCTTGCCGAGATCGACGCCGAGTTTCGAGATGACGCCGGTGTAAATTTCAGACGGCCCGTGATGATAGGGCCGGAACACACAGGACACGCCCTTGTTGGAGGTCACGAGATAGCCGGTGCCGCCATCGATGGTGCAGTCGAGCGTGCCGAGCTGCAACCTGCCGGCGCTGGCCGGGGCGGCAGCGAACATAGTCGTTGCAAGGGCGGCGGCGCAGACGAGTTTCTTGATCATGGGAGGGTCCTTTCGCAATCAGTCTTCAGTAACGTCTCGAGCGCCGCGACCGTTCCGCCGAAAACTTGGCGCGAACAAGGCGAGGGTTAACGGCTTGTCGCGGGGGTTAATACAGGGTTGCCGGATTGGCGGCGATCTTCAACGCCGCGTGTCCTTTCGGATACGCACGATGCAGTGCGCACCTTGCCGTGGGCCTGATGAGCCGACGTCAGCTGACGCGGGCGAGGCCATCCTTGGCCGGCTGGTAGCTGGGGTTGAGGCGCACAGCCTCGCGATAGGCCTTCGCCGCCTTTGCCTTGTCGCCGCGCCGTTCGTAGATCAGCGCCTGGTTGGCCCAGGCCTCGGCGTTCTGGCCGTCGAGCTTGATGGCCATGTTGAAATCGGAGAAGGCGTTATCCTCGTCGCCGGTCGCCAGATAGGAGAGGCCACGGCCGTTGTAGGGTTCGGCGGCGTCGGGGGCCAGCGAGATGGCGGTCGAGAAATCCTCAATGGCGAATTTGTGCTGGCCCTGGCTCTGATAGATCAGGCCGCGATTGTGATAGGCGCGGGCGTCCGTCGTGTCGAGCTGGATCGCCTTCTGGAAGTCGTTGAACGCATCCTGGGTGCGGCCCGCCTTACGGTAGAGATTGCCGCGGCCGATATAGGCGGCGTCATAATTGCCGTTGATCTGGATCGAGCGATTGTAGTCGGCAAGGGCTGCTTCCTGGTTGCCGAGGAAACGCTGGATGAGGGCCCGGTTCGAATAGGCCTGGTAGAAATTCGGATTGAGCTGGATGGCCTGGTTGAAATCCTTGAGCGCCGCCTGGTACTGGCCGCCGCGGCCATAGGCCGAGCCGCGGACATTATAGCCTTCCGGATCCTGGGGATTGCGCTGGATGACCGCCGACAGCGAGGAGATGTTCTCGCTCGACCCTTGCGCCTTGTCGATGTTGTTGAATTCACCGGCCGGGCCCGATGTCTGGCAGCCGGCAAGCACCAGTCCGGAAAGCAGGGCCGCTGTCAGGGCGAAACCACGCAATGCGGTCCCGCGCTCCACGCTTGTTGCGTTCATGTCTGCCCTGTCCTCACTTGCGCCGTCGTTCAGGTCCGGTTCCCCCCTCCGGGCCGGGTCACATCAAAATAAAAGGGTGGCGGCGATTCCGCATCGCGCCACCCTGGTATCCTTCGAAAAGGACGAAATATTGGCGATAATCAGCGCGGCGGACGCGCTGCACCGGCGGCACCGCCAGCAGCGACCGGACGCGGGGTCATCGGCAGCAGGCCTTCGCGCTGTGCGCGCTTGCGGGCCAGCTTGCGGGCGCGGCGAACGGCTTCGGCCTTTTCACGGGCGCGCTTCTCGGAAGGCTTCTCGTAGTGGCCGCGCATCTTCATTTCGCGGAAAATGCCTTCGCGCTGCATCTTCTTCTTCAGCGCGCGAAGCGCCTGATCAACGTTATTGTCGCGGACGAGTACCTGCACGGGCAATCCTGTCTTTCGGGTTTGATATCAACAGGCAAGCAGCCATAGCCGCAAGCCTCCGCGGCGCTCGACACCACGAATTGTGGCGGCTGATAGCAGAATCAAGCCTCGCTGTCCACAGTCGAAATGAGAGACGACAGCCAAATTGCCACGTCGCCTGGAGATAGTGTGCCCGTTACGCCGTCGCCAAGTGCAGCCGCTCGAAATCCTCGAAGAACTCACCGTAGTCGCAGGTGATCTCCTCGCCGATGGCGATATCCCGGGTCGCGGTCGCACCGCCATATTGCGAAAAGTCGGTGTTCGGGGTCGCCGAATGGTTCATGAAGCGGCCATTGTCGACCTCGTAGACCATGAAACCGGGCTTGTCCGGGCTCGGATAGGCATAGCGGTCGAGCAATTCCTTCAGGGGCTGGGGTGCGGCCTCATATTTGTCCATCGGAATCAGCCGGTCGAAATCCGGATCCAGGCGCCAGATCGAGGCGCCCTTCCGGATTGGTTCGGCGGCGAACATGCCGACGCCTTCGATTGCGCTCTGGGCGACATAGGTTCGGACCAGCATCATGGTTTCACAACCCGTCTTGGCAAGAAGACCCGTTTCGACAGGAAACGGAATCGCCAAATCGCGCCGAAAAAGCAAGAGCGGCGGCCTGCGTCACAACGACGAACAGGCCCGTTCACCGCAAAAATCCTTCACGTCCGGTTGATCGACACACCGCCATCGGCAAACAACGCGGTACCCGTGGTGAAGCTCGAGGCGTCAGAGGCAAGGTAAAGCGCCGAGCGGGCGATCTCTTGCGGCTGGGCCATGCGTTTCAGGGCATGGAGGCCCTCGACGAAGGCGCGGGCCTCGGGTGTGGTCGTCGTCGCACCCGGTGTGTCGGTGCCACCCGGCAGCAGCGCGTTGACGCGCAGTCCCTTCGGTCCATATTCGGCGGCCAGCACCTGCGTCAAACCGATCAGGCCTGCCTTGGCGGCAGCGTAGGCGGCCATGCCCGGCATGCCGGCGGTATAACCGACAAAGCTCGATGTGAAGATCAGCGAGCCGCCGCCGCGCTCCAGCATGGCCGGTATCTGATACTTCGCGCCGAGAAAGGCGCTGGTCAGATTGGTATCCATCGTCCCGTGCCATGTCTGTGCCGACATGTCGGGGACGGAGCCCATCAATCCGACGGAGCCGGCATTGTTCAACGCGATGTCGAGCCCGCCGAAGCTGCCGACCGCCAACTCGACGAGGGCTTTCGCATAGGTCTCGTCGGTGACATCTCCCGCGAGAACGACGGCCGTGCCGCCGGCGTCCTCGATTTCGACTGCGAGTGCATCAAGCGCCGTTTGGCGGCGAGCGGAAATGACGAGCTTGGCGCCTTCCTCGGCGAACAGCTTTGCCGTGGCGCGGCCGATGCCGGAACTGGCACCGGTGACGATGGCGATCTTGTTGGCGAGTGCGAGCATGTTTGGCATCCTTGTCCTTCGCGCCAGCTTCGCCGGCGATCGGATGCTTGGTCGCAAATCGGCAGAACAGCAGCCACCCGAAAGCTGCAGAGATTCGCGCCACTACCGCCGCAGCAGCCATGCCAGACGATCCAGCGAGAACGCGTAGCTGATGACGATCAGCAAGGCCATGATGATGGCCGTAATGGTATGGCCCGCCAAATGGAAACCCGCGGCGCCGCCGAACAGGACGATGAATTCCAGCGCCAGCCTGACAGCGCCCGGTACAGGCACCGGTGCCCGGCCCGACCGGCTTGGATCGTTGAGGACCGCGAAGATACCCCATGCCGCGGCTGCGGCGAGCGGCAAGGCAATGGCGAGGACCCAACGCCACGCTTCGTCCGAAAGGCTCCAGCCTGCCATGCCGAGGCCGAGCAAGGCGGCAAGCTCCAGCAGGAAGCGCAATGTGAGATTCCACCAGGCGTTGCCCATCATCATCCTCCGAATCCCAGCGCCGAGAAGTGTGACTGAAGGCAATCGTGGGAGCCAGGCCGGATAGCTCTTTTTCAGCGCGGCGCAAAACGGCAAGCGCCGTCGCAAACAGCGCAAGGGTGGCAGCGCTGTTTCGCTAGTGATACACCTCGCGCGCCGGGGCTTGATGATGAACGCCCGGCTGCCATTTGCGAGGCTGGAACGTGAAGAAATATTCGGTATTCGCCATCGCCCGCGAGGCCATGCGCGGCCACAAGGGCTGGGAGGAACAATGGTCCTCGCCGGAGCCGAAGAAGGAATACGACGTTATCATCGTCGGCGCCGGCGGCCATGGGCTGGCAACCGCCTATTACCTCGCGACCGTGCACGGCATCACCAATGTCGCGGTGCTGGAAAAGGGCTGGCTGGGCGGCGGCAATACCGGCCGCAACACCACCATCATCCGTTCCAACTATCTCTATGACGAGAGCGCCGGGATTTATGACCATGCGCTGAAGCTCTGGGACGGGCTCTCCCAGGAGCTCAACTACAACGTCATGTATTCGGCGCGTGGCGTCATGATGCTGGCGCACAATGTGCACGACATCCAGGTGCTGAAGCGCCATGTGCACGCCAACCGGCTCAACGGCATTGACAATGAATGGCTGACACCCGAGCAGGCGAAAGCATTCTGCCCGCCGCTCAACACCTCCAAGGACGCACGCTATCCGGTGGTCGGTGCGGCGCTGCAGCGTCGTGGCGGCACGGCGCGCCATGACGCGGTCGCCTGGGGTTATGCGCGCGGCGCCTCGGCGCGCGGCGTGCACATCATCCAGAACTGCGAGGTGACCGGCGTCAAGCGGGCCGCCAATGGCGCGGTGACGGGCGTCGACACGACGCGCGGCTTCATCGGCGCCAAGAAAGTTGGCGTCGTCGCCGCCGGACACTCCTCCGTCATCATGAACATGGCCGGCGTGCGCATGCCGCTGGAAAGCTATCCGCTGCAGGCGCTGGTGTCGGAGCCGATCAAGCCGGTCGTGCCTTGCGTTGTGATGTCGAACACGGTGCACGCCTATATCTCGCAGTCCGACAAGGGCGAGCTGGTGATCGGCGCCGGCACCGACCAGTATGTCTCCTATTCGCAGACCGGTGGGCTGCACATTCTTCAGCATACGCTCGACGCCATCTGCGAAATGTTCCCGATCTTCACGCGCATGAAGATGCTGCGGTCGTGGGGCGGCATCGTCGACGTCACACCCGACCGCTCGCCGATCCTGGCCAAGACGCCGGTGCCCGGCCTCTACGTCAATTGCGGCTGGGGCACGGGCGGCTTCAAGGCGACGCCGGGGTCCGGGCATGTCTTTGCCCACACCATTGCCAAGGACGATCCGCACCCGATCAACGCGCCCTTCACCATCGAGCGCTTCCGCACAGGCCGCCTCATCGACGAGGCGGCGGCCGCGGCGGTGGCGCACTGATGATGATGGCCGAGGTGGCAGTCGCGGTGCCGCTGATGCTGGCGGGGGAACAGGGCATGTTCCATGTTCCGACGGCGCAGGAAGTGCGGCTGCAGCCGATCAGCCGTGCGGGAAACGAGACCGGCTGGCCGTTTTCTGTCGACGAGGGAATGCTCGCCTGCGTCTGGAGTGTCGGCCAGAAAGTGGTGATGTTCTTCGAAGGCAGGCCGCATGGGCTGGATGAAGACGAGGATTTCCAGCCGCGTGGCGTCATCGTTACGACAGATCCGATGCAGCTGACGCTCGGCAACATGGCCAACCGCGATCTGTTCAGCGCGGCGACGAGCGTCGAGGAGCGGCTGCGGCTCGTCGCTCCCTTCATGACCATGGGCCAGAAGCTTTGCGATCAACCGGCTGGCGCGCGCGTCGGCCACGGCGAATTGTAGGAACAAACACGATGCTTCTCATCCGCTGCCCCTATTGCGAGGAAGAGCGCCCGGAACTCGAATTCCGCAACGCCGGCGAGGCGCACATCGCACGCTCGGCCAACATATCAGGCGAGAGCGACGACGACTTCGAGAAGTTCTTCTTCATCCGCTCCAATCCAAAGGGCATTATCTATGAGCGCTGGCGCCACATGCATGGCTGCGCGCGCTTCTTCAACGCGGTGCGTGACACCGTGACTGACAAGTTCGTCATGACCTACAAGGCCGGCGAACCGAAACCCTCCAAGCTGCCCGGAGTAGCGAAATGAGCGGCGCGTTGCGCATTCCCGGCGCCGGACGCCTTAGCCAGGCCAAGACCGCGCGGTTCAGCTTCGACGGCCAGTCCTACGCGGGCATCGAGGGGGACACTCTGGCATCGGCGCTGCTCGCCAATGGCGTGCATCTGGTCGGCCGATCGTTCAAGTACCACCGCCCGCGCGGCATCCTGTCGGCCGGCGCGGAGGAGCCGAACGCGCTGGTGCAGATCGTGCGCGACGACGCGCGCAAGACGCCGAACGTGCGCGCCACCGTGCAGGAGCTCTATGACGGGCTCGCCGCCAATTCGCAGAACCGCTGGCCGTCGCTGTCCTTCGATGTCAGCGCGGTCAACGACCTGGCCTCGCCGCTGTTCTCGGCCGGCTTCTACTACAAGACCTTCATGTGGCCGAAGGCGGCCTGGAAGAGCCTTTACGAACCCAAGATCCGTGAAGCCGCCGGCCTCGGTGTTTCGCCCGACAAACCCGATCCCGACCATTATTCCTCGCGCTACGCCCATTGCGACGTGCTGGTGCTGGGTGGCGGCGCGGCCGGCATCGCGGCGGCACTTGCCGCGGCGGAGACCGGCGTGCGCGTCATACTGGCCGACGAGCAAGCCGAGTTCGGCGGCAGCCTGCGCTTCGAATCTGGTGCGAAGATCGACGGCCAGGACGGCTTTGCCTGGGCACAAGCGGCGATCGCCAGACTGAGCGCGATGGACAATGTCCGGGTGCTGCCGCGCACCACGGCGTTCGGCTATTACGCGCAGAATTTCGTCGGTCTGGTCGAGCGCGTCAGCGATCACCTGAAGGTCCCCGGCCACGATCTGCCGCGCGAACGGCTCTGGCAGGTCCGCGCCAAGCGCGTGGTGCTGGCCTCCGGCGCCATCGAGCGTCACATGGTGTTTGCCAACAATGACAGGCCCGGCATCATGCTGGCGGGTGCGGCGCGCACCTTCCTCAACCATTATGGTGTCGCGGTTGGCCGGAATGTCGGCGTCTACACCGCCAACGATTCGGCTTACGGCGCCGCGATCGACCTGAAGAAGGCCGGCATCAACGTGGCGGCGATCGTCGATTTGCGTGACAACCCGACCGGCCCGGTGATCGATGAGGCCAGGGCCCTCGGCATCGAGATCAATTTCGGCCGTGCAGTGATCCGCGCCGGCGGCAAGCTACGCGTGTCGTCGATGACGGTGCAGCCGAAGAATGGCGGCGGCGAACGCACTATTCCCGTCGATGCGATCCTGATGTCCGCCGGCTGGACGCCGTCGGTGCATCTGTTCTCGCAATCGCGCGGCAAGGTTGCCTTCAACGACGAGACCAAGCGCTTCGTGCCTGGCACCTACGCGCAGGACTGCGTGTCGGTCGGCGCCTGCAACGGCACCGACGGCCTGACGGCGACCGTGGACGAGGCCTATGCGGCGGGCGCCAAGGCGGCGAAAGAAACAGGCGGCAAGGCGTCCAAGGGCACCAAGCCGAAGGTCGAAGCCTCGGAAAGCTGGTCGCGCGGCATGCTGGGTGCTGGCCCCGGCGCCGGGCCGGACACGACGGTGAAAGCCTTCGTCGATTTCCAGAACGACGTGACCGCCAAGGACATCCGCCAGGCGGTGCATGAAGGCATGCGCTCGATCGAGCATGTCAAGCGCTTCACCACCAACGGCATGGCGACCGACCAGGGCAAGACCTCTAACATGCACGGACTGGCGATTGCCGCCGAAACCCTGGGCAAGCCGATCCCGGAAGTCGGCCTGACCACGTTCCGCGCGCCCTACACGCCTGTCACCTTCGGCGCGATCGTCAGCCACGCGCGTGGGCCGCTGTTCGACCCGACACGCAGAACCGCGATCCATCCCTGGGCCGAGGCGCAAGGCGCGGTGTTCGAGGATGTCGGCCAGTGGAAGCGCGCCTGGTACTTCCCCAAGGCAGGCGAGGACATGCATGCGGCGGTCGACCGCGAATGCGTCGCCGTCCGCAACCAGGCCGGCCTGTTCGATGCGTCGACGCTGGGCAAGATCGAAGTGGTCGGCCCCGACGCGGCGAAGTTCATGGAACTGCTCTACACCAATCCGTGGGAGAAGCTGGAGCCCGGCCGCTGCCGCTATGGCATCATGCTGCGCGAGGACGGCTTCATCTATGATGACGGCGTCGTCGGCAGGCTGGCGCCGGACCGCTTCCATGTAACGACGACGACGGGCGGCGCGCCGCGCGTCATGAACCACATGGAGGATTACCTCCAGACCGAGTTCCCGCATCTTAATGTCTGGCTGACCTCAATCACCGAGCAGTGGGCGGTCATTGCCGTCCAGGGGCCGAAGTCGCGCGAGATCATTGCGCCGCTGGTCGAAGGCATCGACATGTCCGACGAGGCGCTGCCGCACATGTCGGTGCGCGAGGGCAAGATCTGCGGCGTGCCGACGAGGCTGTTCCGCATGTCGTTCACCGGCGAACGCGGTTTCGAGGTCAATGTGCCGGCCGACCATGGCCAGGCGGTCTGGGAAGCGTTGTGGGCCGAGGGCCAGAAGCATGGCGCCACCGCTTACGGCACCGAGGCGATGCACGTGCTGCGCGCCGAGAAGGGCTACATCATCGTAGGCCAGGATACGGACGGTACGGTGACGCCAAACGATGCCGGTCTGGACTGGGCGGTCGGCAAGAAGAAGGCCGATTTCGTCGGCATTCGCGGCCTGACGCGGCCTGATCTCGTCGCCAAGGGGCGCAAGCAACTGGTCGGCCTGAAGACCAAGGATCCAAAGGTGGTGCTGGAAGAAGGCGCGCAGATCGTCCAGGATCCCAAACAGGCGATCCCGATGAAGATGATCGGCCATGTCACGTCGAGCTATTGGTCGCAAAATTGCGGCCGTTCCATCGCGCTGGGGCTGGTGGCCGGCGGCCGTGACCGGATGGGCGACACGCTCTATGTACCGATGCCGAACGGGGTCATCGAAGTGGAGGTTACCGGCATGGTGTTCTTCGACGAGACGGGAGGGCGCCTCAATGGCTAAGGCTGCTGCAAAGACGGCCACGATGGCTTCACCATCAGCAGAGCGGCGTCCGGCATTGGCCGGGCGCACTGTCTCCGCAACGGGTGTCAAGGTCGATGTGCTGCCGCCGGCCGAGCGTATCTCGCTGCGCGCCCCGGAGGCTTCAGTCGCCGCTTTGTCGAAGGCGCTCGGCCTGACCTTGCCGAAGAAGCCAAAAACCTCGGCGTCGAAGGGCGGGCGTACGGCGCTGTGGCTTGGCCCGGACGAGTGGCTTGTCATCGACGAGGCCGGCAAGGACCCACTCGCCGATTGCGCAGGAGTTTCCGCCTTGCATTCGTCGGTCGGTATCTCGCATCGCAACATCGCGATTTTAGTCGCCGGTCCGGCGGCGGAAGCCGCGATCAATTCGGGCTGCCCGCAGGACCTGTCGCTCGACGCCTTCCCGGTGGGCGCCGCTTCGCGCACCATTCTCGGCAAGGCCGAGATCGTGCTGCTGCGCACGGCCGACGAGGCCTTCCGGGTCGAGTGCTGGCGTTCCTTCTCGGACTATGTCTTTACTTTCCTGTCCGAGGGAGCCCGCGACGCCGCCGGCTGACCCCGGAACGTTTGCCGCCCGCGTCCGTTGAGCGGCGACAGTCGAGGGAGAGATGCCGATGCCGTCGAAGTCCGCGCCGAAATCGCCGAAAACCGCGGCGGTCCGTTCGCTCGAACATGAGCGGCATTACGAGGCTGACGCCGAAGAGGAACTTGAGGAAGGCCTCGAGGACACGTTCCCGGCCAGCGATCCCGTGTCGATTACCGGGTCGTCCATTCCTGGAGCACCGGCGAAACCCGGCAAGGCCAAGACCGTCCCCGGCCGCAAGACCCGCAAACCCTGATTTCAGAATTTTTGGCTGACGGCCTCTTCCCAAGACCTCGGTGGATGCGATATTCAAAGCGCTTTGGAGAGGAAAAATGCCTGTTAGAGCCGTTGTCTGGGGTGAAAACGTCCATGAACAGACCAATGCCGCCGTGCGCGACCTCTATCCGCTGGGTATGCATGGCACCATTGCCGCCGCACTCAACCAGGACAAGGGCGTCGAAGCGACCACCGCCACCTTACAGGAACCCGAGCATGGCCTGAGCGAGACGCGCCTAGCCGCCACCGACGTGCTTTTATGGTGGGGCCATGCCGCCCACGGCGAGGTCAAGGACGAGATCGTCGAGCGCGTGCAGAAGCGGGTCTGGGAAGGCATGGGGTTGATCGTGCTCCATTCCGGCCACTACTCGAAGATCTTCAAGCGGCTGATGGGCACGCCCTGTTCGCTGAAATGGCGCGAGGCGGGCGAGCGCGAGCGTGTCTGGGCGATCAACCGCGGCCACCCGATCGCGCAAGGCATCGGCGAATGCCTGGAGATCGGCGAGACGGAAATGTATGGTGAGCCGTTCGCGGTGCCGGAGCCGCTGGAGACGGTATTTATCTCCTGGTACGAAGGCGGCGAGGTGTTCCGATCGGGGCTGACCTATCAGCGCGGGGCGGGAAAAATCTTCTACTTCTCGCCGGGCCATGAGACCTATCCGATCTATCACAATAAAGGCGTTCAGCAGGTGCTGCGCAACGCCGTGCATTGGGCGCATAACCCGGCCCCGGCCTGGTCCGGCATCACCAATGCGCCAAACGTGCCGACGGACAAGGCCAAGGAGAAGATCGTCCAGAAAGGCCTGCGCCTGCATGCGGACGGTGACAGGGGGCTGAGCTGATGCACCGCCTGCTCTTGCTCGGCACCGGTTGGATCGCGGCGCATCATATCGAGGAGTTCGGTCAGGTCCCGGGCTGCGCCATCGTCGCATGCGTCGACCACCTGCCGGGCCGCGCGGCGGCGTTCGCAGCCGCCAACAAAATAGGCACTTTCTTTGAAAGCCTCGATGCGGCGATCGCTTGGGGCGAGTTCGATGCCGCCATCAACGCCACGCCCGACCGGGTTCACAAGGCGACGACGCTGGCCCTGCTGGCCGCCGGGAAACATGTGTTCTGCGAAAAGCCGCTGGCGCCGAACCACGCCGATGCGCTTGCGATGAGCGATGCCGCCGAGGCGGCCGGGCTCGTCAACATGGTCAACCTGACCTATCGCAACACTCCGGTGATCCACGAGGCGCGGCGCATGGTGCAAGCCGGCGAGATCGGCGAGTTGCGCCATGTCGAGGCGAGCTACCGGCAGAGCTGGCTGGTCAGCAAGTTCTGGGGCGATTGGCGGATCGACGACAAATGGCTGTGGCGCCTGTCGGGCCGGCACGGTTCGACAGGTGTTTTGGGCGACGTCGGCATCCATATCCTCGACTTCGCGACCTATGGGGCGGCCGAGGATATCGTCAGCCTGCATGCCGATCTGGTGACGTTTCCGAAGGCGGAGGGCGACCGCATCGGCGACTATGTGCTAGACGTCAATGACAGCTTGGCGATAACGGCGCGGCTCGGTTCAGGCGCGCTGGCCACGATCATGGCCAGCCGCTACACGACAGGCCACGGCAATGATTTGTCGCTGGCCCTGCACGGTACCAAGGGCGCGATCAAGGTCGAGACCGACGGCAAGGTTTCGAAACTGTCCGCTTGCCTGGGTGACGACGTCGATCAGCACCGTTGGCGGACGCTGACGCCACCTGGCGTCAAGCACAACGCCCGGCGCTTTGTCGATGCGCTGGACACGGGACAGAACGGCGATCCGTCGTTCCGGCGGGCCGCCGACATGCAAAGGCTGATCGACGCGGCCTTCGAAAGTTCAGCGACCAAGCTGCCGGTCTCGATCGGCTGAAATCATCATCTGGCCGGCTGAGCCGGCCAGAACCGACTCTCCGAAAATCTCAGTAGGCGCTCGGCATGATCCATGGGTTCACCGTGATGCCGAGCCGGGGACCCTTGCCGTCGGTCGTGGCTTCCGTGGAGGCCTTCTTGCCGACCGAGCCGGTCGAAGCGCAATCGAGCTTCACATTGGTCTTGGTGTCGACGCAGGTCGCGGCGGGAACGTGCTTGACCGCGTGGGTGGCGTCGGCGGCAAAGGCGGAGCCCGAAAGTGCCAGCACGGCGGCGAGGGTGAGGAGTGTCTTTTTCATGGTCTGTCTCCGGTTTCGGCGGGTGAATTCTTTTCCGTACATGTACGCTTGTTCGTACAAATACGTCCGTCGATCGCGAAGTTCAAGAGAAAATCGTACGCGTACGGTAGTTTTTTGTTAACCAAGAAACTCGCCGCGGCGGGCTCGGGGCTATGCGGAATCTGGGAGAACAAAGGATATAGCGCTCAGCAGTTGACCGGTGTCTCGGTCAGTGGCGGCACATATTGCGTGCTGAGCGTGGCAAGGGTGAAGTCGCACATCCGCTTCACGAAAGCCTGCGGGTCGCCGAACGGGTAGAAGGGGAAGGTGATCAAAAGCGAGATCGTGCCATGGCCGACGGCCCACAATATGGTGGCGATGGCGCGTGGATCGCCATGCAATTTGCCGGCGGCGACACAGGCCTCGACCCTGCTGATCAGCGCCTTCATTGCGGGGTTGCTTTCCTCCATGTCCTCGTAGCTCCTGCCTTCCGGCAGCTTGGTCTTTTCGGTCATGAAGACGGTGCGGTATTCGTTGGGGTTGCCGAGCCCGAAGGCGGCATATTCGGTCATGACCGCCTGCAAGGCCTCGATCGGATCGTCGGACGGGTGCTCCTCGATGCGTCGGGCGAGCGTTTCGAACGCGTCCTCGGCCAGGGCGAACAGGATGTCCTGCTTGTCGGCGAAGTAGGAATAGACCGACATCGGCGCATAGCCGACCCGCTTGGCCAGCTTGCGGATGGTCAAGCCTTCATAGCCTTCTTCCTGGACGAGCTTGTGCGCGGCCGCGACAAGCTCCGAGCGCAGTTCGGCCTTTTGTTTCTCGCGGCGTTTCTGGACGCTCAGCGGCAAGTCCGTTGCCCTTGTCTGGTTGGTGCCTGGCTAAATTATATACGCTGTACGGAAACGGACAAGGGCGCCGCGGGTTCCCATGCGGCAGGCGTCAGATCGCGCCGACACCGCCATCGATGGCCAGCGCATGGCCGGTCATGAAGGAATTGGCTGGGTCGGCGGCAAACAGGATGGCCGTGGTGATCTCGTCGACTTCCGCCACGCGCTTCATCGGTATGCCACGGGTCAGCTCGGCCAACGCCTCTGCCTCCGGAATGCCGGAGACGCTCACGAAACCGTCTATCATGCCCGTTCTGGTGTGGGCGGGGCAGATGGCATTGATGCGCAGACCCTTGCTGGCATATTCGACCGCCGCCGACCGGGTCAGGCCGATCACGCCATGCTTGGCGGCTGCATAGACCGAAAGCTTCGGCGCGCCCGAAAGGCCGGCGGCCGAGGCAATGTTGACGATGGCGCCGCCCTTGCCGGTCGCCTTGAACTGCCGCTCCATTTGCGGGATCTGGTGCTTCATGGCGTAGAAGACGCCGAGCAGGTCGATCTCGAGCACCCGGC
The DNA here is from genome assembly GCF_020164885.1 of Mesorhizobium sp. CO1-1-7. Classification (NCBI taxonomy): domain Bacteria; kingdom Pseudomonadati; phylum Pseudomonadota; class Alphaproteobacteria; order Hyphomicrobiales; family Phyllobacteriaceae; genus Mesorhizobium; species Mesorhizobium sp. CO1-1-7. The sequence goes on along the minus strand of NZ_JAIUHA010000010.1, from coordinate 159,826 downwards.
GGGCTTCGTCCGATGGAACCTGCGGCAGGCGCACGAAACTCTGAACGATGCCGGCATTGTTGACGGCGACATCCAGGCGGCCAAATTTTTCCAAGGCCAGCGCCACCAGCGCTTCCGACAGTGCCTCCTCGGCAATGTTGCCTGCCAGCATCGCGGTCCCGGTATCGAGCGTCTCGGCGAAACTCATCAGGGCCGTTTCATCCAGGTCCGAGAGAACCAGCCGGGCGCCTTCGGCGGCAAAGCCCTTGGCGGCGCCACGGCCGAGGCCGCCGGCCGCGCCCGTGATCAGCACCGTGGTTCCATCAAAGCGGCCCATTGCTTAGTCTTCCTTGTCGATCAGCTCGGCGGCGAGGTGCGACAGCAGCTTCACCGCCTCGCCATAGGTCCTGGCTTTTTCCGGATTGGAAGCATTGCCGTCCAGCGCCCGCTTGTAGACACCCTGGCAGATTGCCGCCAGGCGGAAGAAGGAGAAGGCGAGGAAGAACGTCCAGTTGCCGATGCCGGCGAGGCCGCGCCGCCGGCAATAGGCAGCGACATAGTCTTCTTCCAAGGGCAGGCCGAGGGCCGGGCGATCGATGCCGCCAAGGCCGCGAAAGCCGGAGGCATGCGGCAGGCGCCATTGCATGCATTGATAGGCGATGTCGGCGAAGGGGTGGCCCGATGTCGACAATTCCCAATCGAGCACCGCCAGTACCCTCGGCTGGTCGGGCGCAAAGATCAGATTGTCCAGCCGATAGTCGCCATGCACCAGCGATATCAGGCCGTCATCGACCGGCAGGTGGGTTTCCAGCCAGGCGATCAGCCGGTCCATGTCGGCAATGATACCGGTTTCGGAAGCACGGTACTGGCCGGTCCAGCGTGCCAGCTGCCGCTCGAAGTAATTGCCGGGGCGTCCGAAATCGCCAAGACCCACGGCCTCGACATCGACATCGTGCAGGGCGGCGAGCGTGGCGTTCATGGCGTCGTAGATCGCGGCGCGTTCCTCGTTGCCGTGCGTCTCCGGCAGTGCCGGATCCCAGAAGATGCGGCCGTCGAGGAAATCCATGACGTAAAACATGCGGCCGATGGGCGAATCCTCGGTCGACAGGTGCAGCATTTCGGGCACTGGTACGGCGGTGCCGGAAAGCGCCTTCATCACACGGAATTCGCGGTCTACCTGGTGAGCCGATTTCAGGAGTTGGCCTGGCGGCTTGGCGCGCAGCACGTAACGGCCGCTTGCCGCCGTCAGGAGATAGGTCGGGTTGGATTGGCCGGATTTGAATTTTTCGATGGCCGCGAGTCCGGAAAAACCCGGGATATGCGCGTCGAGGTAAGGCGCGAGCGTCGCCTGGTCGAGCGCGTTGGCGTCGTTCATGCTGTCTCGGGCTGGCGTTCAAGCAAGGTCAGCGTCAGCCAACGGGCGGTGAGCGCCGGTTTTTTGGAGCCTTCGATCTCGATGGTCACGTCGTGCGCCGTCTGCACCCAGCCCGACGGCCTGACCTTGACGTCGGCTAGCACGAAACGGGTGCGGATGCGCGCGCCGGTCTTCACCGGGGCGAGAAAGCGCAGCGAATCGAAACCGTGATTGACGCCCATCTTGCCGTTTTCCAGCGGCGGCATGGTCTCGAACGTCATCGCCGACAGCAGCGACAGCGACAAGAAACCATGCGCGATGGTGCCGCCGAACGGCGTTTCGCGCTTGGCCCGCTCCGGATCGCAGTGGATGAACTGGTGGTCGTCGGTGGCGTCGGCGAACTGGTCGATCATGCGTTGCGTGACCACCCGCCAGGGCGAAACGCCGACCTCCTTGCCGACACTGGCCAGAAGCACATCGAGACTGATTGGTTCCACGCTCATGTCCTCCAGTTCACCTCCGGCTTCTGCGGCCGGAAAATGTCATTCCTTGAACAAGGTCAACCCATGCTGCACCGACTGCCCGCCGTCGATCGGAAGGATGGCGCCGGTGACATAGCTGCCTGCACGGCTGCACAAATAGAGCGTTGCGCCGGCAATGTCATCCGGTGTGCCGATGCGGCCGATCGGGACATGGCCGCCGACATGCCTGGCCTGCTCGTCCGTGCCGGTGGCAAATGCGGTCATACGGCTCTGGAAGGGACCGGGGGCAAAGGCGTTGACGGTGATGCGGCGGCCGGCGAATTCGAGCGCCAGCGTGCGTGTCAGGTGATGAACGGCCGCCTTGGACGCGGTGTAGGAATAGGCGTCGTCGGCCAGCGGCTGCGTTCCCATCACCGAGCCCAGATTGATCACGCGGGCAGGATCTTCGTCGCTGGCGGCGGCATCGAGCAGCGGCAGCAATTCGCGCGTCAGATGGAAGACCGCGGTGACATTGACGCCGAACACCTTGGCCCATGCCGAATAAGGGAAGCTCTCCAGCGGCGCGCCCCAGGACACGCCGGCATTGTTGATGAGGATATCGAGTTTGCCGGTGCGGGCCTTGACCTCGCCGACCAAGGCGGCAATGCCGGCCTCGCTGGAGACGTCGCCGGCAAAGCCTTCCGCTTGGCCCGGAGCGCCAAGCCCGTTCAACTCACTGGCCACCTTGACGCAGTCCTCGCCCTTGCGCGAGGCGATCATTACGCTGGCGCCGGCCTTGATCAGCGCGGTCGCCGCCATGCGGCCGATGCCGGTCGCGGCTCCCGTCACCAGCGCGGTCTTGCCGGTGACCGAAAACAGCTCGTCCAGATAGCTCATGACAATCCTCCGCACGGCCTGCGGGCAAACAGTTCGCGTTGACAAGGCTATCCGAAGTACGGTCATCCTTGCCACTGACAAAATGCCCGGCCTGCATGAAGGGTTAGCGACCGATGACGGAGATGAATCTCGGCATGACCGAGCGGTTGAAGCCGATCCACGCCCGCGTCGCGGCCATGGTGCGCGACGAGATCATGCCGCTCGACAAGGAATTCCTGAGCGAGGTCGGCAAGGCCGGCGACCGTTGGGTCTACAGCAAGCGCCAGGGGGAGATCCTTGAGGGGCTGAAGAAGACCGCACGGGAGCGCGGCCTGTGGAACTTCTGGCTGACCGGCTCGGAGCGCGGCTACGGCCTGTCCACCGTCGAATACGCCTATTTGGCCGAGGAGATGGGCAAGGCCCATCTGGGCGCCGAAACCTTCAACTGCTCGGCACCCGACACCGGCAACATGGAGGTTCTGGAACGCTACGGCTCGGCCGAGCACAAGCGGGAATGGCTCGAGCCGCTGCTGGGCGGAAAGATCCGCTCGGCCTATCTCATGACGGAGCCGGACGTCGCCTCCTCCGACGCCACCAACATTTCCATGCGCTGCGAGCGGCAGGGCGGCGACTATCTGCTCAATGGCGAGAAATGGTGGGCGTCGGGTGCCGGTGACCCGCGCTGCGCCATTTACATCGTCATGGTGCGGACCGCCGGCGATGAAGAGCCACAGCACCGCCGCCATTCGATGATCCTGGTTCCCTCGGGCGCGAAGGGCGTAACCAAGGTCCGGGCGATGCAGGTCTATGGCGACGATGACGCGCCGCATGGCCACATGCATCTTCGCTTCGACAATGTGCGGATATCGACGTCGAACCTGATCCTCGGCGAGGGCAGGGGCTTCGAAATCGCGCAAGGCCGGCTCGGCCCCGGCCGCATCCATCACTGCATGCGCGCCATCGGCCAGGCCGAGATGGCGCTGGAGATGCTGTGCCAGCGTTCCCTACGCCGCGAGGCCTTCGGCCAGAAGCTGGCGAAACTCGGCGCCAATCTCGACATCATCGCCGAATGCCGCATGGAGATCGAGATGGCCCGGCTGCTCTGCCTCAAGGCGGCATGGATGATCGATCAGGGCGACGCGCGGGCCGCGGCCCCCTGGATCAGCCAGATCAAGGTCATCGCGCCGCGTGTGGCGCTCAAGGTCACCGACGAGGCGGTGCAGATGTTCGGTGCGCAAGGCATCAGCCAGGATACGCCTCTCGCCCGCTCGTGGACGCATCTCAGGACGCTGCGCCTCGCCGACGGGCCCGATGCAGTGCATCGGCGGCAGGTGGCGCGCATGGAGCTGAAGAAATACACGCAGGAAAAGGTCTGAGCGCTGCCCGGCAGCGTTGCCGCCGACAAACAAGGAATACCGTCAATGACGATCCCCTCCGAAATGAAGGCGCTGCTCTTGGTCGGTGACGGCTATACGAGGACGCCGAGCGGCAGTGCGCTCGAGGCGATGGAGCCGTATCTCGAGCCGGGCAGCATCCCTGTGCCTGCTCCCGGACCTGGCCAAGTGCTGATCAAGGTCAGCCTCGCTTCGATCAATCCATCGGATGTCGCCTTCATCAAGGGCCAGTACGGCCAGCCGCGCGTTATGGGCCGTCCGGCCGGCTTCGAGGGTGTCGGCACGGTCGTCGCGGGCAGCGAGGAGCCCTATCCCAAGAGCCTTGTCGGCAAGCGCGTCGCTTTCGCCACCGGTCTGAGCAATTGGGGCTCGTGGGCTGAATATGCCGTCGCCGAGGCGGCGGCCTGCATTCCGCTTCTCGATACGGTTCGAGACGAGAATGGCGCTGCGATGATCGTCAATCCGCTGACCGCGATCGCCATGTTCGACATCGTCAAGCAGGAAGGCGAAAAGGCCTTCGTCATGACCGCCGGTGCGAGCCAGCTCTGCAAGCTGATCATCGGGCTGGCGAGGGAGGAAGGGTTTCGGCCTGTTGTCACGGTGCGCCGTGACGAGCAGATCGCGTTGCTGAAACAACTTGGAGCGGCGCATGTCCTCAACGAGAAGGTGCCTGATTTCGAGGCCACGCTGCGCGAGGTGATGAAGGCCGAACAGCCGCGCATCTTCCTCGATGCCGTCACCGGGCCGCTGGCGTCAGCCATCTTCAACGCGATGCCAAAAAGGGCGCGCTGGATCATCTACGGCCGGCTTGATCCCGAGGCAACGATCATCCGCGAGCCTGGCCAGCTGATCTTCCAGCACAAGCACATCGAAGGCTTCTGGCTGAGCGAGTGGATGCGGCAATCCAGGGATCGGCGAGGTCCGGCGGTCCTCGAGGCACAGAAGCGTTTTTCCGACGGACGCTGGTCGACCGACGTGACGGCGGTCATTCCGCTGGCCGAGGCAATGGCGCGAATGCCGGCGGAACTGGCCAAGCCCAACGGCAAGGTGTTCATCCGGCCCTGATGCCGTCTTATGCGGCGCCGGAAGGGCGATCGCAGGCTTTCTGGACGCTTTTTCCAGTTCGGTCGACCATCCTTGACAATCCCCGAAATTGATCGCCGCGTCTTTCGGCCCCTATGCCTCGTCGCTTTGTCCGTGATATGTCGCCGCCATCGAATGCCGGGACGGCGCCAAGGCTGAGGCGTCTTCCCCAATGGCGTGCGGGGTGAATTGATGACGATTTCCAAGCCGGTTTTCGATCGTTTGGGGCTGGGCATGTGGATCGGGGCATTCCTGATCGTTCTCGGCCTGGTGCTATGGTCGCCCGGCACGCGCACGGTGACGCAGGCCTATGGATATGGCAGCGAAGCGTTCCTGACCGGGCGGCCGCTGTACAATCTTCAATCCGAGATGGGGTACCTGTATGCGCCAGCCTTCGCCGCGCTTTACCTGCCGGTGCTGAAGCTCGGACCCTATCTGGGCGGCGTGGTGTGGCATGTGGTGGGCTTCGCAGCGCTCACCTTCGCGGCGATGCGGCAAGTGCGCAAAATCGGCGGTGAGGAATTGCCATGGCTGCTTTCCTTCGGCCTCTTCCTTGCACTGCCGATGGCGCTGGGTGCCATCCGCAACGGCCAGGCGACGATCCTTTTGACCGCGGCCTGCTGGCTCCTGACCCTGTCGGCGCTCGAAGGGCGGCGCGCCGAGACCTTCTTCTGGGCTTCGGTCGCCATCATCGCCAAACCGACCGCGATCATCATGCTTTTGCTGGTGGGAGCCCTGCGCCTGCGGCTGATACCCGTGCTCGTGCTGGCAGTGCTGTTGGTACTGGCCATACCGTACGCGTTCGCGCCTGCCGGCTACCTCAACCAGCAGTACGGTGATTTCGCCCGCATGTTGACCTCCATGGCCGTCGACAAGTCCGGCCACTTTGTCCCTACCGACTTCACGGCGCCTTTCACCTCGGCCGGGCTGCCCATGCCTGAGTTCGCCGCCACGATCGTGCGCATCGTCGGGGCATTGCTTACGCTGTCGACCGTCCTCTGGTTCGACCGCAAGCTCCAGCCTGGAATAGGCGGACTGGCGATCTTCCTGGCGGCTGCCTTCTACATGTGCGTCTTCAATCCGCGTGTCGAGCCAAATACCTATGCCATGATCGCCGTGCCCGCCGGCCTCGCTATCGCCACACTATGGCGGGAGGAGCGTGGCGGCGTCCTGGCCTCGGTGCTGTCGACGGTATTGTTCCTCACAGGTTTGACCAGCGTCGAGCGCCACATGCATGATTTCTTCTATCCTTGGTTCCGGCCGATCGCGGTCACCTTCATCGCCTGTTCGCTGATCTGGTGGTTCTGGGCCAAGGCGCGCGAAAAGATCGTGAGCGTCGGACCCGTTGCACATGGCTGATCCGCGTCAAAAACTCGACATCGTGGCGCCCTTCTTCAACGAGGCGCAATCGGCGCCGGCCTTTGCCGCCCTGCTCGACAGGCTCGAGGAAGCGGTATCAAGCCGTTTCGGCATGGCCGTCCACAAGATCCTGGTCGACGACGGCAGCCTCGACGATGGCGCCAGGCGATTTTCGCAAGCCCTGTCGGGATCGTGGGAGATCGTTCGCCTCAGCCGCAATTTCGGCAAGGAGGTCGCGGTGCTCGCCGGCCTCGACCAGTCGCGGGGCGACATGGTGCTGATCATGGATTCGGATCTGCAGCATTCCATGGATATCAGCTTGAAGATGATCGCCGAGCTGGTGGAAAGCCCAGACATCGACGTCGTATACGCGCAGAACGACCGCCGCGAGGCGAGCTGGCGGCGCAGCCAGCTGGCGCGACTTTTCTACAGCCTGATCAACAGCAGCCAGCGTTTCGACATTCCGGAGAACGCCGGTGATTTCCGCGTCATGCGCGGTCCCGTGGTGCGCGCGCTGACCAGCCTGCGCGACAAGCGGCGCTTCAACAAGGGCCTGTTCGCCTGGGCCGGTTTCCGTCAGAAAGCCATATCCTATTCGCCGGAAAACCGCGCCATCGGCACGTCGAAATGGAGCCGGCTCAACCTGATCGCCTTTTCGCTGGAAGGGTTTACATCGTTTTCCGTCATTCCGCTGCGCATCATCAGCTTGAGCGGGATGCTGGCGGCGCTGGCGGGCGTCGTTTACGGCGCCAAAGTGTTCTTCGAGGTGATGTTCTACGGCGTTGCCGTGCCTGGTTACCCCAGCCTGATGGTCGCCGTCGTGCTGCTCGGCGGTCTCAACCTCACCTTGCTCGGCCTGATCGGCGAATATGTCTGGGTCACGCTGTCGGAGAGCAAGGACCGGCCGGTCTATCTGGTGCGCGATGTGGTGCTCAGCGAGACCGCTCACGACAAGCCGCCGGGCGCGTCCCGCGGATGACGCGGCGCATTCGCCTGATCGCCGATGACTACGGGCTGGCACCAGGGGTTTGCGCCGGCATTCTCGACCTGCTCGACCGCGGACGCCTGACCGGCACCAGCTGCATGACCGGTTTTCCGGAATGGGCCGAGGCGGCGGCGCGCATAAAGCCGCTGCGCGGCCGCGCGGCGATCGGGCTGCACCTGACCCTTACGGACCAGCCAGCGGTCACAGGCAAATCGAGCCTGGCGCCCGGGGGCCGGTTGCCGCCGCTTCGTTCGCTCGCCCTGCCGGTCCTGCGCGGGCGAGTCGACGAGCGCGACGTCCATGCCGAACTCGACGCGCAATATAGCCGTTTCGTCGAGGCGCTGGGCCGCAAGCCCGACTTCATCGACGGTCATCAGCACGTGCATTTCCTGCCTGTCGTGCGCGGCTGGCTGCGGACACGTTTTCCCGACACTGCCGGCAGGCCGGTGTTGCGCGGCGCTCCGGCGCTGAGCGATGCCGCCGCCGCACCGAAAATCGCGGCAATCGCTGCCGTGGCCGCCGGCTTCAACCAATCGATGCAGCGCGCCGGCTTTGCCGTTTTGAAGCCGCTCGCCGGCATCTATGACTGGCGGCAACCCGAAAAGTTCGCCCCCCTGCTGGAGGCTGCCGTCGAGGCGCTGTCGGACCGTGGGCTGTTCATGTGCCACCCCGGCCATGTCGACCAAACGCTCTGCGCGCGTGACCCGATGCAAGGCGTGCGCGAAGTGGAATTCGGCGTTCTGGCTTCGGATGCGTTCGGCGCGAGCCTGGCCCGAGCCGGTGTCGAGATATTGGACGGCAGGGAATGAATGGCGTTCAGCCACGGCGTTCGACCGGCAGTAAGATCGTCCGTTTTGCGCTGGTCGGACTGGCAAATACGGCCATCGACCTTGCCGGTTTTTTCCTGCTGCTCAAGCTGCACGCCCCGCCGCTGTCCGCCAATGTCATCTCGTGGTCGATTGCCGTCGTCTTCTCTTTCGTGGCGAATGGCTTCTGGTCGTTCGAACGCAATCACGCCATTCGGCTGCATGATGCCTTCCTGCGCTTCGTCTCGGCTGGGGCGTTGATTTCGCTCGGCGTGTCCAGCCTGTCGATCGCACTCTTCGCCGGCATCGGCGGTGTGTGGCCGGCAAAGATCGGCGGGGTCATCGTGGCGGCCGTGCTGAACTTCCTTGCCGCGCGTTGGTCGATCGAGGGCCGGCTGCTGAAATAGGTATCTCTATTCCGCCGGTTCCACGTTGGTGTAGGCGGCTTCCTCGAGTTCGCGCTTCAGCCGTGCTTCCTCATGGGTCTTCGGCGTGACGAAGCGGCCAAGCAGGAGATAAGCGACCGGGGTCAGGAACAGTGTCGAGATGGTGGCCAGGCCAAGCCCGCCGACAATGACCCAGCCGAGCGCCACGCGTGCCTCGGCGCCCGCGCCGGCGGCCAGCACGAGCGGCACACCGCCAAGTATGGTGCAGATCATCGTCATCATCACCGGCCGCAGGCGGATGGTGGAAGCCTGCTCGATCGCTTCGCGCACGCCCAGGCCCCGATCTCGTAGCTGGTTGGCGAATTCGACGATCAGGATGCCGTTCTTGGCCATGACGCCGACCAGCAGCACCAGGCCGATCTGGCTGTAGGCGTTGAGGCTGGTGCCTGAAAGCAGCAGCGCGAAAATGGCGCAGGCAAGGCCGAGCGGCACCGTCGCCATGATGATGACGGCGCTGACGAAACTCTCGAACTGGGCGGCCAGCACCAGGAGGATGATGACCAGGGCGAAGCCGAAGATGGTGACCATGGCGCTGTTGGTTTCACCCAAAGTCGCAGCCTCGGCCAGGGGCAGGATGCGGCTTCCAGGCGGCAGGAGCGGCGTGGCGATCTGCTCGGCGCGTGTCAGCGCATCGCCAAGCGCGAAATTGCCTGAGAGGTTGGAGGTGATCGCCACCGATGGCTGCTGCTGTTCGCGCGACAGCGACGGCGGCACGGCGCGCTCGGTCAGCGTGGCGATGGTCGACATCGGCACGAAGCGGCCATCCGCCGTCTTGAGAAAGACATTTTCCAGGTCGGTCGGGTCGTTGATCGGATTGGTGGTCGAGACCAGCTCTACGCCGTAGCTGCGGTCGGCGATGTAGACATCGACGACGTCGTTGCCGTCGAGCATGGCTTGCATGGTGTTGGCGAGCCCCGTGATGTCGATGCCGAGATCGGAGGCGCGCTCACGGTCGATGGCCACGGCCAGTTGCGGCTGCGTCGGGTCGATCGACAGGCGCGGCGTCTGAAAGCGCTCATCCTTCTGCATTTCGGCGATGATCTTGATCGCTGCATCGCCAAGCGCCTTCCGGTCGTTGCCAACCAGAGCGAATTGCAGGCCGTTGCCGGCGCCGCGGATGCCGAGACTGTTGGGTTGGACCGGGAAGATCCGCACGCTGGGCACCTGCCTGGTCAACTGACTGATCTCGGCCATGATCTCCTGCTGGCTGCGGCTGCGCTCGTCCCACGGCGCCAGCGTCATCACCATGAAGCCCGAATTGTAAGAGCCGTTCTGGCCGGCGTTTTCGAAGGTCGAGCGGATCTCGCCGGAATCGCGCATCGGCTGGATCAGCCGCTCGATCTTCTGCATCTGCTGCGTCGTGTAGTCGAGGCTGACGCCTTGCGGGGCGTTGATACGCAACAGCACGGCGGCGCGGTCCTCGGTCGGCGTCAGTTCCTGGCGGATGGTGCCGAACAGCGCGAAGGCGACGCCGGCAAACAGCACCGCGACCAGAACCACGATCCAGGGCGCGTCGAGGCAAGCGTGCAGCGCGCGCTTGTAGCCGGCATTCAAGACGCCGCCGATGCGAGCGCCGACGCCTTGGCCGCCTTCGTGGTGAAGCGGCGCGCTGGTCAGCATGCGCGAGGCAAGCATCGGGCAAAGCGTCAGCGCGACCACGCAGGACAGAAGCACCGACATCGCAAGCACGAAGCCGAATTCGCGGAACAGGCCGCCGGTCTGGCCGGGCAGGAACGAGATCGGCACGAAGACGGCGACAAGCGTCAGTGTCGTGGCGACGACGGCGAAGAACACTTCCTGCGCGCCGAGCACGGCCGCCGCACGCGGCCCCATGCCTTCGTTGCGCCGTCGCACGATGTTTTCCAAGACGACAATTGCGTCGTCGACGACAAGGCCCGTCGCCAGCACCAAAGCGAGCAGCGTCAGGATGTTGACCGAGAAGCCGGCTAGATAGATGGCGGCGATGGTGCCGATCATGGCGACCGGCATCGACAGGCCGGGGATGAGCGTGGCGCGCCAGTCGAGCAGGAAGATGTAGATGACGATCAGCACCATGGTGACCGACAGGCCAAGCGCGATCTCGACCTCGTGCACCGCACCCTTGACGAAGACAGCGTCGTCGCTGGTGATCTTGATCGACATGCCCTTGGGCAGATTCTCCTGCAGCTTGGCGACGGCGGCCTGGACACCCGTCGAAATGTCCAGCGTGTTCGATTCCGCCTGGCGGATAATGCCGAGGCCGATTCCGGTCTTGCCGTCCGAACGCAGCGTCGTCTGGCCAACATCGGGGCCGAGCGTGACGGTCGCGACATCGCGGATGCGCGTCGTGCCGCCGATGATGATGTTTTCGAATTCCGCGGGCGTCGTCACGTCGGCCGTGGTGCGGACGATCAGGTCCTGGTTGGTCGTTGTGATCGACCCGGCCGGGGAATCGAAGGCGACGGAGGCAAGCGCCGCCCGGAGGTCGGCGACCGTGAAGCCGAGGCTGGCGAGCTTGTTCTGGTCGACATCGATGCGAAAGATCTTGTCGCGGTCGCCATAGACCTGGACGTCGGCGACGCCGGGCACGGCGGCCAGTTCGTCCTCGATCTGGTCCTGGACCACCACCGTCATGTCCTGGATCGACATGGTGTCCGAAGTCACCGCCAGCCGCATCACCGCGTCGGAATTGGCATCGGCCTTGACGATGCGCGGCGGATCGGCGGTATCGGGCATCTGGTTGGCGACCCGGCCGACGGCATCACGCACATCCGAGGCGGCGACATTGAGATCGACACCGTCGTTGAACTCGATGGTGACGCGGCTCGAGCCGAAGGAGGAGGAAGACGAGATCGATTTGACGCCGGAGACGCGAGCGACGGCGCCCTCGATCGTGTCGGTCAGTTCGCGGTCGACGGTTTCGGCGGCCGCGCCTTCGAAGGTCGTGGAGACCGTGACGACGGCGCGGTCGACGTCGGGCAATTCGCGGATTTCGACACCGTAGAAGGCAGCGAGGCCGGCAACGGCTATAAGGGTGTTCAGCACGAACGCCATGACCGGCCTGCGGATGAACAGTGCGGTGAAGCCGGTATCGCTGGCGGCGTTGACGGAGCCGGTCATGAGCCTTCCGCGGCGTTGGCGGCGCGCTGCTCCTGGCCCGCGATGCGAACCTCGCCGCCTTCGCTGACACTTTGGGTGCCTTCGGTGACCACCATGTCGCCGCTGTCGATCTCCGCGTCGATCAATACGGTCTCGGTGTTGCGCTGGATGATGCGCACCGGCACGCGCCTGGCCTTGCCGTCCTCGACCTGCCAGACATAGGCGCCGTCCGAACCCCACAGGATCGCCAGCGGGCTGACGGCCGGATAGGTCTCGCCGGGGAATTTCATGGTGATGGAGAACGACATGCCGGCGCGCAGCGAATCGGCCGGATTGGCGATGGTGGCCTTGACCAGAAGCGTGCGGCTCTTTTCGTCGATATGATTGTCGATCGCCGAAACCGTGCCGGTGTACGCGTTGCTCGGATTGGCGATCGGCGTCGCCGTCAATCGCGCGCCGACCTTGACGGCGGCGGCGAAGCGCTCGGGCACCTGGAAATCGACCAGGATAGAGGACCGGTCGTCAAGCGTGGCGATCGCCGACTGGTTGGTGACGTAATTGCCGGCCGAGATCGGCAGGATGCCGACCGTGCCGGTGATCGGCGCCAGGATCGAGCGGCGCTGCAGTGCAAGCTCGGCATCCTGAAGCGCCAGCTTGGCGCCGGCCAGAACCACTTCGGCATCGGCGACCGCGACCGGTGTCGCCGCGTTGGAGGCACGCAGCGACTTGACGCGGTCGAGCTTGGACTGAGCATCCTGCAAGGCGAGCTTGGCGCGGTCCTGTGCGATGATCTCCGTCTCGGAATCGAGGGTTGCGATGATCCGTCCCTTGTCGACATGAGTGCCGGATTCGACCAGCAACTCGGCAAGGCGACCGGAACTGTAGGGATTGACGGTTACCGAGGCGTTGGCGCGGCCGGTGCCGATCGCCTGCAGGCGGTCGTTTATGGTGGCCGTACCGGCAGGCAAGGCGACGACGTTGACCTGCCGGAGTCCATTGCGATTGCCAGCCTGTTTCGCGCCGTCCGCACCGCTTCCGGCGGGAGGCGTTGCCGCGTAGGCCCAATCCATCCCCCAGCGCGCCAGCACTTCCGGCGCGCCTGGATAGAAGCGCGCCCAGGCGGCCGCGGCGGCGACCGCGATCACAAGCGCAACGACAATTTGCTTCCAGGTCCGCATCGACACTCCGGTTTCAGGAATCGTCAGCCATTCCCGAAGGAACGGCACAGCGACGATGCGGGCGGGCGACAAAAATCCGGCCACGCCACACCCCGATATCAGCGGTTTATGGCAATTATCACGCAATCGTGCACATTAAATCTCGGTAACGTGAACCGAGACGGCCGCGAAGCCGATGCAATGATCCGGAGGATTCTGCTTATCGCAGGCCTTCCATCTCGCGGATGCGCCGGGCGCCGTCGGCCTCGAGTCGCCTGGTGACGGCGCCGATCAGCGTTTCGGCGACGACGAAAAGCGCCGCCGAGGAATCCCATGCGGAAGGCACGGCGGTTCGTCCGGCGATGACATGGCGAGCAAAGCGGGCGATCGGCGACAGCCACTGGTCGGTGAACAGTACGATCTGAACGCCGCGCTGATGCGCCTTCTCGGCGAATCGGACGAGGCTGTCCTGGTAGCGCCTGATGTCGAAGATCACCAGCACGTCGCGCTTGCCCATGTCGATCAGCCGGTCACGCCACATGCTCTCCTGGCCGGCGAGGTGAAAGACATCGGGCTGGATGACGGCGAGATGGGCGGCCATGTAGCGCGCCAGGGGGTCGGTAAAGCGGCCGCCGATCAGGAATGTCTTGCCACGCCGCTCGGCCAGCCTGGTGGCAATGTCGGCAAGCTGCTTGTCGGACAGGTGCCTGAAGGTCTCGCGCATATTGTCGAGCGTTGCTTCCAGCATGGGCGACACCGTGCCGCCACTAAGCGAGGGCGGGTTGAGCGTTCGTATCGCCGGCGATTGCAATTGCGCCGCCAGTTCATCCTGCAGGCTCGACTGGAACTCGGGGTAATTCTGGAAGCCCAGCCGGGCGACGAAACGCAGGATCGTCGGCGAGGAGACGCCGGCCGCGGATGAGAATTCGGCGACTGTCTTGAGGCCGATCATCGGATAGCTCGCGATCAGCGTCTGCGCTGCGCGCCGTTCGCCGGCGGGCATCGCGCCGATACGGTCGGCAATCAATTCGGCAATGTTGGAAATCATCTTTTCCCCACCCTTGGCCCGCCGACCGTCTTTTCCCCAGATCGCATTTGACAAAGCCAAACAAACTGTATGAAATCATCCGCCGGGACGCAATGAAACAAAATACGTAACATACGATACAGCGCTCCCAGGGGACGGCAGGACTATGGAGACAGCGCGGCCCGCCAGCCTTGCATCGTCTGATACCGTGAGGGTGACGAACCCCGGCGGATCGAGCCCCTTCGTGCTGACCTGCGATCACGCTTCCAATTTCCTTCCGGCTGAATTCGGCACGCTCGGCCTTGCCGTCGACGACCTGTCCCGCCACATCGCTTGGGATCCCGGTGCTTTGCCGGTTGCGCTGCGGATGGCGCAGGCGCTCGATGCGACGCTGGTCGAAACCCGCATTTCGCGTCTCGTCATCGACTGCAACCGGCCGCTCGATGCGCCGGACCTGGTGCCGCCGGTCAGCGAAACCACTGCCATACCGGGCAATACCGGCTTGTCGGAAAAACAGCGCGCGGCGCGGATCGCCCTGTCATGGCAACCGTTCCATGGCGCCATCGAGCGCATCGTCGAGGACCGGTTGGCGCGCGGCCAGGAGACCCGCCTGGTTTCCGTTCATTCCTTCACGCCGGTCTATAAAGGCCGCAATCGGCCCTGGCATATCGGCATCATCCATGACGATGATCGCCGGCTGGCGTCGCCGCTGATATCGGCGCTGCAACGGCTCTCAGGCATCACCGTCGGCATCAACGAACCCTATTCGCCGGCCGACCGCGTCTATTTCACGCTGGAACGGCATGCGCGCTCGCGCGGGCTACCCTGCGCGATGATCGAAATCCGCAACGATGAAATCTCCGGCGAAACCGGGCAGCGGAAATGGGCGGATATGCTCACGGGCATTTTTTCGGATCTGGAGCCAGAGGAGGCCAAGGGCTCTCGACGAAGCGCAGTCGGAAAGTCAGTTCAATCGGCCAGCTAAGAACCAACAGGGGAACTCTGACATGACAACACCTGATCACTCTGACAAGTCGGAGGACACAAAAATCCTCCACAGTATGGGCTACGCCCAGGAACTAGCGCGCCGCATGAGCGGCTTCTCCAACTTCGCCATTTCCTTCTCGATCATCTGCATTCTGGCGGGCGGCATTACGTCTTTCCCGCTGGCCATGGCGACCGGCAGCGGTTTCGAGGCGACCATCGGCTGGGTCATCGGCGGCGTCTTTGCGCTCGTGGTCGCGGCGTCTCTCGGCCAGATTGGATCGGCCTATCCGACAGCCGGCGGCCTCTATCACTGGTCCTCGATCCTGGGCGGACGCGGCTGGGGCTGGGCCACGGCCTGGATCAACTTGCTCGGCCTGATCTTCGTCGTCGCTTCGGTGAATGTCGGCGTCTACCTGCTGTTTCAGGGGCTCGTTGCTGGCCCGATCTTCGGCTGGGACACATCGGCCTGGGGCTTCTGGCAACAGACGGCGGCAGTCGTCTTGATTACAGTTACCCAAGGTCTGTTCAATCATCTCGGCATCAAGACGACGACGATGTTGACCGATTTTTCCGGCTACCTCATCCTCGTTGTCGCGGTCGTGCTGACGCTGACCTTCCTGATCTGGGGCGCGCATGGCTTCGACCTCGCGCGGCTGACGACTTTCGTCAACACGACCGGCGATCTCGGTGGTGGCTATGTTCCGACGGCCCGCACCGCACTCGTGGCCTTCCTGATTGGCCTTCTCTACCCGCTTTACACGATCACCGGCTTTGACGCCTCCGCGCATACCGCCGAGGAAACGCACAATGCCCGCGTCGCTGTGCCCAGAGGCATGATCCACGCGGTCCTCTGGTCTCTCGTCTTCGGTTTCGTCATGGCGGTCTCCTTCGTCCTTGCCAGCCCCGATCTCGTGGCGACCGCCAAGGACGGCGGCAATGCCTGGTTCAACCTGTTCAACAATCTGCCGGCGCCAACCTGGCTCAAGGCTCTGCTCGGCATCGCCATCGTGCTGTCGAACTATCTGTGCGCGCTAGCAGGGCTCACTTCGACCTCGCGCATGATCTTTGCCTTTTCGCGTGACGGAGGTCTGCCAGGGTCTTCTTTATGGAAGCAGGTTTCGCCGACCTGGCGCACGCCCGTTCCGGCCATCTGGCTCGGCGTCGTTCTGTCGATTGCCGCCACGCTCTATTCGCCGGCTTTCGCGGCGCTGGCAGCCGG
The DNA here is from genome assembly GCF_020164885.1 of Mesorhizobium sp. CO1-1-7. Classification (NCBI taxonomy): domain Bacteria; kingdom Pseudomonadati; phylum Pseudomonadota; class Alphaproteobacteria; order Hyphomicrobiales; family Phyllobacteriaceae; genus Mesorhizobium; species Mesorhizobium sp. CO1-1-7. The sequence continues at coordinate 143,615 of NZ_JAIUHA010000010.1, read as the reverse complement.
CTGCGCACTCTTCCTCTATGTCTCCTACGCCATGCCGATCGCGGCCGGACTTCTTGCGGAAGGAAAGAGCTGGACCGAGTTCGGACCATTCCGGCTCGGCATCTGGTCAAAGCCGTTCGCCGTCATCACCGTGCTTGGTGTTCTGGTGTTGATGTATGCCGGCATCCAACCGCCCTTCGACATCTTGATCAACTATGCGATCGGATTGATCGTTCTGCTTGTCGTTTTGTGGTTTGCCGTCGAGAACCGCCGCTTCCAGGGGCCGCCCATCGGCGAGACGGCAATCGCCAAGCGCAGGGCGATCATCGCAGCGGCCGAAAAGGCCGTCGGCGAATCCGCCTAAACAACCAATCAAGCCGTGGCGGGTTCGCCCGCCACGGTTTTTTGTTCTCGTTCAATATGACAAGCCCGAAACGCCAAGCACTGGAGTGCCAAAGGAATGGCCGGAAGTTTCTCGTTCGATCAGTTGAAGAAAGCGGTCTCCAGCGGCGAGATCGACACGGTGCTGGCATGCATTGTCGACATGCAGGGCCGGTTGGCGGGAAAGCGGTTCCTGGCGCAATACTTCGTCGATTCCGCGCATGACGAGACGCATGGCTGCAACTACCTGCTGGCGGCCGACATCGATATGGAGCCGGTGCCGGGCTACAAGGCGGCAAGCTGGTCGAAGGGCTATGGCGACTTCGTCATGAAGCCGGACCTGGCGACGCTGCGGCGCATTCCCTGGCTGGAAAAGGCGGCGCTCGTCATTTGCGACGTGCTCGACCACCACACCCATGACGACCTGCCGCATTCGCCGCGCGCCATCCTCAAGAAGCAAGTCAAGCGGCTGAGTGAGCGCGGCTATATCGGCTATTTCGCTTCCGAGCTCGAATTCTATCTGTTCAACGAGACCTACGATTCCGCCCGAAAGAAGCATTGGCAGGGGCTCGATACAGCCTCGCCCTATATTGGCGACTACCAGATCGGCATCACCACCAAGGAAGAAGGCGTCATGCGCCGGCTTCGCAACGAGATGGAAGCCGCCGGCATTCCGATCGAGAATTCCAAGGGCGAGTGGGGTCCGGGCCAGGAAGAGATCAATGTGCGCTACGCCGAGGCGCTCGACATGGCAGACCGCCACGTCATCCTGAAGAACGGCGCCAAGGAGATTGCCGAGTCCGAAGGCAAGGCGATTTCCTTCATGTCCAAGTATAATTACGGTCTCGCCGGCAATTCGAGCCACATCCACAATTCGCTGTGGAGCGCGGACGGCAAGACGCCGCTGTTCTTCGACAGACAAGCCGACTGGACCTTGTCGACGCTCGGCCAGCAATGGGCGGCCGGGCAGCTGAAATACGCCAAGGAATTCACCTGGTTCCTGGCGCCCTACATCAATTCCTACAAGCGCTTCCAGGCCGGCACTTTCGCGCCGACCAAGATCATGTGGAGCGAAGACAACCGCACCGCGGGCTTCCGCCTGTGCGGCGAGGGCACCAAGGGCATCCGCATGGAATGCCGCATCGGCGGCGCCGACCTCAATCCCTATCTCGCCTTCGCGGCGCTGATCGCGGCCGGCCTCGCCGGTATCGACGAGAAGCTGGAATTGCAGAAGCCTTTCGTCGGCGACGCCTATCAGGCTTCTCGTTTGCCGGAAATTCCAAAGACGCTGCGCGATGCGACCGAGACGCTGGCGAAATCGAAGATGCTGAAACAGGCGCTCGGCGAGGATGTGCTCGAGCACTATGTCCACACAGCGAAGTGGGAGCAGTTCGAATACGATCGGCGTATCACGGATTGGGAACTGCACAGAGGGTTCGAGCGTTACTAAAGCTTTATGCAGCTTTATTGTTGACAATGTAGTTAATGTAGCTCATATGAAGGCTGCAAGCTGCAATTGTTGGGGAGTTCGCAATGTCCAAATATGCGCCGCTGAAGGAATTTCTGGTCGCCCAGAATGCCGACCGTGTGCCTATGTCGTTCGATCAGATCGAAAGCGTGCTTAGTCTGCCGTTGCCGGCATCGAAGCGATACCCCGCGTGGTGGAGCAACAATCCGAGCAATAATCCCATGACCAGGGAGTGGCTCGAGGCCGGGTTCGAAACCGAATCCGTCAACGTAGGCGCTGGCAAGCTTGTCTTTCGCCGCGTTCGCAAGATGCCGACCGGTGACGCCGCACCCGCTGTGCGTACGCACCGTCACCCTGGATTTGGTTTCATGAAGGGCTTGATAGCAATCGAGGCCGGGTTTGATGTCACCAAACCGTTCGATGATGAGCCTTGGGATCGGGGTTATCTGGGCGGTGAAACTCAGGCGCAGCATGGTAAACACGTGATGCGCAAATGAGTGAAGAGCCGAGCCTGCTGCTGGACACGTGCGCGATGATCTTCATTGCAAACGACAGCAAAATCGACCCTCAGGCAAGTCAGAAGATTTCCGACGCGGCCTATGATGGCCGCCTCTATCTCTCGCCGATGTCAGCATGGGATATCGGCATCGGTGTGGCCAAGGGCCGGCTCAACTTGCCCATAGCGCCGCTCGATTTCGTAGAGCGATTCATTGAGCGCATGTCCGCAAAACTCAGCGCGATTTCGCCGGCTATTCTGATCGCGTCCTCCAACTTGCCGGGTTCGCCCCATGGCGATCCTATGGATCGAATACTGATTGCCACTGCAAGGGCCTTGGACATGGTTCTTGTGACGCGAGACGAGCCCATCCTTCGCTACAGCCGCAACGGCCATCTGCGTACATTAGCCTGCTAAATGGAGCACCTTTTGGAAACCGTAGAACTCAAATCCCCCATCGACGGCTCGATCTATGCGGAGCGGCCGGTCGCTACCGACCAGGCGATCAACGCCGCGGTCGAGCGTGCCAAGGCGGCGCAGGAGAAGTGGGCGCAGACGCCGATCGTCGAGCGCGGCAAGTACATGCTGGCGATGCTGGAAGCACTGGTCGCGATGACCGACGAGATCGTGCCGGAGATCGCCTGGCAGATGGGGCGTCCCGTTCGTTATGGCGGCGAGTTCGGCGGCGTCAAGGAGCGTACCAACTACATGGTCGAGATCGCGGAAGCGGCGCTCAAGTCCGTGCCGGCCTCCAACCCGAAGGACGGCTTCCGGCGCTATGTGAAGAAGGATCCGCTTGGGGTGGTCATGGTGATCGCGCCATGGAACTATCCCTATCTGACAGCGGTCAACACCATCGTGCCGGCGCTGATGGCCGGCAACGCCGTCATCCTGAAACATGCCGCGCAGACGTTGCTGGTCGGCGAGCGCTTTCAACAGGCTTTCGACAAGGCCGGCCTGCCAAAGGGCGTGTTCCAGAATGTCGTGCTCAACCATGCACAGACGGAAAAACTGCTGGGTTCCGGCAAGATCGACCATGTCAATTTCACCGGCTCGGTCGCTGGCGGCCGTGCTATCGAAAAGGCGGCGGCAGGCACCTTCATGACGCTTGGGCTCGAACTCGGTGGCAAGGATCCGGCCTATGTGCTGCCCGACGCCAAGATGGACCATGCCGTGGCCAATCTGGTCGACGGCGCCTTCTTCAATTCCGGCCAGTGCTGCTGCGGCATCGAACGCGTCTATGTGCACGAAAAAGTCTATGACGAGTTCGTCGAAGGCTTCATCGCCGAGACCAGGAATTATGTCGTCGGCAATCCGCTGGAGCAGACGACGACGATGGGACCGATGGCGCAGGCGCGCTTTGCCGACCTGATCCGCGAGCAGAAGGCCGAAGCGCTACGCAAGGGTGCCAAGGCGCACATCGACATGAAGGTGGCTAACGACAAGGCCGGCTCGCCTTACCTGGCGCCGGAAGTGCTGACGCAAGTCGACCACCAGATGAGCGTCATGCGTGAGGAAAGCTTTGGCCCGATCGTCGGCATCATGAAGGTGCGCAACGATGAGGAGGCGATCGCTTTGATGAACGACAGCCCCTACGGGCTGACGGCCTCGATCTGGACGCGCGACACCGAGCATGCGGTGGCGATCGGCGACCGCGTCGAGACCGGCACGGTGTTCATGAACCGCTGCGACTATCTCGATCCCGCGCTGGTCTGGACCGGCGTCAAGGACACCGGCAAGGGCGTTGCCCTGTCGGCGCTGGGCTATGACAATCTGACCCGGCCGAAATCCTTCCATCTGCGTGAAGCCATCTAATTTTCGAAAGACAAAAATGTCCAAGCTCATCTCCAAATGGAACTACCCCACCACCGTTCGCTTCGGCGCCGGGCGCATCAAGGAACTGCCGGAGGTGCTCGCGGCCACCGGCATCAAGCGGCCGCTTTTCGTCACCGATCCGGGATTGGCGAAACTGCCGGTCGTCGCCTCGACGCTCAGGATTCTCGACGAGGCCAAGGTGCCCTATGGCGTGTTCTCCGAGGTGAAGCCGAACCCGGTCGAGTCCAATCTCACCGCTGGCATCGCGGTGTTCAAGAAGGGCAAGCATGACGGCGTCATCGCCTTCGGGGGCGGCTCGGCGCTCGACCTCGGCAAGCTGATCGCCTTCCAGGCCGGCCAAGTCAGGCCGGTCTGGGACTTCGAGGATGTCGGCGACTGGTGGACGCGCGCCAACTCCGACGCCATCGCGCCAATCATCGCGGTGCCGACCACCGCCGGCACCGGCTCGGAGGTCGGCCGCGCCGGCGTCATCACCAACGAGGAGACGCATACCAAGAAGGTCATCTTCCATCCGAAGTTGTTGCCGGCGATCGTCATCGCCGATCCGGAGCTGTCGGTCGGCATGCCTTCCTTCATCACCGCCGGCACCGGCATGGACGCGCTTGCCCATTGCCTCGAAGCCTATTGCGCGCCGGGCTACCATCCGATGGCCGACGGCATTGCCGTCGAAGGCATACGCCTGGTGTTCGAGAACCTGCCGAAGGCTTATGCCAATGGCAAAGACCTCGTCGCCCGCGCCCACATGATGAGCGCGGCCGCCATGGGCGCCGCGGCCTTCCAGAAGGGGCTGGGTGCCATCCACTCGCTGTCGCATCCGATCGGCGCGCTTTACGACACCCATCATGGCATGACCAATGCCGTGTTCATGCCATATGTGCTGGCCTTCAATCGCGACTCCATCGAGGAGCGTATCGCCCGGCTCGCCGCCTATTGCGGCATCAAGGGCGGTTTCGACGGCTTCGCCAAGGCTGTTATCAAGCTGCGCAAGGAGTTGAAGGTGCCGCACGCGCTGCCGGGCCTGATCAAGGGGCTCGACATGGACAAGAAGCGCAAGGGCCTGATCGCCGACATGGCGGTGGTCGATCCGACGGCCGGCGGCAACCCGGTCAAGCTGACCAAGAAGGCGGCGCTGACACTGCTCGAAAACGCCATCGCCGGGACGGTCTGAGGCCGGTTCCTGGATGCGGAAGTTGATCGGGAAACGAGGGGAAAGGAGAGGGGAAGGGGCGATATAGGGGCGGATTAATGATTAGCCGGAAAATTAAGTGATGGCTAATTGCTACAGTCCGTTAAAAAGAGTTAACTTTTCACGCTGCGAGGCGCCGGTTTCACAAAGCTTTCATCTGGCTGTCACACGAAAACGATACCGCATCGCAGACGTCCAACGGCGTCAGTTCAATGGAGAGAACACATGTTCAAATTCACGGGGAAAGTGCTTTCCCTTTCGGCCGCGACCCTGATGGTGTCGTCGGTGATTTCGTCCGCCGCTTCGATGGACGATCTCATCAAGGCCGCCAAGGCCGAAGGCCAGCTCACCACGATCGCCTTGCCGCATGACTGGTGCGGTTACGGCGACGTCATCGCCGGCTTTAAGGCGAAGTATCCGGAAATCACCGTCAACGAACTCAACCCCGACGCCGGCTCCGGCGACGAAGTCGAGGCGATCAAGGCCAACAAGGACAACAAGGGCCCGCAGGCTCCTGATGTCATCGACGTCGGCCTGTCCTTCGGCCCGACCGCCAAGGCCGATGGCCTGTTGATGCCATACAAGGTGTCGACCTGGGACTCGATCCCGGACAGCGCCAAGGATGCCGATGGCGCCTGGTACGGAGACTATTATGGCGTTCTCTCGTTCATGGTGAACAAGGACCTGATCAAGGAGTCGCCGAAGGACTGGGCCGATCTCCTCAAGCCCGAATTCGCCAACGCGGTCGCCGTTGCCGGCGATCCGCGCGCTTCGAACCAGGCCATCCAGGCCGTCTACGCCGCAGGCCTTTCCGGTGGCGCGGCTGCTGGTGAAGCCGCTGGCACCGCCGGCCTCGACTTCTTCAAGAAGCTCAACGCCGCCGGCAATTTCGTGCCGGTCGTCGGCAAGCCGGCAACGCTTGCCCAGGGCCAGACCCCGATCCTGATCAACTGGGACTACAACGCGCTCGCCGGTCGCGACACGCTGAAGGGCAACCCGCCCGTCGACGTCATCGTGCCGAAGACCGGCGTTGTCGCTGGCGTTTACGTGCAGGCGATCAGCGCGTTCGCGCCGCATCCGAATGCAGCCAAGCTGTGGATGGAATATCTCTATTCCGACGAAGGCCAGATCGGCTGGTTGAAGGGCTATTGCCACCCGATCCGCTTCAACGATCTTGCCAAGAACGGCAAGATCCCCGCGGACGTTCTGGCCAAGCTGCCGCCGGCGGAATCCTACGCCTCGGCTGCCTTCCCGACGCTCGACGAGCAGGGCAAGGCGAAGGAGACCATCAGCAAGAACTGGGACGCCGTTGTCGGCGCCAACGTCAAGTAAGGCTTGAAATCCACCGGGCGGCCGCGAGGCCGCCCGGTTTCCCCTCGAAGACGGTAGCCGGCGCATGACCGATCTTACGCTTTCAAATCAGTCCGTCACCACCAAGCCCGCGCCGCCGAACGAGGCGACCACTTTCCGCTTTCCGATGCAGTGGATTGGCGTGGCGCCTTTCTTCATCTTTGTCCTGATGTTCCTGATCCTGCCGACGATCTATCTCGTCCTGGGCGCTTTCCAGAATGGCGACGGTCAGCTGACGCTTGATAATATACTGCAGCTGGTCAGCGATCCCTCGATCAGCGCTTCCTACTGGGTTTCGATCAAGATCAGTTTCTGGTCGGCGGTCATCGGTGCCTTTGCCGGGCTCGCGATTGCCATCGCCATCGTGCGCGGCGGGCTTCCTAACTGGACCCGCTCGGCGACCTTGACTTTTTCGGGCGTCGCCTCGAATTTCGCCGGCTTGCCACTGGCCTTCGCCTTCCTGGCGACCCTCGGCCGCGTCGGCATCGTCACGACGCTTCTGCGTGACGTTCTCAATGTCAACATCTACGCGATGGGTTTCAATTTCCTCACGACATCGGGCCTGATCGCGGTCTATCTGTTCTTCCAGATTCCGCTGATGGTGGTCATCATCGTGCCGGCCATCGACGGCTTGAAGAAGGAATGGGGCGAGGCCGCCGCCACACTCGGGGCCACCCAGTCGCAGTATTGGCGCATGGTGGTCATCCCGGTCTTGTGGCCGAGCTTCCTCGGCACCGTTATCCTGTTGTTCGCCAATTCCTTCGGCGCCATCGCCACGGCTTATGCGTTTGCCGGCCCGGCACTCAACATCGTTCCCATCAAGCTCTATTCGCAGATCAACGGCGACGTGCTGCACAACCCGCAGCTCGGCTATGCCATCGCCTTCGGCATGATCGTCATCACGGGCTTGGCTAACGTCTTCTACATCTGGTTCCGGACCCGGTCCGAAAGGTGGCTCAAATGAAGTCGGGCAAATTCTGGGCCTGGGTCGTCTTCATTGTCGGCGCGGCCTATTTCTTCATTCCGCTGATGGCGACTGTCGAGTTCTCGTTGCGCATGCGCCGCGGCGTCCATTCCTTCGATGCCTACCAGATCGTGCTGGGCGACGCTCGCTTCCAGTCGACCTTCCTGTATTCGGTGGTAGCGGCCGTCTTCACCATCATCCTCGGCGTGCTGATCGTGGTGCCGGCGGCATACTGGATCCGGCTGCGCCTGCCGCAGCTCAGGCCGATCGTCGAATTCATCACGCTGTTGCCGCTGGTCATTCCGGCCATCGTCATCGTGTTCGGCTATATCAGGATGTACGGCTCGAATTCCCCGCTGCCGTTCCTGGGCAGCAATATGGGCGCCAATGCGCTGCTGGTGATCGGCTATGCGACGCTGGCTCTGCCCTACATGTATCGCGCCGTCGATACGGGGCTGCGCACCATCGATGTGCGGACATTGACCGAAGCAGCGCAGATCCTGGGCGCCGGCTGGGGCACGATCATTGGCCGGGTGATCCTGCCCAATGTCCTGATCGCCGTGCTGTCGGGCGCCTTCCTGACCTTCGCCATCGTCATCGGCGAGTTCACCATGGCGAGCCTTCTCAACCGTCCGGCCTTTGGCCCGTATCTGCAAAACGTCGGCGCCAACCGCGCCTATGAACCGGCAGCCCTTGCCATCATCGCCTTCGCCATTACCTGGGGCTGCATGTCGCTCATCCAGATCCTGTCTCGCTTCGCGCCGAAATCGGCGAACCGCCCGAATTGATCGAAAAGCACTGACCTGAGAGAAAAAGCCATGGCCGAGCCATTCCTGTCCATCCAGCATGTGCGAAAGTCCTACGGGTCCAACACCGTGGTGCAGGATTTCAGCCTCGACGTCGAGCCGGGCGAGTTCGTCTCGTTCCTGGGGCCATCCGGATGCGGCAAGACGACGGTGCTGCGCATGGTCGCCGGCTTCGAGGAGCCGTCGGCCGGCAAGATCGTCGTCGCCGGCAAGGACATCACGCGGCTGAAGCCCAACCAGCGCAACGTCGGCATGGTGTTCCAGGCCTATGCGCTATTCCCGAACCTGACGGTGGCGCAGAACATCGCTTTCGGGTTGAAGGTTGCCGGCATGCCGAAGGCCGACGCGGACAAGCGCGTCGCCGAGATGCTCGACATGATCAGGCTGCCGCAGATGGCGGACCGCTATCCCTACCAGCTCTCCGGAGGCCAGCAGCAGCGCATCGCGCTGGCGCGTGCTATCGCGCCGAAACCAAAGCTCCTGCTGCTCGACGAGCCGCTGTCGGCGCTGGACGCCAAGGTGCGCGTGTCGCTGCGCGAAGAAATCCGCTCGATCCAGAAGAAGCTCGGCATCACCACCATCTTCGTGACCCATGACCAGGAAGAGGCGCTGTCGATCTCCGACCGCATCGCCGTCATGTATGGCGGCAAGGCCGAGCAGGTCGCGACGCCGTTCGAGATCTACAACCGGCCAGCGACCAAGTTCGTCGCCAATTTCGTCGGCACGCTGAACGTGCTCGAAGGCAAGGTCACCGACGCCGCCTCCGGCAAGGTGCAGGTCAACACGCAGGAAGTCTCGCTCAAGGGCAAGCTCAACGGCTCGAAGTCCGGCGACACGCTGTCTCTGGCGCTGCGACCCGAGGCGATTTCGCTCGGCCGCCAGCCCGGCCGCGACTCCAGCCTGACCGGAGAGATTTCCGAAGTGCACTTCCTCGGCTCGGTTATCCGGGTCCGTGTCGGCATCGGCGGCAACACGGTGTCGCTCGACACGTTCAACAACTCCGCCACCCCGCCGCCCGCAGTCGGGGAGAAGGCCGAGATTTCGTTCTCGTCGAGCGATATGCTGGTGCTGCACTAGGTAGTCCGCTGTCGGAAGGCGCTCCCAAACGGGCGCTCCAGCCGTCGGGATTTCTCATGCTGCCGGCGGCGACACGGCCCGTGCCAGAGATGTCCCTGTTGTTTCACGACCATGACTTTGGCACTGCCAATCGCCTCGTTCGGCGGCTACGATAGAGCATGGCTCTTTTCGAACTGACGCTTATCCTCCTGTTGATTGCAGTCGCGCTGACGGCGCTGTCGCGGCGGCTGCAAGTTCCCTATCCGTCGCTGCTGGCGCTGGCGGGCGCGGGCATCGCCTTCCTGCCCGGCATGCCCACCATCGAAATCGACCCGGAACTGGCGCTGGCCTTGTTCATCGCGCCGGTGCTGCTCGACGCCGCCTATGACACCTCGTTGCGCGACCTCAATCGCAACCGGCTGCCGCTCGCCCTGTTGGCCTTGGGGGCTGTCGTTTTCACCACCGCAGCGGTTGCGCTGCTCGGCTGGAAGATGGCAGGCCTGCCGATCGCCGCGGCCGTCGCCCTTGGCGCCATCGTAGCGCCGCCCGATGCCGTCGCGGCGTCGGCCGTGCTCGGACAATTCAAGGTGCCGCATCGCATCACCACCATCCTGCAAGGCGAGAGCCTGCTCAACGATGCAACCGCGCTGCTGATCTACCGTATCGCTGTCGCCGCCGCCCTCGGTCCGTTCCTGTTGAGCAGCGCCGCGCCCATGGTCGTCTTGTCGACCGTTGGTAGCCTGGTGGCCGGCTATGTACTCGGTCGGCTGTCGCTTGCCACGCTGAGCCGCATCGAGGACGCGGCCAGCGGTACCGTGGTGCAGTTCGCCGGCACGTTCGGTGTCTGGATCCTGGCGGACAGGTTGGGTCTGTCGGCGATCATCACCATCGTCGTCTACGCCATGACCATCGCACAGACCGCGCCGCGCCGAATGTCAGCAAGAAAGCGTGTCAGTTCCTATTCGGTCTGGGAGACGGCTGTGTTCGTGCTCAACGTGCTGGCCTTCGTGCTGATGGGTCTGCAGGCTCGGTCGATCGTCGGACGGCTCGCCGGTACGGGAGAGCTCGACGCGTTCGTCTTTGCCGCGGCAGTGCTGGCGGTCGTCATCGTTTCGCGCCTGATCTGGGTGCTGGGCTGCGGTGTAGTCATCAGGTGGTTTGCCCGCTTTGGCGGCGCCGAGCATCAGCCGGATACGCCGTCCTTTCGCGGCGGCGTGCTCATCGGCTGGTGCGGCATGCGCGGACTGGTAACCCTTGCCGCGGCATTCGCCTTGCCGGTCGAATTTCCTGCTCGCGACCCGATCGTGCTCGCCGCCTTCACGGTCGTGCTCGGCACCCTGGTGCTGCAAGGAATGAGCCTGAAGCCGCTGCTGCGCGTCCTGAAGCTGGATCCCGACGAAACGGTCGACCGGGAGGTAGCGAAGGCGCGCGTCGTGGTCATGCAGGCCGCGCTTGATGTATTGAGCGGCAAGACCTCGAGCGCCGCAGCCGCGGTGCGCGAGCAATATGCCGCCCAGCGCAAGATCGCCAAAAATCCCGAGGATGCCCAGGCCGCGACCGAATATGACAGGCTGCGTCTCTATGCCATCAAAAGCCAGCGCGATGCCCTGGAGCAGCTGCGCCGCAACGGCACCATCGGTGACGAAGCCTATCACCGTCTGGAGGAAGAGATCGACTGGACGGAACTTGCGGCATCGCCGGCAGGCCGGTTCCAGCCGCTGACCACCGACTAGCAGATACCGCGTCTCGGCCGCTGCCCTGCTGGCCCAAGCCCCGTCCGTCCTCCTGCACATTGCAAGCGATCGGCCGAACCGTTACTGCCAACACCGAAAAGTGAGCCGGATAAGCAATGAAGCTGGTCAGCTACAACATCCAGTACGGATTCGGCAGCGACGGGCGCTACGATCTTTCGCGTGCGGCACGCCTTGTCGCCGGCGCCGACATCATCGCCTTGCAGGAGGTCGAGCGGCACTGGCAGCGCAGCGATTTCGACGACCAGCCGGAGCGGCTTTCCCAATTGCTGCCTGGGTATCATTGGGTCTACGGCCCAGCCTTCGACATGGATGCCAGCGAGCTGCGCGACGGCCGCCTGGTCAACCGCCGCCGGCAGTTCGGCACCATGGTTATGTCGAAGCTGCCGATCGTCTGGTCGCGACTGCACGCGCTGCCGATGCGCCGCACGCTGCGGCCGCTCAACACCCGCAACGCCGCCCTCGAATGCATGATCCGCACGCCGGCCGGGCCGGTCAGGGTGCTGTCGCTGCATCTCGCGCACATCGCGGCGGAAGAGCGGCTGGAGCAGATCGACTATCTCATGGCCGAGCACCGCCGGGCACCATCGGAAGGCGGACCGTGGAGCGGCGCGGACGATGAACCTTCGCGTAACTGGACACATGGGGAAGTCGAGCCGGAAAATCCGCTGGCGACGATCTGGATGGGCGATTTCAACATGGAACCCGGCAGCGCCGAATATCGCCGCATTGTCGGCAGCACGCCCTATCATCGGGGCGCTGCCTATCTCGACGGCTTCGTCGATGCCGCTTCTGTCGCCAGCGAGCCGGTGGCGGATTTCCATACGCATGAGAAGATCATCGACGGCAGACTGGCAAAGCGCCGGCTTGATCATTGCTTCGTCGGCGGCATGCTGGCCGGGCGTGTGCGTTCTGTTGGATCAGACATGGGCGAGGTGGCTTCCGACCACTTCCCGGTCCGGGTCGACATCGATCTCGAGACGCCCTTCGGCTTGGGAGGTCGATGAGCTCCCCATGACGCTTTTCGTCTTTTTCGCGGTGCTTGCCGCGGCCGCCATGCACGCGATCTGGAACGCACTGGTCAAGGTGCATCTCGACCGCTTCCTGTCGATCACGCTGATGACGCTCGGCATGGGCACTGCTGCCCTCGTCGTGCTGCCCTTCGTCGAGGTGCCGAAGGCGGAGGTCTGGCCCTACATCATCGCTTCGGTGATCTTCCACGTGGGCTATCGCACCTTCCTGATCGGCGCCTACCAGGCCGGCGATTTCGCCCAGACCTATCCGCTGGCGCGTGGCACGGCACCCCTGCTGGCCGCGATTGGCGGCATGTTCGTCGTCGCCGAAGTGCCAGCGCCGCTTGCCATCCTTGGCATCCTGCTGTTATCGGCCGGCACGCTTGTGATGTCGTTTCGCGGTGGCGCGCATCTGGAGAAGCTGAACCTGCGCGCGGTCGGCTATGCGCTGGGCACGTCGATCTTCATCGCCAGCTACACGCTGTCCGACGGCAGCGGCGCGCGGCTGGCGGCAACGGCGCAAAGCTATGCCGCCTGGTTGTTCATCTGCGATGCATTTGGCGCGCTGGTGCTGTGCCTCGTTTTCCGAGGGCCCAAAGCGCTTCCCGTCCTGGCGCGCGACTGGAAAACGGGACTGTTCACCGGGGTGCTTTCCGGCGCCGCCTACTGGATTGTCATGTGGGCGATGACCAAGGCGCCGATCGCCTCGGTGGCGTCGCTGCGCGAGACCTCGATCCTGTTTGCCATGATGATCTCGGTCTACGCCCTCGGCGAGAAGATGACAGGCTGGCGCGGCGCTGCCGCGCTCAGCATTGTTGCAGGCGTCATCGCGTTGAGGATGGGTTGACCTCTCAGCCGAGCACCGTCATTACCTGGCCGCGCCGCTCCGGACTGAAGCGGATGACGACGATGATGCAGACGGCGACCACACCGGCAAAAAGCGCCAGCGCATAGCCATAGCTGCCGCCGGGGGCTTCGGCGATCCCGGCCTGATATGGACCGCCATAGGAAGCGGCGAGATTGCCGGCCTGATAGATGAAGCCGGGCAAGGTGGCGCGCACCGCACCGGGAGAAAGCTCGTTGAGGTGGACCGGGATGACACCCCAGGCGCCTTGCACCGCGACCTGCATGACGAAGGCGCCAATGGCCAGCATGAAGGGCGTGGAACTGTAGGCCCATAGCGGGATCGCCGGCAGGGCGATGATGCAGGCGAGTGTAATGGCGTTGACGCGGCCGATCTTCTCCGACAGCGCACCGAATGCCAGGCCGCCGACGATGGCGCCGATGTTGGCAACGATGGTGATCCAGCTCACCGTGTGTGGGTCAAAGCCGTGCTGTTTCTTCAAAAAGGTCGGGTAGAGATCCTGCGTGCCATGGCTGAAGAAGTTGAAGAACATCATCAGCACGACGGCATAGAGCGCGACGCCCCAGTGCTTCTGCAAGGTCTCCAGCATCCCCGGTCGAGCGGTTTTCTGTGCCTCGACGAAGGCAGGAGATTCCGGCACATGCGAGCGGATGAACAGGACGACCAGCGCCGGGACGAAGGAGAGCAGGAACATGGCGCGCCAGCCGATCGTGTAGCCGCCGATCGTCTGCTGGTAGAGCAGGCCATAGACCACCGCCGCCAGCAGGTAGCCGGCCGGATAGCCGCATTGCAGGATGCCCGAGACGATGCCGCGGGCGCTCGGCGGGACGGATTCCATGGCGAGTGAACTGCCGAGGCCCCATTCGCCGCCCATGGCGATGCCGAACAGCGCGCGCAGCGCCAGGAAGATGCCGAGATTGGGCGAGAAGGCGGCCAGCGCCCCGATCACCGAATAGCTGACGATGTTGAGCATGAGAATGGGCTTGCGCCCGTATTTGTCGGCTAGCATGCCAAAGAAGAACGCGCCGATGAAGCGCGTGGCCAAGGTCAGGAACAGTGCCTTTGACACTGCCGGGACATCCGTCTGGAATTCAGTCGCAATATCGGTGAGCAGGAATGTCAGAAGGAAGAAATCGAAAGCATCGAGCGTCCAGCCCAGGAATGAGGCCAGGACGGTTTTCTTCTGCTCGGTAGTGAGGTTCAAGGCGTCCTCCTTTGCATCCCCCAAAGGAACGATATGTCGCCCTGTCGGCAAAAGAGAACAGCGATCAGCCGGCTTTCGAAAGGCCGGCGGTCACTTTTTCGTAAGATCGAGATCGAAGACCATCAATCCGTCCGCGCCGCCTTCGAGAGCCGCGACCAGGCGAGCGCCGGCACGCTGATGCGCCTCATGCACGAGATAGGCGTCGCGCGCCGCGGCATCGCGGAAATCGATGGTGAAGCCATGGGTGAACCCGCGCGCGAAAGGCTCTGGGCTGACATTGGTGCTGAACTGGACGGTGTCCATGCCTTCGACCACCTGTCGCAACGCCTCGAGGCCGGCGTGGATGGCCGTGCGCTCGGTCGACGACACATCGCTACGAAATCTGGCGAAAACGCAGTGCCTGATCATTTTACCACTCCTTAAGCAGCACGATTGCCGGAAAACACCGCCGGCGGCAGCGGCTCGCGGCCGAGGATCAGGTCGGCACCCTTTTCGCCGACCATGATCGTCGGCGCATTGGTGTTGGAGGAAGGCACGCGCGGCATCACAGACGCATCGCAGACGCGCAGGCCCTCGATGCCGCGCAGTCTCAGGTCCGGCGTCACCACCGCCATCTCATCATGGCCCATGCGGCAGGTGCCGACAGGATGGTGATCGGTCTTGGAGGTGCGGCAGGCATAGTCGATCAGCTCATCATCGCTGGCGAGCGACGGGCCGGGCAGCACCTCGCGCAGCACGTAAGGGGCAAGCGCCTTCTGCCGCATGATCTCGCGCGCCAGCCGCAGCCCTCTCAGCGACATGTCGCGGTCATAATGATCGGACCAGTAGTTGGGGTCGATCAGCGGGTGGTCGGCGGGATCAGCGCTTTTCAGCCGCACCGTGCCGCGCGAGCGCGGGCGCAGGAAGGCCGAGTTCAAGGTGACGCCCGGGTTTTTCAGCTTCTCGACGCCAGCCTCGATGCCGGAGCCAAGACCCAGGTGGAACTGGATATCGGGCGAGGCGGCGGTCGGGTCGGCGTACCAGAAGCCGCCGGTCTCGAACAGGCTGGACGCCACCGGCCCCTTCTTCAACAGCAGATATTGCAGGCCAGCCCAGGCCGTGCGGTGCAGCTTGGCGTAATTGTCGTAGGTGTGGTCGCCGGTGCATTCGGCGATGACGAACAGGTCGAGATGGTCCTGCATGTTGGAGCCGACGCCGGGCAGGTCATGCACCGGCGTGACGCCGACCGATTTCAGATGGTCGGCCGGGCCGATGCCCGACTGCATCAAAAGCTTAGGCGAACCGATGGCGCCGGACGAGACGATCACCTCACGGTCGGCGCGCAGGATTTTTGTCTCGCCGCCCGGCCTGTCGACCACCTCGACGCCGATGGCGCGGCCGTTCTCGACGACGATGCGGGTCACCAGTACGTCGGTCCTGACGGTGAGGTTCTTGCGAGCGCGGATCGGCCTGAGATAGGCGACCGAGGCGGAGGAGCGCCGGGCATCCTTCTGGGTCAACTGGTAATAGCCGACGCCTTCCTGGGAAGCGCCGTTGAAGTCCGGATTGAAGGGAATGCCCATCTCCTGGCCGGCGCGGAAATAGGCCTCGCAGATCGGCAACGGCGCAATCGGGTTCGATACGCCGAGCGGGCCCTGGTCGCCGTGGAAGTCGTTGGCGTAGCGCTGGTTGTTTTCGGCGCGCTTGAAATAAGGCAGTACGTCGCGGTAGCCCCAGCCGGCCAGCCCTTCCTCCTTCTCCCAGGCGTCGTAATCGCGCGCATTGCCGCGCGTGTAGATCTGGGCATTGATGGAGGAGCCGCCGCCGACCACCTTGGCCTGCGTGTACCAGAAGACGCGGTCGTTCATGTGTTTTTGCGGCACGGTCGACCAGCCCCAGGACGCAATGCCCTTGGTCATCTTGGCAAAGCCCGCCGGCATGTGGATATAGGGGTGCCAATCCTTGCCACCGGCTTCGAGCAGCAGCACGGAATTGGAGGGATCCTCGCTCAGCCGGTTGGCCAGCACGCAGCCGGCAGGGCCGGCGCCCACGATGATGTAGTCGGTCATTGTCTCATCCGTTCATAGCCGGGGCACGGAGAGCGCGCCGTCGACATTGATGATCGAGCCGGTCGAAAAGCCCAGTCTCCCGGCAGCGAGCGCGGCCACCATGGCGCCGATGTCGGACGCTTCGCCCCAGCGTTTCGCCGGCACCAGGCCGCTGTCTATCAAAGCGTCATATTTGGCGGTCACGCCCGCCGTCATGTCGGTGCGGATAATGCCCGGTCGCAGCTCGAACACGCCGATGTTTTCCGGGGCGAGCCTGAGCGCCAGATTCTTCACCCACATCGAAAGCCCTGCCTTCGACATGCAATATTCGGAGCGTTCCGGCGAGGCCATCTCGGCGCTGACCGAGGTGATGGTGATGATCGATTTCGCTTCATCGCTGGGCTGGCGGAGCATCGCCTTGGCGACCGCCTGGCTGAGAAAGACGGTGCCCCGCAGGTTGACGCCGATCGCGCGGTCGAAATTGTCGGGTTTGAGGTCGAGCAGGTCGCCCCGCACCACGGCGCCGACGCCGGCATTGTTGACCAGGCAATCGATGCGGCCGAAGGCGCGCATGGCGGTTTCGACCAAGGCGGCGTGGCTGGAAAGATCGGCGATGTCGCAGCTGACATAGGCGAATTTGGCGCCGCGTTTGGCGACGTCTTGCGCAAGCTCGTCAGGGGGTTTCGCGGCAACATCGGCGACAAGGATGTCAAAGCCGGCATCAGCGAGTGCCTGAGCGCAGGCAAGACCAATTCCGCGCGCGCCCCCTGTGACGATGGCCGCCGGGCGGATCATGCGGCGAGGTCCGTCTTGCGGATGTGCTCGGCGACGCGCAGCGCCTGGGCGGCGATCGACAGCGCCGGGTTGACGGCGGCCGAGTTCGGCAGAAAACCGGCGTCGACGACGAACAGGTTCCTATGATCGAAGGCACGGCAGAACGGGTCGAGCGGCGACGTCGCCGGATCATCGCCCATTTTCACCGTGCCGCACTGGTGCGAGGGCGTGCGTTTGTCGAAAGGGCGCGACAGCACCAGGGGATAACCGCAGGCGCGAAAATTCTCGCGCATCACCTTGGTCAGCCCGTCGAGCGACTGCATGTTGGAGCGCCGCCATTGCATGACGATGTCCTTGCCGTCGACCATGATGCGGCTTTCGGGGTCGGGCAGGTCCTCGCACATCAGGTACCAGTCGACCGCATGGCCGGCCATGAAATCGAGCGCGAATTTCGGCACCCGTTTCACATTGGCCTTGAGCATGTTGCCGTCGATCTTACCGAGAAGCTGGACATTGCCGAGCGGTTTGCCGCCCTTGCCGCCGGAGAGGTAATAATCGTTGAGCATCAGCGTCTTCTGGTAGACGGCATCGTTCCTGCGGCGCGGATTGATCGCCAGCATGGCGCTCGAATTGTGGTTCATGAAATTACGGCCGACTTGGTCGGAGCGGTTGGCGAGGCCCCTGCCGCCCCCCTTGCCATTGCCGGGAGAAGGCGAGCGCAGCAGGATGACCGCTGAATTGACCGCGCCGGCCGACAGGATGACCAGTTTTGGCGACAGCTTTTTCAGCTCGCCGTTCTGGTGGTAATGAACCGCTGATATGGTTTTACCGTCCGGAGCAGTCTCGAGATATTCGACATGGGCGCCGGTTTCGAGCTTGATGTTAGGATCGTTCAGTGCCGCCGCCAGCGGTGCGGTCTGGGCGTCCATCTTTCCCTGGCCAGTGTTCGGAAAAGCGTCCCAGCCGGTCCTGCCTTCCCTGAGCCAGGTGTCGATATCGACGCCGAGCGGCAGCGAGGCCGGATGCAGGCCCAGCCCCTTGAGCTCGGCGCGGGCACGGGCGATCGGCGCCTCGTCGGGCACGGGCTTGTAGGCGTAGGGGATCGAGTGGAACGGCTCGGTCGGGTCCTCGCCAAGCGTGCCGCGGACGCGGAACAGTTGCTCAGCCTTGGAGTACCAAGGCTCGAATTCGTCATAGGAAAACGGCCAGGCCGGAGAGACGCCGCCGAAGTGCTCCATGGCGGAGAAATCCTCTTTGCGGTAGCGGATCAGCACCGCGCCGAAGAATTTCGAATTGCCGCCTACATAGTAGTAATTGCCCGGGTTGAATGCAGCGCCACCGGCCTCGCGCCACATCTCCTTCGGCCGGTAGTGGCCGTCAACGAAGATCGAGCGCGTGTCGCGCGCATGAGGCGTTGCCGGCAAAGGCTCGCCGCGTTCCAGCATCAGGATCGAGGCGCCACTGCCGGCTAAGCCGGAGGCGATCGTGGCGCCGCCGATGCCGGAGCCGATGATGACGATATCCGGGTTTGTCATGGCCTAAAGCGCGCCGCTTTTGAATGGACACATGCGACGCGCTTTAGGTCTATTGTCTTGATGCATGTCGTTGCCCCAAAACCGAACCCACTTTTGGGCGACGCGCATCAGCGAATACGGCTCTCGGTCGCCGGATCGAAGAACACCGCCTTGGTCAGGTTGAAGGCGAGCGGCGTGTTGGTGCCGGGCTGGATGTTGGCATCTGCGCGCAGCCGCGCCACCACGCCTTTGCCGCCGAGGTTGGTGACGGCGAAGGTATCGGAACCGGCCGGCTCCACCACCTCGATATGGCAATCGGCGGTGGCGATTTGCGAGGCGTTGCGCTCCGCGCCTTCCGGATCGGTGAGCGCCTCGGGGCGAACGCCGAAGATGACCGGCTTGCCCTTGAACGCCGACAATCCGGCCGGGGCGTTGGCCATCGGCAGAGTGATCGGCTGGCGTGCCTCGCGATCGAGCACGACGGCCAGGTCGCCGCCATTGCCGTCGATGGTCGCCGGGATCAGGTTCATCGCCGGCGAACCCATGAAGTCGGCGACGAAGACATTGCTGGGGTTGTTGTAGATCTCGGCCGGCGTGCCGAATTGCTGCACCTCGCCATCGCGCATGACGGCGATTTTGGTCGCCAGCGTCATCGCCTCGATCTGGTCGTGGGTGACATAGACGATGGTTGTGCCGGTGGTGGCATGCAGGCGCTTGATCTCGATGCGCATGTCGACGCGCAGCTTGGCGTCGAGGTTGGACAGCGGCTCGTCGAACAGGAACAGCTTGGGGTCGCGCACCAGCGCCCGGCCCATGGCGACGCGCTGGCGCTGGCCGCCCGAAAGCTGGCTCGGCTTGCGGTTCAGCAGATGGCCGATCTGCAGCACCTTGGCCACCTTGTCGATCGCCTTCTGGCGTTCGTCGATCGGCACGCCGCGCATCTCCATGCCGAAGGAGATGTTCCCGGCGACCGTCATGTTCGGGTAAAGCGCGTAGCTCTGGAACACCATGGCGATGTCGCGCTTGGACGGGTGCAGATCGGTGATGGTGCGGCCATCGACGCGGATGTCGCCAGAGGTGATCGTCTCCAGTCCGGCGATGGTGTTGAGCAAAGTGGACTTGCCGCAGCCGGAAGGGCCGACCAGCACCAGGAAGCCGCCCTTTTCCAGTTCGAGATTGATCCCCTTCAGGATCTCGACCTGGCCGAAACGCTTCCTCAGACCATCAATTTCCAGAAAAGCCATTGGGTTATCCTTTGACCGCGCCCGCCATCAGGCCACGCACGAAATAGCGGCCGGCGAGCACGTAGACGAGAAGGGTGGGCAGTGCCGCGATCATCGCGGCCGCCATGTTGACGTTGTATTCGACGACGCCTGTCGAGGTGTTGACGACGTTGTTGAGCGCCACCGTCATCGGCATGGCGTCGCCGGTGCCGGCATAGGCGGAGGCGAACAGGAAGTCGTTCCAGATGTTCGTGAACTGGTAAATGACGGTGACGACGAAGATCGGCATCGAATTCGGCAGCATGATGCGCCGAAAGATCTGGAAGAAGGAGGCGCCGTCGACCTGCGCGGCCTTGACCAGTTCGGTCGGGAACGCCTCGTAATAGTTGCGGAAGAACAGCGTGGTGAAGCCGATGCCGTAGACGACGTGGACGAACACCAGGTTCACCGTCGGGTTGCCGAGGCCGAAGCTGGTTCCGACCGTGTTCTGCAGCGACACGCCAAACCGTCCGAGGCTGCCCAGGATCGTCGCCATCGGCAACAGTACCGACTGGAACGGGATGAAGCAGGCAAAAAGCATCAGCCCGAACACCAGGGTCGCGCCGCGAAAACGCCATTTGGTCAGCACGTAGCCATTGAGCGCACCGAGCATGGTCGAGATCAGCACGGCCGGAACCACCATCTTTATGGAGTTCCAGAAATAGCCCTTGATGCCGGCGCAGGTGAGGCCTACGCAGGTCTCACCCCAGGCCTTCAGCCAGGGGTCGAAGGTCGGCGCCTTTGGCAGCGCCAGCATGTTGCCGTTCTGGATCTCGTCCATGGTCTTGAACGAGGTCACCAGCATGACGAACAGCGGCATCAGGTAGAACAGCGCGAACAGCGCCAGAAGCCCGTAGATGACGATGCGATTGACAATCTTGACGTTGACGCCGCCGCTGACCCGGCGGGCGGGAGTGGTCACGGCGCTCATCGCGACTTCTCCCTGAGTTCCGAATAGAGATAGGGCACGATGATGGCGACGATGGTCATCAGCATGATCACGGCGCTGGCCGAGCCGACGGCCATTTCGTTGCGCTTGAAGGTGTATTCATACATGAAGTTGGACGGCAGCCAGGCCGAGCCGCCGGGACCGCCGCTGGTCAGTGCCACGACCAGGTCATAGGATTTGATGGCAAGGTGCGCGAGCACGATGAAGGCCGACAGGAAGATCGGCCGCAAGAGCGGAATGACGATGCGGCGATAGAGCTGGAAGGTGGTGGCGCCGTCGATCTGCGCCGCCTTCATGATCTCGCCGTCAATGCCGCGCAGGCCGGCCAGGAACATCGCCATGATGAAGCCGGAGGCCTGCCAGACGCCGGCGATGACCACGGTGTAGATGACGAAATCCTTGTTCTTGATCCAGTCGAAATGGAAGCTCGTCCAGCCCCATTGATGCAGCGTCTGTTCGAGACCGAGGCCGGGGTCGAGGAACCATTTCCAGGCAACGCCGGTGACAATGAAGGAGAGCGCCATCGGATAGAGGTAGATGGGACGTAAAACGCCTTCGCCGCGAATCTTCTGGTCAAGCAGGATGGCCAGGAACAGGCCGAGCGCCAAGCAGATCAAGATGTAGAGAAAGCCGAAAATGCCCATATTGGTGATCGACGTGTACCAGCTCGATGGCGGGTCGGTGTCGAAGGTCCAGCCCCACAATCGCTGATAGGCGCGTGCGCCTGTTATGGCATAGGACGGGAAGGTCTTGGAGTTGGTGAAGGACAGATAGATCGTCCACAGGATGAAGCCGTAGACGAAGACGATGGTGATGGCGAAGCTCGGCGCCAGCACGATCTTGGGCAAGGCATCCTGCAGGCGCGAGCGCACCGAGGTGCGCGACCGCTCCGGCGTCAGCTTGATCTGGGTTGTCGCTACACTGCTCATGGGGTTCCTCCCGTCGGCATCCGGCCGATCGGCCTCACGGACCGGAAACCTTCCCCGCCGGAGCGGGGAAGGTGTTTGTGGCCGGCGCTTACTTGGCGTCGTCGATCGCCTTGACCAGTTCGGTCACGGCTTCGTCCGAGGTCTTGATCTGACCGTGGACAAACTTCGAGATGACGTCCTTGTAGGCATTGGCGACAGCCGGAGGCGCGCCATAGCCCTGGGCCAGCGAGCCGAACAGCGTGCCGCCTTCATTGGCCTTCTTCAGGTCGGCGATACCCTTCTTGCCGCAAGCGTCGAAGTCGGTGTCAGGCACGTCGGTGCGGGCCGGAACCGAACCCTTGACGACGTTGAAGGCCGACTGGAAGCTCTTCGACAAGGTGGCGGTGGCCAGAGCGATCTGGGCGGCCTTGCGGTCGTCCGGAACGTTGAACATGCCGAACATGTCGGAGTTGTAGATCACCGAGCCGTCGGTGCCCGGGAAGCGATAGCAGAGGAAGTCCGTACCCGGTGTCTTGTTGGCGGCGTGGAACTCGCCCTTGGCCCAGTCGCCCATGACCTGCACCAGCGCATCGCCCTTGATGACCATCGCGGTGGCCAGGTTCCAGTCGCGGCCAGAGAAGTTCGGGTCGACATAGGTGACGAGCTTGGCCAGATTGTCGAACGACTTCTTCATCGTGTCGGACTTGAGCGACGCGTCGTCGAGGTCGTTCATCGCCTTCTTGTAGAACTCAGGTCCGCCGGTCGACAGCACGACGGAATCGAACATGGTCGCTTCCTGCCAGTTCTGGCCACCAAGCGCGAGCGGGGTGACCCCAGCCGCCTTGGCCTTGTCGAGCAGGGCGATGAAATCGTCGAAGGTCTTAGGCTCGGTGCCGCCGATCTTGTCCATCACCGCCTTGTTGATCCACAGCCAGTTGACGGAGTGGACGTTGACCGGAGCGGCAACCCACTTGCCGTCATAGACGGAGAACTTCTGCAGCGCGGCCGGAACCGACTTGTCCCAGCCTTCCTTCTTCGCCGTCTCTGTGAGGTCGCCCATCACGCCGGCAGCGGCATAGTCGAGCACGGTGTAGCCGAGCATCTGCGAGGCGGTCGGATAGTTGCCGGCCGCGACCATCGCCTTGAGCGCGGTCATGGCGGCATCGCCGCCGCCGCCGGCCACGGGAACGTCCTTCCAGGCATAGCCTTCCTTGGCCAGATCGCCCTTGAGCACGTTGAGAGCAGCTGCTTCGCCGCCCGACGTCCACCAATGCAGCATCTGCACTTCCTTGACGTCCTCGGCATGGGCCGCGAAAGCCAGGCCCGAAGCGAGCGCCGTTCCGATAAGCAGTTTGCGCAACATGTACTTCCTCCCTTGTTGCATTACACGACCGGTGGCAGCCCACCGGGTTCTTCCCAACTCAGCCGACCCACCAACCGGTGCGCTGGCCGCGATGAAACTGGATTGTCTTTTCCTCGGTATAGTCCTCAACAGCGCGCTTGCCGAGTTCGCGGCCCAAGCCCGACTGCTTGTAGCCGCCGAACGGCAGTTCTGGATAACCTTCCATGAACGTGTTCACCCAGACAGTCCCCGAACGCACGCCCCGCGCCACCGACATGCAGGTGTCGATGCTGGCGCTCCACACACCCGCCGACAGACCATAGGGCGTGTTGTTGGCGATGCGCAACGCCTTTTCAATCGATTCAAAAGTCAGCACCGAGAGCACCGGCCCGAACACTTCCTCGCGCGCGACCGTCATGTTTTCGGTGACGTTGCGTAAGATCGTCGGATCGAGATATTGGCCGGCATTGGAAGGGCGTTGCCCGCCGCCGCTGTAGATACTGCCGCCTTCACTCGCGGCAGCCGCGACGTAACCCGTCACCTTGGCCAGATGGTCTGACGAAATCATCGCGCCGACCTTGGTTAGGTCGTCGAGCGGATCGCCCACGGTTACCCTGGCGGTCAATGCCTTCACGGCGCCCAGGAAGTCGTCGGCGATCGCCTCATGCACGATCAGCCGGCTGCCGGCATTGCAGCACTCGCCGGCGTTGAAGAAGCCGCCGAATACCGCGGCATCGGCAGCGGCTTTAAGATCGGCATCGGGGAAGACGATCTGGCCGTTCTTGCCGCCGAGTTCCATCGAAACTCTCTTAAGGGAATTCGAGGCCGCAGCCATGGTCATCTTGCCGACGCGGGTGGAACCGGTAAACGAAACCATCTCGACCAGCGGATGGCTGACCATCGGCGCGCCGACATCGGCGCCGAGACCTGCGAGGATGTTGACGACTCCAGCGGGAACGCCGGCTTCCAACAGGATATCGCCAAGCACGAAAGTCGAGGCCGACGTCATTTCGCTTGGCTTGACCACGGCCGTGCAGCCGGCGGCGAGCGCGAAAGGCAGTTTCTGGCTGACGATGAGGAATGGGAAATTCCACGGCGTGATGATCGAGACGACGCCGATCGGCTCACGCAGGACGACGCCCAGCATGGCATCGCCAAGATTGGCGTAGCTTTCGCCGTGCAACGTTCGGGCCAGTGAGGCGGCATAGCGCCAGATGTCGACGGCGCCGCCGATCTCGCCGCGCGCCTGGGCGATCGGCTTGCCGGATTCCAGCGCATCGAGCCGGGCGATGTCTTCCAGCCGGATCTCGATCAGGTCGGCGGCCTTAAGCAGGATCGCGGCGCGTTCGGACGCTTGCATGCGCGGCCAGGGGCCGGTCTCGAAGGCCCTGTGCGCCGCCTGCACCGCGGCTTCCACTTCGGCGGCACCCGCCTGAGCATAGTGTGAAACCATGAAGCCGTGGCCGGGGCTCTTGCGTTCCAGCATGCGGCCATCGCGGGCATCGACATGCTTGCCGTCGATCAGAAGCTTGTATGCCTTGGGGGCCACGGAGGCCTCGGCAGGCATGGAAATCTTCAGAGGTGCATTCATGTGATTTCCACTCTGTCCTACGAACGCGAAAACACGGGCTTCTGCTTGGTCTTGAAGGAGCCGACGCCGGCCTTGAGATCGCCGGTGAGCGCCATGAAGCCGCTGGCCAAGGCTTCTGTCGCAGCGGCACTTTCCTCGCCTTCCGCCACCGCAATCATCAGCTTGGCGGCTTCGGTGGCCAGTGGTCCGCGTTCGGCGATTTTTTCAGCCCAGATCCTGGCTTCATCCGACGCCTTGCCGGTTTCGACGACGCGATCGACGACACCCAGCGCAAGCGCTTCCGGCGCCAGAAAAATCTCGCCACCGACAGCCATGCGACGCACCGTCTGGGCGCCGAAGCGACGCACCGCGCGCTGCGTGCCGGACCAGCCGGGGACAACGCCGATCGAGGTCTCGGGGAAGCCGAGCTTCACCTGCGTTTCCGCGACGCGGAAATCACAAGCCACGGCCAGTTCCAGCCCGCCGCCGAGCGCATGACCGGACAGAACGGCGATGGTCGGTTGCCGCAGCCGCGCCAGCCGGTCGAAGACACGGTGGCCGTAGCGCACCCATTGCACCTGGAAATCGGCGGCACTCATGCTCCCCCAGGCCTCGACGTCGCCGCCGGCGCAAAATCCCTTGCCTTGGCCGCATATGAGGACGACGCGGACATGCTGAGCGCTTTCCGCCTCGTCCAGCGCCGCTTCCAGCGCGCGCAGCATCGGGATATCGAGCGCATTGAACTTTTCCGGACGGCGCAAGGTGACAATGCCGATCGCGCCATCCTGCTCGAAGGTGACGAGGCGCTCAGCCATGCGCGCCTCCGAGCGAGGCGCCGCCATTCAGCGACAGGCCGATCGGCCGATCCTGGTAGAGTGCCGCCGACGTCACCTTGAGGTCGTTGGCTACGTTGAGCGGGATCTCGGCCTGCGCCAGCACATCGCGCTCGAGGTCGATGCCCGGCGCCAGTTCCATCACCATCAGCCCATCGGGCGTCAGCTTCATGACGCAGCGCTCGGTGACATAGGTGATGTCCTGTCCGTGCGCGACGGCGCGCTTGCCGGAGAAGGAGATGTGCTCGACCTCCTCGACGACTTTCTTGACCTTGCCTTCCGCGTCGATGCGGATGCCGCCATTGGCGAGCGACAGCTTTGCCCCGGCATTGAAGAAGCCGGAAAAAACGATCTTCTTCGCCCGTGACGTGATGTCGACGAAGCCGCCGGCGCCGGCGGTGACATGCGGCCGCGCCGAAAGCCTGGACACGTTGACCGAGCCGTGGCGATCGATCTGCAGGAAGGAGAGCAGCGAAGCGTCGAAGCCACCGGCCTGGAAATAGATGAACTGGTGCGGCGAGGGCATGATCGCCTCGGCGTTGGAGGCGCAGCCGAACTTGAAGTCGAGCAACGGCACGCCGCCGACCGCGCCCTGTTCGATCAGCCAGGTGACCTTGCCGTGCTGGCCTTCTTCCAGAAGAATACGCGGCACGTTGGCCGAAATGCCGAAGCCGATGTTGACGGCCATGCCGTCGCGAAGCTCCATGGCGACCCGGCGCGCGATCACCTTTTGGACATTCATCTCGGCATTGCGGAAGCTCGACAGCGGCCGGAAGATCTCGCCGGAGATTGCGGGATCGTAGGGCGTCAGCGTCGTCTGCAACTGATCCGGCGCAATGACGATATGGTCGACCAGCACGCCCGGCACGCGCACATCATGCGGCTTCAACGTGCCGTTCTCGACGACGCGTTTGACCTGCGCGATGACGATGCCGCCATTGTTGCGGGCGGCGAGCGCCTGCTCCAGCCCGCCGAGATAGGCCCCCTCATGCTCGTAGGTAAGGTTGCCGCGCTCGTCAGCCGTGGTGGCACGGATGATCGAGACCTGCGGCACGATGGCGCGGAAGTAGAGCCATTCTTCGCCGTCGAATTGCTGCACCGACACGATCGGCTCGGCGGCGGCGGCGTTCATGGCGCAGCCCTGGTGGCGCGGGTCGGCGAAAGTGTCGAGGCCGACCTTGGTCAGCACGCCCGGTCGCTTGGCGGCGGCCTCTCGGTGCATGTCGAACAGGATGCCGGACGGCACGTTATAGGCGGCAACCGCATTGTCGCCGATCATCTTCCAGATTTGCGGCGGCTCGGCGGAGGAGGGACCTGACGGATAGGAGCCGCACAGCGTACGCTTCAAGAGGCCGGGCTTCGCCAGATGATCGATGCCCTTGATGCCATACATGTCGCCGGCGGCGATCGGGTGCAGCGTGGTGATATCCTTCGGATGGCCCTCGCCATCGAAGCGTTCGCCGATCGCGGCGAGCACGGCGTCTGGACAGCCGAGGCCGCTCGACGAGGACACCGAGACGACCATGCCGTCCTTGATCAGGCTGGCGGCCTGCGCCGATGAGACGACCTTGCTCAATTCATGCTCCCGAGTTTCGGGTCGATCTTGACGGTCTTGCCGGAAGCCGCCGATTGCAATGCCGCCTCGGCCGCGGCGAGCGACCAGATGCCGTCTTCTCCGGTGGCGGAAGGCTGGCCCTCGCCACGGACCGCGGCATGGAACCCGCGTACCGACCTGGCGTATAGATCCTCGCGGTCGAAGCTCAACTGTTCTTCGCCGCTGGCGGTGCGCAGGAGGACCGAGCCGGCCGGCTTCTGCGTCATCACATCGCGGGCGATGAGCGAGCCCTGCGAGCCGTGCACCTCGAAGCCGGTGTCGGCAAACCTGGTGGTGAACCCCTCATGCGATTGCGCGATAAGGCCCGATTTGAAGCGCCAGACGCACATGGCGCCATCTTCCAGCCCGCTCCCGGCCATGCCGGCGGATTGCGTGAAAGCGGAAACCTCGACCGGATCGTCGCCAAGCACGAAGCGCAGC
Source organism: Mesorhizobium sp. CO1-1-7 (assembly GCF_020164885.1). Taxonomy (NCBI): domain Bacteria; kingdom Pseudomonadati; phylum Pseudomonadota; class Alphaproteobacteria; order Hyphomicrobiales; family Phyllobacteriaceae; genus Mesorhizobium; species Mesorhizobium sp. CO1-1-7. Next base: position 116,046 of record NZ_JAIUHA010000010.1, on the reverse strand, counting down.
GTGTCTGCATCGTGCACGGTGATGTCGAGCACCACCCCGCCGCCCGCCTCGGGCCTGGCGATGCGCCAGCCCTGCAGGTTTTCGGGCAGGTAGACGGAATGGAAGACACGCGCGGCAATGGGGTTGCCGATGCGGCCCGCGGCAACGGCGTCGCGCATGGCGCGGTGCGCACCGGCATTGCGCAGATGATGATTGGTACCGAGCACGACGCCAGCCGCCTTGGCCGCGGCGACCATCTTGCGCGCGTCGTCGCTGGTCAGCGCCAGCGGCTTCTCGCACAGCACATGCTTTCCCGCCTTGGCAGCGGCCAGCGCCTGTTCGAAATGCAGTTCATTGGTGGTGGAGATGTAGACGGCGTCGATGTCGGATCCGAGCAAGGCGTCGAGATTCGATACGGCGGCTGGAATGCCATTTTCCCTTGCATAGGCCGTGGCGCGTTCCGCGCTGGAACTCATTACAGCCGCGATCTCGCCATCGGGTTGAGCGCGAATGGCATCGATCATGAATTGCCGGGCGATCGTGCTGGCGCCGATCAGCCCCCATTTGACGCCCATGTCGCGGTTCCCGTTGACGCTCATGTCGCGGTTCCCGCCGCCACGGGCCTTTTTCGCGTGCGGCGATCCGGGCCGCAGCTTTCCCTGACCACGAGATTGACGGCGCCGATATGATCCTCGGCCCGCGTGGTGCGCGACTGGATCATCTTGATCATGACGTGGGCCGCGCGTTCGCCGAGACCGGCGGAGTCCACCGCTACGCTGGTCAGCGGCGGCATATAATGTTCGGCCTCGACCACATCGTCGAAGCCGACGACAGCGAAATCCGCGCCCGGCTCAAGTCCGCGCTTGCGCAGCGCCAGCATGACGCCAAAGGCAACGGCATCGTTGAAGCAAAGGGCCGCGGTTGGCGGCTCGGCCATTGCGAGCGACGTTTCCAGGCAGGCCATGCCGCCCTTGCGATTGGTCTCGCCCTCTATGATGAGCGCGTCGCGGACGTCGATGCCGAGCGTCTCGCAGGCCTCGCGAAAGCCGCCCAGGCGCTCATGATAAACGACGAGGTCGGACGAACCGCCGAAGAAGGCCAGGCGGCGATGCCCCTTGCCAACGAGATGCGAAGTCGCGAGATAGGCGCCCCGATGATTGTCGGGAGCAATCACCGGAATGCGGCTTTCAGGCAGCCGGCGCATGGCGAAGGCAATCGGCAGACCGGCTATTTCCAGCCGCCGGAACGCCCCTGGCGTCGTGCCGCGCGCCGGGGAAACGATGAGCCCGGCGACGCCCTGTTCCATCAGAGACTTCAGCACTTCTTCCTGGCGCACCGGATTTTCGGCAGTGTTGGCGATGAAGGGCACGATGCCGGCCGACTGGAAGACCCGCTCCATGCCGACCGCCATCTCGGCGAAGAACGGATTGGTGAGGTCGTTGATGACCATGCCGATGACGTTGGAGTGGGCCTTGCGCAGATTGGCGGCGCCGCGGTTATAGACATAGCCGACATCCTCGATCGCCTTGCGCACCTTGACCGCGGTTTCGGGGCGGATCAGGCCGCTGCCCTGGAGCACGAGCGACACCGTCGATTTGGACACGCCTGCTTCGCGGGCGATGTCGAAGATCGTCGCCTTCGGCCGGCTGGCCATCCAGATATCCTCCCCGGTTTTTCAATCGAATTTATTGGAACGTTCTAATCCTTGCTCCGAGGATGAGTCAATCAGGATTTTTCTCTAGCAAGAGCAGCAGGTCATATGTGGTCAAACGATTGCTACCCAAGGGGTCGTTGTGTTGCAACGCAGCATCGCTGGCCGTCCATCTCAAACCTTAAAGGTTCTTGATTTATTGGAACGTTCCATTTAGGAGACACGAAAGGGAGAGATCCATGGACATTGCCTTGCCTGGCGAGGGTGGCCGCAGCACACCCTACGCGCTTGTCGGACAGCCGGTCCAGCCGGTGACCGGCGCGCGGTTTTCGCGCATCGCCTATGCCGCCGCGCATGTCGTCGCCGATCCGCTGGGAATGACAGATCCATGGTCGCGGCCCGTTGTCGATTGGGACAGGACGATGGCGTTTCGTCATCATCTATGGCGGCTCGGCTTCCGCATCGCCGAGGCAATGGACACGTCGCAGCGCGGCATGGGTTTCGATTGGACGAATGCGCAGGAATTGATCCGCCGTTCAATCGCGGAGGCGCGGACCGTCGCTGGCGCCGATCTCGCCTCGGGTGCGGGCACCGACCATCTGGCGCCGTCGAAGGCCCGGACGGTCGACGACGTGGTCGCCGCCTATGAGGAGCAGTTCGCTTTCATCGAAGGCCAGGGCGGCAAGGCGATCATGATGGCCAGCCGCGCGCTGGCGGCCGTGGCGAAGGGGCCGGACGATTACGCCCTGGTTTACGACCGCATATTGGGCCAGGCCTCCGGCAAGGTCGTCCTGCACTGGCTGGGCGACATGTTCGATCCGACCTTGAAAGGCTACTGGGGCAGTGACGATTTCGAGACCGCGCTCGATACGGTGATCGCCATCATAGAGCGCAATGCCGGCAAGGTCGAAGGCATCAAGATATCGCTGCTCGACGCCGGCAAGGAAGTGGCGCTCAGGAACCGGCTGCCGGACGGCGTGATGATGTTCACCGGCGACGACTTCAATTATCCCGAGCTGATCGCCGGAGACGGCAAGCGGCACTCGCATGCGCTGCTCGGCATTTTCGACGCGATCGCACCGGTCGCCAATGCCGCGCTGGCGAAGCTGGCTGCCGGCGATCGTGCCGGCTACGACGCGCTGATGGCGCCGACCGTGCCGCTGTCACGAAAAATCTTCGAGGCGCCGACTGAATATTACAAGGCCGGCATTGTCTTCATGGCCTGGCTCAACGGCCACCAGGACCATTTCTCGATGGTCGGCGGCATGCAGTCGGCGCGCGGCATCCGCCATTATGCCGACGTCTTTCGCCTCGCCGACCAGGCAGGATTGCTGGCCGACCCCGACCTTGCCCTTTCGCGGATGAAAAGCCTGTGTGCTGTCGCGGGGGCCTAAAACGCGTTTCGCGATCGGATCACCCGTCGTCCATTCCGGTGAGCGCCAAGACGCTCGCGTATTGATGCAAGGTCCGAATATCTGGGTTGGATGGTGGGCGTGACAGGGATTGAACCTGTGACCCCTGCAATGTCAATGCAGTGCTCTCCCGCTGAGCTACACGCCCATCCGAAGCCGCGCATACACCATTTTTGGTCAGGCGCGTCAATAGCAGGAAAAGAGGAAAAACACGTCGTCCCGCCGCGGCTGTGGACCGACGCCGGCGGCTTGCGAAAGGCGGTTCAAGCCGCCTGCAGCATCTTCTCGACCTCGTTGACCAGATCGCGCAGGTGGAAGGGCTTGGACAGCACCTTGGCGTCTTTCGGCGCCTTGGAATCCGGGTTCAGCGCGACGGCGGCAAAACCGGTGATGAACATGACCTTGAGGTCGGGATCGATTTCGGTGGCGCGACGCGCCAGTTCGATGCCGTCCATCTCCGGCATGACGATGTCGGTCAGAAGCAGCGAGAACGGTTCCTCGCGCAGCCGCTCATAGGCGCTGGCGCCGTTGTCGAAATCGCTGACCTGATAGCCGGCGCGCTCCAGCGCCTTGACGAGGAACCGACGCATATCGTCGTCGTCTTCCGCCAGAAGAATGCGTGCCATGTTATCCCGTCCGAATCACCCGCCGGAGACTGCCGTGGGGCAGGCCCGTTAACCATCCTGTATATGAGGAGGTGAGAGTAAACATCAAGTGAACGCGGACGCGCCTGACCCACATTTGCCCAGCCGCACGACCGCCGAAATGCTGGACATGCGGCCAGCAAGGTGGCAGTTTCATGCCATGATGCACTGGTGTTTTCGGGTTCGTTCAAATTGAAGACGGCAGCCGAGGATTTTTCGGTCTTTCCACCCTTCGAAATCCGGTCGGGCGCCGAGCAGCGCGTCCCCTTCCTTTTCAACTCGCCGCATAGCGGCCGCTACTATCCCGAACGCTTCCTTGCCATGGCAAGGCTCGATCGCAATGCCATCCGCCGCTCGGAGGATTGCTATGTCGACGAGTTGTTCGGCGGCGCCGTGGCGCTCGGCGCGCCGCTGCTGGCGGCGAATTTCCCGCGCGCCTATCTCGACGTCAACCGCGAGCCATGGGAACTCGACCCGCGCATGTTCGCCGAGCCGGTGCCGTCCTTCTGCAACATCCGCTCCGCGCGCGTGGCCGGCGGGCTCGGCACCGTGCCGAAGCTGGTGGGCGAGGGGCTCGACATCTATTCGGGCCGCTTGCCGCTCGCCGAGGCGGTTGCCCGCATCGAGGCCGTCTACAAGCCCTATCACGAAACGCTGAAGCGGCTTTTGACCAGGACCCACGCCCGGTTCGGCTTTGCCGTGCTGATCGATTGCCATTCGATGCCGGCGAGCATCCGTGTCGGCGACAACGGGCTGCGGCCGGATTTCATCATCGGCGACCGTTTCGGCATCTCGGCCACCGCGGCCCTGACCGAAACCGCGATCGGCCTGTTGACCGCGATGGGCTATACGGTTGCCCACAACAAGCCTTACGCCGGCGGGTTCATCACCGAGCATTACGGCCGTCCGGCGCGTCATTTGCATGCGCTGCAGATCGAGGTCAATCGCGGGCTCTACATGAATGAGCGGACATTCGAGAAAGCCGCCGGCTTCGACGCGCTGGCCGACGATCTGACGCGGTTTTCAGCGGACCTGATGGCGATGCCGGACCATCATTTCATCGATCTGCCGCTGGCCGCGGAGTGAAGACCACGCCTTGTCTCATGCGTGCCACCGCCCAAGATTTTTGTGTGCTTCTTTGGACGGCCCGCTCCAGGAGCGGCCGTGAAAAAAAGACCGCATCGTTTGCACGATACGGTCGAAGTCTAGGGAGGAAACGCCCAAGGAGGGCATGGACAGGAAACCCTGTCCGAGATTGAGGGTATTGTGCAGCGCACAAATGTCAAGCGACGTTTAGGCTTTTTTAATTCAGAGTGATGTGGAAATTGCGTTTCGATGACGTTGGAGTGACATTCCGGCAACAATTGTCGCGGCGGATAAATCGATAGACAAGCTTGTCTTGGCGGGGAAGTCGCGGCAAGCCCCGGCTCGGGCGCGCTGCAAAGCGGGAGAATCAGTTGGACATCAGCATCGATTTCATGCGCCGTATCGCGCAAGCGGCGGCGGCGGAGACCTTGCCGCGCTTTCGCGCCCAGGGCGCGGTCGCCAACAAGGAAAAAGGCAGTTTCGATCCGGTCACGGAGGCCGATCGCGAGGCCGAGCGCGCCATCCGGGCGCTGATATCGGCCGAGTATCCCGACCACGGCATCCTGGGCGAAGAGCACGGCAGCGAGAACATCTCCAGCCGGCATGTCTGGGTGATCGATCCGATCGATGGCACGCGCGCCTTCATCTCCGGCCTGCCGGTGTGGGGGACGCTGGTCGGGCTGACGGTCGATGGTGACGCGGTCGCCGGCATGATGGCGCAGCCCTTCACCGGCGAGCTGTTCTACGCCAACGCCTCCGGATCTCATTATGAGGGGCCGGGAGGGGCCCGCAAGCTGACGACCCGCAAGACGACGAAGCTGGCCGAGGCCACGTTGTTCACCACAACGCCGGCCCTGTTCAAAGGCGAGGCACGCACGCGCTATGACGCGTTCGAGCGGCAAATCCAGCTCGCCCGTTATGGCGCCGATTGCTATGCCTTCGCCATGATCGCCTCGGGGAGCGTCGACATCGTCGCCGATCCTGGATTGAAGCCCTACGACATCGTGGCGCTGATCCCGATCATCGAGAAGGCAGGCGGGGTCGTCACCACTTTCGACGGCGGGCCGGCGGAGAATGGCGGCGACGTTCTAGCGGCCGCGACACCGGAGCTTCATGCCGCCGCCATGGCTGCCCTGCGCGGCTGAGATCACTGGAATTCCGCCGGCGTACTCCGTAGACCTGCTTGAACGCCGCCAGCGTCTTCCTTCCTGACGGGGGCCAGCTATGCCGGCCTTGGAGGAGCCGCGGGCCTGTCAGGCTGTCGGGTCGTCTGAGCCGGGGACGAAGGCGTCGAAGGCAGCGAGGAATTGTTCGCGGTAGAGATCGGCTTCCTGCAGGATTTCGTGCTTGGCGCCGTCGATCATCAACAGCGACCCCAGCCTCAGATTTCTCGCATATGCCTCCACCGCCCTGGTCGAGACGACCTGGTCGGCGCCTGCGGCGATGATCAGTAGCGGCACCTGAATGCGGGCCATGAAGTCGGGGTCGCTGACGGCTGCCGACGCCTTCGCCGCCGCCTGCAGCCAGCGGATCGTCGGGCCGCCGAGCGCCATTTGCGGATATTCTTCATAGATACGCGTGTTACGGCGATAGCGTTGCGGATCCGAGGTCACCTTGTTGGCTTCGAATGGCAGCGTATGTCTCGGCCTTGGACCCCAGGCGGCATAGAGCCAGCCGAGCCCCAGGGCGCAGAAAACCGAACAGATCCGGCGCACCGTCCCTATCGAGACCGGCAGGTCGGGCAATGTCAGGAACGGCGCGATCAGCACCATGCGCCGCACGCGGTTTACCATCGACGGCGCGGCAAGCAGCGCGATCACAGCGCCGGCCGAATGGGCGAGGATATAGTACGGTCCGCGGCAGTCCGGCAGCACGATCTCTTCGAAGAACTGCTCCAGGTCAGCCGTATAGTCGCGGAACGACCTGACATAGCCACGCTGGCGATCGCGGATCAGCCTGTCCGAACCGCCCTGGCCGCGCCAGTCTAGGATGGCGACACCAAAGCCGCGCGCGGCGAGGTCACGGATGGTCTCGAAATATTTCTCAATGCACTCGTTGCGGCCGCCGAGCAGCACCACGGTGCCCCGCATCGGCCGCGCCACCGCCGCGAACAGGCCATAACGTATTTTCTTGCCGTCGCGCGTGGTGAAAAAGCCGCCCGTGGCGTTTTCCGGTCGCGGATTGCCCTCGGTTTCGTGGAAGAGCGGAGTGTCGTGGAAAAGATCCGTCATTCGGCGCTTTGTACTCGGCGTCCTTGCGCGCCAGCCGGTCGCGGCTGGCCTCGTCACGGTGATAGACGCCAACACATCAAAAGCAAAGCAAATCCGGGTTATGGAGGACTGCGACGGGTAAGGCCGGAAGCGGCTTTGAGCGCGCTTCCGGCCCCTGTCGATCCGGGAGGAAGGGACGTTAACACCCGGTTCGGCCTCGTTGCGGCACCTTCGCAGATCCGGCGCCGCCAATCCTTGATCTTGAAAGCTACTTTAGCGCTGGCTGTCTGAACGGGCGCCGAAGCACCGGTTCATCTGCCGTTCATCAAAGGTTGGCTGCCTCGTTCTTTTTTGCCGTCAAACGAAACTTGAAATGCTTTCGAGCGCTCCCCAGATGTGGGTTGCGGTCGCCAATCGGGGCCGCTGGTCCTCCCGAAACGCCGCTCGCGGGTTTCGCACCGACCATACGCAAACCATGTTGCTCAACAGGAGAACACCTCATGCGCCACGTTGATTTTTCCCCGCTTTACCGTTCGACCGTCGGCTTCGACCGTCTCTTCACCATGTTGGATTCGCTTGCGCAGCCCGACGGCGCGCAGACCTACCCGCCCTATAACATCGAGCGCACCGGCGAGGATTCCTACCGGATTTCGATGGCCGTCGCCGGCTTCTCGGACGAGGAAATCTCGATCGAAGCTCACCGTAACGTGCTGACCGTGAAGGGCGAGCGCAAGGACGAGGGCACCGGCGAGGGTTCCGAACTGCTCTATCGCGGCATTGCCTCCAGGGCCTTCGAGCGCCGCTTCCAGCTTGCCGATCATGTTGAAGTCGTCGGCGCCGCGCTGAAGAACGGCCTGCTCTTCGTCGACCTCAAGCGCAACATTCCCGAAGAGCTGAAGCCGCGCAAGATCGCGATCACCTCGGCTCCGGCCAAGGCCAAGCAGATCGAGGCCAAGACGGCAGCCTGACGACCGCATAAAATCTAAAGTCTCCTCCCGAGACGGAAGCGGCGCCGCGCGGCCCCGCTTCTTTGTCCGAAGATTGACTGTTATCCGGCGATCAGCTGGCCAAAGCGGTCGACTTCCTCAGTCGTCGTGGCAAAGCTGGTGACGAAGCGATAGAGCAGTTCGTCCTCGCCGATATGGCCGTCAAAACCATGCGGCCTGTGCCAGTCATAGAAGGCCGCGCCTGCAGCCTGCAGCCTGTCGGCTTCGGTTTTCTTGATCACCGCGAACACCTCATTAGCCTGCGGCAGCCAAGCGAGCTTTGCCGTGGCCGAATCCTCGATCGCCGCCGCCAGGCGCGCGGCCATGGCATTGGCATGCCTGGCGGTGTCGAGCCAAAGCCCGTCCTTGAAATAGGCTTCGAACTGCGCAGCGACGAAACGCGACTTCGAAAGCAGCTGTGCGGCACGCTTGCGCAGGAAGGCCAATTCCTTGGCACGGTCGAGGTCGAACAGCACGATCGCCTCCGCGCACCAGCAACCGTTCTTGGTACCGCCGAAGGACAGGACATCGACCCCGCGTTTCCAGGTCATTTCGGCCGGCGTGGTGTCGAGCGCGGCCAGCGCATTGGCAAAGCGGGCGCCATCCATGTGCAGTGGCACGGAATGCTGTTTGGCTATGGCCGAGATCGCATCGATGTCGTCCAGACCATAGACGGTGCCGACCTCGGTCGACTGGGTGATCGAGACCGCCATCGGCCGGCCCCAATGGACGACCTCGCTTGCGAAACGGCCGATCGCCCTGTCCAGATTGGGCGGGTCGATCTTGCCCAGCGGACCGTCGACGGCGTGCAGCCGCGAGCCGCCGGAAAAATACTCCGGCGCGCCACATTCATCCTCGATGACATGCGATTCTCGGTGAGCGAAGGAAATGCCGCCCGGCTTGTTGAAAGCGGTCAACGACAGCGAATTGGCGGCGGTGCCGGTTGCCACGAAGAACACCGCGACCTCGCGTTCGAATATTTCACTGAAGCGCCGATAAACCGCCTCGTCGAGGGCGCTGTCACCATAAGCGGTGGCAAAGCCGCCGGCTGCGGCCGACAGGCCGGCAACGATATTGGGATGGGCGCCTGCCCAATTGTCGGAAGCGAAGAACATGCATCTGCCTGTGTTGGGGAAATCAGCCGGAGTTGACCGGTTTAACGCGCCGACCGCAAGGGCCAGGCGCCGGAAAACCGTTAAAGCCAGCCAACGTGGCGGCAAGCGTGGGCGACTTAAGCTTACGTTTTTCCTCAACTCCGCGTAATTTTATGTCGCCAAAGCTCCAAGTTTTTTGTGAATCGGTCTTGTGCGCGTTTAGGAATTCTGCCATAAAAATTTAGGACAGTAGTGCTGTCTTATTTTGTCGCACAAAACAGGCCGGATTGGCGTAACATATTGGCCTCTCCGGCTGTTGCCGCGAGCGACAGGTGGACGGCCGGACGCTGGCCTGTACGATACCAGATGCGAAGCATGCGAAAAGCCGCATGGTTCGAAAAAGGATTTCGCAAGACGTGCCGCAAGGATCAGGGTGAGCCAAGCGCTTGCCGAGGCAAACCAGCGCCTGAAGGGCTGGAATGGAGGACAGGACAATGACGGAATTGACGCTCTCTGCGACGAACGGCCAGGCCGCGCAGACGAAAGCGGCCGCCGTCAAAAATACCTCCACCAAAAATCGCGCGTCTGCCGGCGGCTTGACCGCCCAGGGCCTCTACGATCCGCGCAACGAGCATGACGCCTGCGGCGTCGGCTTCATCGTCAACATGAAGGGCGTGAAGTCGCATCAGATCGTCAAGGACGGGCTTGCCGTGCTCGAGAACCTGACGCATCGCGGCGCCGTCGGCGCCGATCCGCTGGTCGGCGATGGCGCCGGCGTGCTGGTACAGCTTCCGGATCTTTTCTTCCGTGAGGAGATGGCGGCCCAAGGTATCGAACTGCCACCGGTAGGCCAGTACGGCGTCGGACACTGGTTCATGCCGCAGGATGCTGCCCTTCGTGCACATATCGAAGAGATCATCGCCGAATCGGCGCAGTCCGAGGGGCTGCCACTGCTCGGTTTCCGTGACGTGCCGGTCGACAATTCGTCGCTATCGAAGGCGCCTGACATCGTCGCGTCCGAGCCGTTCCACCGCCAGGTCTTCATCGGCCGCACGGCCGACATTACCGACGACGAGGAATACGAGGCCAGGCTCTACCTGCTGCGCAAGGTCATATCGGGCCGCATCTACGCCGAGAACGACAACAAGGACATCGGCGCCTACTGTGTGTCGCTGTCGGCGCGCACCATCGTCTACAAGGGCATGTTCCTGGCTTATCAGGTCGGGGCCTACTACAAGGACCTCAAGGACCCGCGTTTTGAGACCGCGCTGATCCTCGTCCACCAGCGCTTCTCGACCAACACCTTCCCGTCGTGGAAGCTGGCGCATCCCTACCGCATGGTCGCGCATAATGGCGAGATCAACACGGTGCGCGGCAACAACAACTGGATGGCGGCGCGCCAGGCGTCGGTCGATTCCGAACTGTTCGGCAACAACATCTCGAAGCTCTGGCCGATCTCCTATGACGGCCAGTCCGATACCGCCTGTTTCGACAATGCGCTCGAGTTTCTGTTCCAGGGCGGCTACAGCCTCAGCCACGCCATGATGATGCTGATCCCGGAAGCCTGGGCCGGCAACAAGCTCATGGATGCCGATCGCAAGGCCTTCTACGAATACCACGCCGCGTTGATGGAGCCTTGGGACGGGCCGGCGGCGGTCGCCTTTACCGACGGACGCCAGATCGGCGCCACGCTGGACCGCAACGGCTTGCGCCCGGCACGCTACATCGTCACTGACGACGACCGCGTCATCATGGCTTCCGAGGCCGGCGTGCTGCCAGTGCCGGAGGAGAAGATCGTCCAGAAGTGGCGGCTGCAGCCCGGCCGCATGCTTCTGATCGACCTTGCCAAGGGCCGCATCGTCCCCGACGAGGAAATCAAGTCGGAGATCGCCACCAAACACCCCTACAAGACCTGGCTTGCCAATACGCAGCTCATCCTGGAAGATTTAAAGCCGGTCGAGCCGCGCGCGCTGCGCAAGGATGTCAGCCTGCTCGATCGCCAGCAGGCGTTCGGCTACACCCAGGAAGACACCAAGCTATTGATGTCGCCGATGGCGACCACCGGCCAGGAAGCCGTGGGCTCGATGGGCACCGACACGCCGATCTCGGCGATGTCGGACAGGTCGAAGCTGCTTTACACCTACTTCAAGCAGAATTTTGCCCAGGTCACCAACCCGCCGATCGACCCGATCCGCGAGGAACTGGTGATGAGCCTGGTGTCGTTCATCGGACCGCGGCCGAACATCTTCGACCTGGTCGGCAATTCGCGCCGCAAGCGGCTCGAAGTGCGCCAGCCGATCCTGACCAATGGCGATCTCGAGAAGATCCGCTCGATTGGCCATACCGAGGACCGTTTCGACACCAAGACGATCGACATCACCTATGGGTCGAGCGAGGGTGCTGCCGGCATGCAGGGGGCCATCGACCGGCTGTGCGAGCGGGCGGAGGCGGCAGTCGCCGGCGGCTACAACATCATCATCCTGTCCGATCGCCAGCTCGGACCGGACCGCATCGCCATTCCGGCGTTGCTGGCCACGGCCGCCGTGCACCACCATCTGATCCGCAAGGGGCTGCGCACCGCGGTCGGCCTGGTCGTCGAATCGGGCGAGCCGCGCGAGGTGCATCATTTCTGCTGCCTTGCAGGCTACGGCGCGGAAGCGATCAATCCCTATCTCGCCTTCGACACGTTGCTCGACATGCACAAGCGCGGCGAACTGCCCGAGGAGGTCGACGCCTACGAAGTGGTGTCGCGCTACATCAAGTCGATCGGCAAGGGCATCCTCAAGGTGATGTCCAAAATGGGCATCTCGACCTATCAGTCCTATTGCGGCGCGCAGATCTTCGATGCCATCGGGCTGAAGACCGATTTCGTGCAGCAATACTTCACCGGCACCGCGACACTGATCGAAGGCGTCGGACTGGATGAGGTCGCGGGCGAAACCGTCAGCCGCCACACGGACGGTTTCGGCAGCGATCCGGTGCTGCGCAACAGCCTGGAGGTCGGTGGCGAATACCTGTTCCGCATGCGCGGCGAGGCGCATATGTGGTCGCCCGACGCGGTCGCCACCTTGCAGCACGCCGTGCGCCAGGGATCGTGGGAGACGTTCAAGGACTATTCGGCGCAGATCGACAGCGAGACGGCCCGCGCCCAGACCATACGCGGCCTGTTCAAGATCAAGCTGGCGGATGAGACCGGCCGCACGAAGGTCGCACTCGACGACGTCATGCCGGCGGCCGACATCGTCAAGCGCTTCTCGACCGGGGCGATGTCGTTCGGCTCGATTTCCAGGGAAGCGCACACCACGCTGGCGCGTGCCATGAACCAGATCGGCGGCAAGTCGAACACCGGCGAGGGTGGCGAAGAGGCCGATCGCTATCTGCCGCTGCCAGGTGGCGGCAAGAACCCCGAACGTTCGGCGATCAAGCAGGTCGCGTCGGGGCGTTTCGGCGTGACGGCGGAATATCTCGTCAACTCCGACATGATGCAGATCAAGGTGGCGCAGGGCGCCAAGCCCGGCGAGGGCGGCCAGTTGCCCGGCCATAAGGTCGACGCAACCATCGCCAAGGTTCGGCATTCGACGCCGGGCGTCGGCCTGATCTCGCCGCCGCCGCACCACGACATCTATTCAATCGAGGATCTGGCGCAGCTGATCTACGATCTGAAGAACGTCAATCCGGCGGCCGACGTCTCGGTCAAGCTGGTGTCGGAGGTTGGTGTAGGCACGGTCGCGGCCGGCGTTGCAAAGGCGCGCGCCGACCACATCACCATCTCTGGCTATGATGGCGGCACCGGTGCGTCGCCGCTGACCTCGCTCAAGCATGCCGGCAGCCCGTGGGAAATGGGTCTTGCCGAAACGCACCAGACGCTGGTGCTGAACGGCCTGCGCTCGCGCGTGGCGCTGCAGGTCGATGGCGGCCTGCGCACCGGGCGCGACGTCATCATCGGCGCGCTACTCGGCGCCGACGAGTTCGGCTTCTCGACCGCGCCTTTGATCGCGGCCGGCTGCATCATGATGCGCAAATGCCATCTCAACACCTGCCCGGTCGGCGTCGCGACGCAGGATCCGGTGCTGCGCAAGCGCTTCAAGGGTACGCCCGAGCACGTCATCAACTTCTTCTTCTACGTGGCGGAAGAGGTTCGGGCGCTGCTCGCCGAAATGGGCTTCACCCATATCGACCAGATCATCGGTGACGCCGACCTTCTGGAAAAGCGTGACGTGATCCAGCACTGGAAGGCGCGCGGGCTCGATTTCTCGAAGATGTTCTACAAGCCCGATGCGCCGCATGAAGCGGTGCACTGGACCGAGCGGCAGAAGCATCCGATCGACGATGTGCTCGACCGCAAGCTGATCGAACTGGCCAAACCCGCGCTGGAGGCCAAGCAACCGGTCAAGATCGAGGTCGACATCCGCAATGTCGACCGTTCGACGGGCGCCATGCTGTCGGGCGAGGTCGCCAAGCGCTTCAAGCACAAGGGCCTGCGCGAGGACACGATCCAGGTAAAACTCACCGGCACGGCCGGCCAGTCCTTCGCCGCCTTCCTGGCACGTGGCATCTCGTTCGAGCTCGTCGGCGCCGCCAATGACTATGTCGGCAAGGGCCTGTCGGGCGGGCGCATCGTCATCCGGCCACCGGAAGAGGCAAGGATCGTCGCGGCCGACTCCATCATCGTCGGCAATACGGTGCTCTATGGCGCGACCGAGGGCGAGGCCTATTTCGCCGGCGTCGCCGGCGAGCGCTTCGGGGTGCGCAATTCGGGCGTCGCCGCGGTCGTCGAGGGCGTCGGCGACCATGGCTGCGAATACATGACCGGCGGCGTCGTCGTCGTCATCGGCAAAACCGGCCGCAACTTTGCCGCCGGCATGTCGGGCGGTGTCGCCTATGTGCTGGACGAAGCAGGTGATTTCGCCGAGCGCTGCAACATGGCCATGGTCGAGCTGGAGCCGGTCCCAGAAGAAGACGATCTGATGGAAAAGCTGCTGCACCATGGCGGCGACCTCGACCACAAGGGCCGCGTCGACGTGTCTGGCGACATGACCAGTCATGACGAAGAACGGCTTTACCAGCTGATCTCGAACCACGTGCACTATACGGGTTCGGTGCGCGGCCGCGAGATACTCGACGACTGGGCTATTTTCCGGCCGAAATTCCGCAAGATCATGCCGGTCGAATACCGCCGCGCGCTGATCGAGATGGAACGCATGCGCATGGGCGTCGCGGCCGAATAGATTTGAGAATTGCCGGGGGGCCCAGGCTTCCCGGCCCCTTCATCGACAGTTTGACCTCGGGCTCAAGGTTGCCACGGCTGCCTCAAGAGGTTAACGGGTGCGGCGAAAACCGCACCATCTGGACAGCAGGAACTGGACTATGGGCAAGGTAACAGGCTTTCTCGAAATCGACCGGCAGGTGCACAAGTACCAGCCGGCCTCCGACCGCATCCGGCATTTCCGCGAATTCACGCTGCCGATGTCAGACAAGGAAGTCGAGAAACAGGCCGCGCGCTGCATGGATTGCGGCATTCCGTTCTGCCATGGGCCAACGGGCTGTCCGATCCACAACCAGATCCCCGACTGGAACGACCTCGTCTACAACAGGGACTGGGACAACGCGATCCGCAACCTGCACTCGACCAACAATTTCCCGGAGTTCACCGGCCGCATCTGCCCCGCGCCTTGCGAGGAAGCCTGCACGCTGAACCTCGAGGACATTCCGGTCGCCATCAAGACGGTGGAGCAGGCGATCGCGGACAAGGCTTACGAGACCGGCCACATCAGGCCCTATCCGCCGGAGAAGAAGACCGGCAAGCGGGTCGCCATCATCGGCTCCGGCCCAGCCGGCATGGCGGCCGCCCAGCAGCTTGGCCGCGCCGGTCACGACGTGCATGTCTATGAGCGCGAGAGCCGCCCCGGCGGGCTGATGCGCTACGGCATCCCCGACTTCAAGATCGAGAAGCATTATATCGACCGGCGCATCGAACAGATGCAGGGCGAGGGCGTCACTTTCCATTGCGGCGTCAATGTTGGCATCGACAAGCCGGTGGCTGAACTCCTCGCCGAACATGACGCCGTGCTCTATTGCGGTGGTTCGGAAACGCCGCGCGCTGCCGGCATTCCCGGCGACGATCTCGGCGGCGTGCATGACGCGATGCCCTATCTGGTGCAGCAGAACCGCCGCGTCGGCGGCGAACCGATCCAGTCGGTGGCATGGCCGTCGCATCCAATCATCGCCGGTGGCCAGCACGTCGTCGTCGTCGGCGGCGGCGACACCGCGTCCGACTGCGTCGGCACCGCCTTCCGCCAGGGTGCGGTGCGCGTCACCCAGCTCGACATCCGTCCGCAGCCGCCCGAGAAGGAAGACAAGCTCTCCGTCTGGCCCTACTGGGCGACCAAGATGCGCACCTCGTCCTCGCAGGCCGAGGGCGCCGAACGCGAATTCCAGGTGGCGACGCTCGAATTCATCGGCGAGGAAGGCCAGCTTACAGGCGTGAAGTGCTGCGAGGTCGACGACAAGCGCAAGCCGATCGCCGGCACCGAATTTGTCATCCGCGCCGATCTCGCCTTCATCGCCATCGGCTTTGCTGGCCCGGCGATGGCGGGCGTTGCGGCGGAACTCGAGGGGGAGATGAAGATCACCACCGACAGCCGCCGTTCCAGGAATGTCGAGGCCAATGACCGCGATTACAGGACGAGCGTCGACCGGCTCTACGCGGCGGGCGACGTACGCCGTGGCCAGTCGCTGGTCGTCTGGGCGATCCGCGAAGGCCGCCAGGCGGCACGCTCGATCGACGAGGCGCTGATGGGGACGACCGTCCTGCCGCGTTAAGGGCTGATCGCCGTGGTGGTGTCGGACGCTGCCGCTGTCGCCGGACTTGCCTTCGGCGGCCGGGAAAAGTCGTCGGCGCGGCCTGGGGAAGCCTCCGGCGCCTTGCCCTCGATCACCAGCCTTTCGCCAGGAAGAGCCGGATTGGCCTTCGGCGGTGGGGCGGCGCCGAGCAATTCTGTGCCGCCGTCGAGCGCGGGATCGCTGAGCAGCATGGGTTGGGTGCGATCGATGACGATAGGCGCGGCCGCCGGAGCGGGGGTCTCGACCGGTGCGCCCGCCGGCGCCGTCGTCGGTGCCACGCTTCCCGGCGCGGCCAGTCCAAGGATCTTAAGCAGCGGCTTTTCGGTGTAGAAGGCGAGCTTGCGCTTGCCGGCTTTGGACACGTTGATGCCGTCATCGGCGCGCAGTCGCACCGGCTGACCGTTCATGTCGGGGCCAGAGGTGACGAAGGCGCCGTTCTCGTCGACGAAGCCGTCCCAGACATCGACGAATTCGCCGCCGTGGCTTTCGGCGGCCTTGTGGTAGATGTCGTTGAAGGCCAGCATGTCGGAGGTCATCTTCGGCACCCGGAAGGCAGGCATGCCGACCCACAGGAAAGGCACCTTGGCGGTGGCGATTGCCTTGCCGAGCTCATCGGTGCGGCGCTCGTATTCCTTCGTCCAGTTTTCGGAGCGGGGCTGTTCGCGTACGTCGCCGACCTTCATCTGCTGGCGGTCGTTCGACCCGAGCATGACGACCACCGCGGCGGGTTTTTCGGTGTCGATCAGCGATTTGATCTGTTCGGGCCAGTTGTAGAAATCATCGCGCACGAAGCCTGACGAGCCATTGCTGCGGACCACGATCCTGACGCCGGTATTCTCGGCGAAGGCTTCGTCCAGACCCTCGGCGAGGCCGGCCGCCATGAAGTCGCCGACCACCAGGACGGTGCGGGCGTCCGGCGCTTTTTCGACCACGGGCGTTGCCGGCTCCTCTGGTGGGCGAGGCGCACGCGGTTTCTTCTTCGGCTTAGGTCTCGCCTTCTGGATGTCCTGCGGCGGCTCGACCCGCTCGCTGCGGCGCGGAAACAGAAGGTCGCGCAATGACCAGCCCCGGCTTTGCTGCGGCTGTTCCTGCGCCATGGCTGGGGCATGGACAGCTCCGGCCACGGCAATGGCGAGCACGGCGAAGGCCAGGATCAGCACCGGCATGCGACGGACGAACGTCCCGATGCGCGTAGGCCAAACCAATCGCTCCCTCCCTACTCAACTTCGTCAGGCTCTATTTCTGCCTGAGCCATTTCAGCACTTCCAAGCTCGGATAGCCATCCTGGGTCAAGCCAACCTTGGCCTGATAAGCCATGATGGCCGTCTTCGAGCCGTCGCCGATCTTGCCGTCGAATTTGCCGTCGTAAAGGCCGTGCTGGGAAAGTCGCTTCTGCAACTCCTGCCGTTCCTCGAAGCTGAGCTTGGTAAAAGGCCGGTTCCAATCCTGGACCAGGCCGCTGCCACCCGCGATCTCATCGGCAAGCAGACCGACGGCGAGCGCGTATTTGTCGGCATTGTTGTAGGCCTTGATGACCGAAAAATTCCTGACCATCAGGAAGGCCGGCCCGCCACGGCCGTCCGGCACTTTCAGCGTTGCCTTGTCGGTGAGGTTCTTGAACGGCTTGCCGCTGGCGCGGCCCACGCCGAGCGCCTGCCATTGCGCCAGGGTCTTCGACCCGGCGGGAAGTTTGCCGGCCGGCAACGCGACCTCGTAGCCCCAGGTCTTGCCGGCCTGCCAGCCATTCTTCTTGAGCAAATTGGCTGATGTCGCCAGCGCATCGGGAATGGAATTCCAGATGTCGCGCTTGCCATTGCCGTCCATGTCGACGGCATAGTGCTGGTAGCTGGTCGGGATGAACTGGGTCTGGCCCATGGCGCCCGCCCAGGAGCCCATCAGGTGGCTTTCGTCGATATCGCCGGTCTGCAGGATCTTCAGCGCCGCTACCAGCTGGGTGCGGGCGTATTTCGACCGTTTCGCGTCGCCATAACCCAAAGTCGCCAGCGAACGGATGACGTTGCGCATGATGTCGTCGCGCTTGAGAATTTCGCCATAGTTCGATTCCATCGACCAGATGGCCAGGAGAACGTAGCGGTCGACGCCGAATCTCGCCTCGATCCTGTCCAGCCAAGGCTTCCATTTCTTCGCCATCTGCTGCCCGACGGCGACGGACTGGTCATGGACGCGGTTGTCGAAATAATCCCAGGCGGGCGCGGTGAATTCGGGCTGGGTGCGGGCCTTTTCCAGCACCACCGGATCGGGCTCGTTGATGCCCCGGAAAGCCTGGTCGTAAACGGCGCCGGAAACGCCACCCGCCACGGCGGTGGCGCGGAAGCCGGCGACCCATTGCCGGAAACCGGCGTCGGCGAAGGCCGGCCCGGTGGGGACAAGCAAAGCGAGCGACAGGCTGGCCGCCGTCATGACGCTGGCGAAACGTTTTGCGGCATTGCGAACGGACATTTTTTCCTCCTTCTCTGTCCCAGGAAAGACCATTCTTCGCCGAACCGGGTTAGGAATTAGTTTACCATAGGCGTCGCCTGGAACGAAAAGACACCTCGATGCTTTAACCGGCGGGAGTTTCCCTCAGCCGCCCCACTAATCTTCAATTCCGGCGCGAAAATGTCGTGGGACGGGGATTGCGGAGCTGGCCAGCAAACGGATAATTTAAACTATGAAGAGAGTTCGCAAGGCAGTTTTCCCGGTCGCCGGTCTCGGCACGCGGTTTCTCCCGGCCACCAAGGCTGTTCCCAAGGAGATGCTGACCGTCGTCGACAGGCCAGTCATCCAGTATGTCGTCGATGAGGCGCGCGAGGCGGGCATCGAGCATTTCATCTTCGTCACAGGCCGCAACAAGGCGGTCATCGAGGACCATTTCGATATCCAGTTCGAACTCTATGATACGCTGGCACAACGCGGCAAGGACGAGCAGCTTGCCCGCCTGCAGCGGCTGCAGCCGGCACCGGGGCAGACCAGCTTCACCCGCCAGCAGGTGCCGATGGGTCTTGGCCATGCCGTCTGGTGCGCGCGCGAACTGGTCGGCGATGAGCCGTTCGCCCTGTTGTTGCCCGACATGATCATGCAGTCGGAAAAGAGCTGCACGAAGGCGATGGTCGAGCTCTACGAGGAGACCGGCAACAACATCATCGCGGTGCAGGAATGCGACCCGGCGGAGGCTCATAAATACGGCATCGTCGGGCGCGGCGAAGACACGCATCACGGCTTCCGCATCACCGAGATGGTCGAGAAGCCGAAGTCGGGCACCGCGCCGTCCAACCTCTACATCAACGGCCGCTACATCCTGCAGCCCGAGATCTTTAGGATTCTGGAAGGCCAGGAAAAGGGCGCCGGGAACGAGATCCAGCTGACCGACGCGATGCTGAAGCTGGAGAAGCAGCAGGCCTTCTACGGCTACCATTATAAGGGCCGCACCTTCGATTGCGGCTCGCCGGAAGGTTTCGTCGAGGCCAATGTCGCTTTCGCGCTGTGGCGCAACGACATGAACCAGAGCATGGCCGGCGTCATCCGCACGCTGCTCGACGAGATGAAGCCATCAGAACGGCGCGGGGCAGCCTTCTAGGGTATGCCTGATATTCAGGTGATGCCGGCCTGCGAATGGCCGCTCCTACGCTTCCCAGTTCTACTGCGTCGCAGTAGAACTGTGCTCACGTACATAAAGTACGCTCCGCTGCGGTTCTCGGTATCAGCCATTCTCGACTCGGCCCGACCCTGACTCTCGCCATACCTTGGCGCACACGCCTTCAGCGCTGCACCTTCACGCCGACGAAGATGCTGTTGGCGGTGTAGTCGCGGCCGGGCAGGTTACTGGTCAGCTTTTCGGTCCTTACCCTGCTGGTGAGGCCCGCATAGCGGTTCAGCCACCAGGTCAGCCCGGCCTCGGCGCTCAAGATCCTGTCATGGCCGTCAATGCCGACATAATCGCGCCAATCCAGGCCCAAGGCCGCATTCGCGGTAAGATTGGATCGGATCACGCGCTCGCCCGTCAGGCGTCCGGAATAGAGGATATCGCCGCTTTCGCCCGATGTGGTCGTGGTCTCGACGGTGGTCTTGCCGGTCAAGCCGATGGTGGTGCCGCGCTGCGGCGACCATTTGAGGTCGGCATTGAGGGTGGCCCCCGAAATCGCTTCCAGGCTGTTGTCGTCGATCGCCTCCCTGAGCCAACCGGCCGAGAATTCGCCCGACAGCTTCTCGCCCATGTCGAGTTGCAAGCCGGCGCGGGCGCCAAGCCGCGTCGAGGAGCGCTCGAAGCCTTCATTGTCGATGCGCTGGTCGTAGGCCCGGCGGCCGACCTCGATCTCGGTGAAGGGCGTGAGCGCCGGCGAAATCTCGTAGCCGGTGCGCAAGGTTGCAGTGTAGAGCGTGTTGTCTTGATCTTTCTGCGACAGCGAGGTGCCGTCCGAGAGCTTGGCGTCACCATAGAAATCGTGCGAGACCGCCCCGGTCAACGTGTACTGCATCTTGCCGACGGTCTTCTCGACGCCGATGCTGCCGTCGATGGTCTGCCGCAGCGGCTGGGTGCTGACGCCGGCGATGGCATCGGGCGAGGACGCGGATTCCGGCACGGCTTCGTAGCCGAGCTTGGCGATGGCGCGCAATTCATTGTCGAGGTCGACATTGAGCTGGCCTTCGATGCGCCCCTGCGCATCGTGAACCGGGTAGCCCGACACGGTTTCACGGAAAATTCCGTAGCCGTCGATGGTCGCGGCGTTTTCACGCCAGTCGGAAGCGGCGGTAAAGCGCAGCGCCGTCTCGGACAGCAGCGCGGATGTGCCGGCACTGCTCGAATCGCCGTTCGTCGTCGCCGTCAGCCCCTGTTCGATGGTCGGCCGGATGATGAAGGAGCCCCATTTGACGCCGGTGGCGGCGAACGGATCGTCCTCGGCTTTCTTGTTCTGGCCCTCGATTGCAGCGGTGCGCTCGGCGCCAGGGTCGAGTTTCTGCCTGTCCACACTGTCGATGGTGAGTGCACGGCGATTGGCCGCTTCCTGATCCGCCGCGATATCGGCGGTGTCGTCGGTCGCGGCCGTCGTGGCGGTGGTGGTTGGATCCGTAGCCGCCATGGTGTTCTTTTTCTTCTTCTTTTTGTCGGCGACCTTGTCCTTTGCCTTATCGGCCGCATTCTGCCTGGCGGTCGAAGCGCGGCGTGGCTTGGGGGGCGTGGGCGCGTCGGCGGAGGCATCGTCGCCGGCCTGGGGCGGGTCGAAGACGCTGGTGGTCGAGTTCGCGGCGTCCGCGTCGTCAGGCACGGCGCCGGCGCTGGCCGGCAGATAGGTTCGCGCCGGCGCATTGTCCTGCGCGGCCGCATTGGCCGCCGCTTGCTGTGCAAGAACCAGGTTTCTCGCCTTGCGCTGCTGGTCGGACAGAATCGCCGATTCCGACACTTCTCCGCGCAGTTCCGTTTCCTGGGCATGGAGTGGCGTGGAACGCAGCAAGGCAAGGATGCTGGTCGCCAGCAGCAAGGCGCAGATCGCCTTGCCCTGTCGTCCTCTCAATTTTTCTGGCTGGACCCCGGACATCGCCACCACTGCTTGCGCGGCGCACGCGCGCCATACTTACCGAACCGTAAATGGGGATGGTTAACGGAGGGTTGAGGGCGCGCGCAGGACTGGCTCCAAACGCGGATTTCCGCGGGCGCCAATGCGGGTCCGCCTCGTGCCTTCTATTTTGATCCTTGTCGTCGTCCCCAACGACCGCACACATCCGGCCGTCATGCAGAGGCCATTTCTGTTGGACAGGCGGGCGGCAAAGCGCTAATCGCATCACCCATGCATGCGAGATCTCTCGATAAGAAGCCTCTGGACAGGCAAGCGTCGATCGAATCGGCGCTGAGAACGGTAACAACCGAACAGGCGGGAATCGCGGCCCTTGCCGAGGCGCTTGAGAACGGACTGGCGGCACCCTTTGCCCAGGCCGTCGAGACGATCTCGAAGATCGAGGGCCGGCTCATCGTCACCGGTGTCGGCAAAAGCGGCCATATCGGTTCGAAGATCGCCGCGACGCTGGCCTCGACCGGCACGCCGGCCTTCTTCGTCCATCCCGTCGAGGCCAATCATGGCGATCTAGGCATGATCGCCAGGGACGACGCCATCATCGCGATCTCATGGTCTGGCGAGAGCAAGGAGATGATGGGCATCGTCGCCTATTCCAGGCGCTTCTCCATTCCACTCATCGCCATCACCTCCGGAGAAACCTCGGCGCTGGCGCGCGCGGCCGACGTCGTGCTGCTTTTGCCGCGCACCCCGGAAGCCTGCCCGCACGGCCTGGCGCCGACGACGTCGACGCTGCTGCAACTGGTCATCGGCGATGCACTTGCGATCGCGCTGCTCGAGGCGCGCGGCTTCACGCCGGACCATTTCCGCACCTTCCATCCCGGCGGCCAGCTCGGCGCCAACCTGACCATGGTCTCCGAGATCATGCGGGTCGGCGAGCAGATGCCGCTGGCTTCGCTCGGCACCAAGATGCCGGAAGCGGTGATGACGCTGTCGCAGAAGAAGGTCGGCTGCGTGCTGATCGTCGACGCCAATGGCGAGTTGGCCGGGATCATCACCGATGGCGATGTCGCGCGCAACCTGCACCGCAACCTGGCCGACGTCATCGTCGACGAGGTGATGACCCGCACACCCAAGACGGTCGACCCGCAGACGCTTGCAGGCACTGCGATCGCGCTGCTCAACGAGCACAATGTCGGTGCGCTGGTGGTGACCAGGAACAACATGCCGCTGGGCGTGGTGCATTTCCACGACCTGCTGCGCATCGGCGCCGCCTAAGATATTGATCTTTCAGGTGAGGCCGGCCTGCGAGCGAAGGCTTCCTGCGCTTCCGGCGTAGGCCGGAGCGCACGGACTTAATGTCCGCCCTGCTCGTCGCAAGAGCGACCCGAAACCCATCGTTCACGACTTGGCCTGACCTGAATCTCAATACTTTAGCGCGTTGGCACTCGCTGGAATTCAGACCCGCTCCACCGTCAGTTCCAGATCCGTGTCCGCGGCGCTTGTCACACGAACCTGAGTGCCGGCGGGCAGATCGGGGCCGGAGACACGCCACAGCGTGTCGCCGAGCTTGATGCGGCCACGGCCGTCGCGGATCGGTTCGGCGAGCGTCGCCATCCTGCCGACCATCTGGGCGCCACGGCGATTGAGCAGCGGCTGATCGGTTGGCTGGTCGTGTCCGCCCATGAGTTTCTTGCCGACAAAGGCTGAAACCAGCGACAGCACGAGGAATAGCAGCACCTGGACCTGCCATGTCCAGATGGCGACATCCCAGATCAGCAGCGACACCGCGCCGACGATCAGAGCGGCGATGCCGATCCAAAGCATGAAGAAACCCGGTGCGATGACCTCTACCACCAGCAGCACGAAGCCCAGAACCATCCAGTTCCACGGCCCGAGTTCAGAAACGATGCGGTCGATCATGAGAGTGGCCTATCTCAGTTGTCGGAGGGCCTGACGACAGGCGGACGTGCCGCCTGCCTTTGCGCGCCGGTCGTGCCTTCGCTGCGAAAGACTTCCTTGGCGATTTCGCCGATACCCCCGAGCGAGCCGATCAGCGACGATGCCTCGAAAGGCATCAGCACGATCTTGCTGTTGGTGGCGGTGCCGATCTTGCCCAGCGCCTCGGTGTATTTCTGGGCGACGAAGTAGTTCAGTGCCTGGACGTCGCCCTTGGAGATCGCTTCCGACACAACCTGGGTGGCGCGGGCTTCCGCTTCGGCGGAGCGTTCGCGCGCCTCGGCGTCGCGGAAGGCGGCTTCCTTGCGGCCCTCCGCTTCGAGGATCTGCGACTGCTTGAGGCCCTCGGCGGCCAGGATCTGCGCGCGCTTGTTGCGCTCGGCGGTCATCTGGCGGCCCATCGATTCGATCAGGTTGGCGGGCGGGTTGATATCCTTGATCTCGACGCGGGTGATCTTGATGCCCCAAGGATGCGCGGCCTCGTCGACGACGCGCAGCAGGCGCTCGTTGATGGCGTCGCGGTTCGACAACAGCTCATCGAGGTCCATCGAACCCATAACGGTACGGATGTTGGTCATCGTCAGGTTGAGGATGGCGTTCTGCAGGCCGGCAACCTGATAGGCGGCCTGTGCCGCATTGAGGATCTGGTAGAAAGCGATGCCGTCGACACCGACAATGGCATTGTCGCGGGTGATGATCTCCTGGCTCGGAACGTCGAGCACCTGTTCCATCATATTCATCTTGGCGCCGATGCGATCGACGAACGGAAAGATGAGGTTCAGGCCGGGGCTCAGTGTCTTGGTGTAACGACCAAAGCGTTCGACGGTATAGTTGTATCCTTGTGGGATTGTCTTGATGCCCTTGAACAGCACCAGTACGACAAGCGCCACCAGAACAACGACCGCAATATCGAAACCACTGAAATCCATTTGGCCCTCCCTCATGGGCAGGCCGCGCGAGCCATTCCCGCGCAACCGGCTTCACCAAAGACTTAAGTGTGTTTCAGGAACGTTACAATCAGGTGATGAGGGATTGTTTGTGGGTATGCACTCAGCGGTTGAAGGCAAACAGGTTTGCATCCGTGTCTTCAAGCCCGCCGATCGAAGCAGAGATGATCTCGGCGGCGATGCGCGAGAAGGTAATGCCGTTGCCGCCATAACCCATCACGGCATGGATGCGCGGGTGCCTGGGAATGGCGCCGATGTAGGGGAGGCCAGTGGTCGTGGTGCCGAAGGAGCCGGTCCAGGCAAAGTCGGGCCGGGTGTCGAGGTGCGGAAACATCAGGTCGAGTTTTGCGGCAATGCGGGCGCTTTTGTCGGCTATCAGCTTATCGCGCCGCGTCTCGTCAAGGAATTCCTCGTCCTCGCCGCCGCAGATGACCCGGCCATCGGCGGTTGCCCTGACATAGAGGTAGGGATCCGACGCCTCCCAGATGAACGCCGCGCCCGGCCAGAGCTTCCGTTGCGGACATGTCGCAATCGCCCATGTCGAGATGACCCGGTGAGCGGCCGCCGGCACGATGTCGATCAGCTCGTAACCGGTGGCCAGGACAACATGCCGTGCCGTGATGGTGGGGCCGTCCGTGGTTGCCACCCCCACCTCATCGGCGCTGTCCTCGATCGCCGTCGCTTCGACGGGAGCGTATAAACGTGCCTTGCGCTCCAGCGCCTTGAGCAGCAGCCCTGCCGTCAGCTTGCGAGGGTCGAGCGCGATGTTGCCATGGCTCAGGATGGCGCCACCCCGATCGATGCCGAATGCTCCCGCCAATGGCGCCGATGTAAGATAGGTCGCGCCGATGCCGGCCATCTGCCGCGCCTCGGCTTCGTCCCGGAGTTCCGATGGGCCGAGCACGGTGCCAGCCAGATAAAGCGATTGGGTGCGGCCTATGCCGCAGTTGATGCCGAGTTCGGCGATGCGGGCGGCAAGGTTGGAAACGGCTAGCCGGGAGCGTCGCCAGGCCTGCCGTGCCTGGCCCTTGCCGATCATCCTCGAGAGCGTTGAAAGCGGCTGGTCGATCTCGAATTGCACAAGCGCGGTTGTTGCCGCCGTCGATCCTTTCAGCGGCCCACGCCGGTCGATGCAGATCACGGCGTGAGCGCCGGCTGTCAGCGCCTCGGCCATCATGGCGCCGCTGATGCCCATGCCGACGATAAGCACATCGGTCTTGACGTCCCGGGTCAGACTGCCAGTCGGTACCGCGGGCGCCCGATAGGCAGACCACACGGGCCGGCCAGTGCTGAGGTCAAGTTTGCGGAGCATTGAGTTCTCCGGAGGCGCTGCTCAACGCTCCGGAGCTGGTGTTGTTCCGGCATCAAGCCCAGCCTGACAGCTCGCGCCGTACCATCGCTTCGATCACCGCCATGCCTTCAGGGCTGTCATTCAGGCATGGTATGTGGGCGAAGTTCTTGCCGCCGGCATGGTGGAAGGTCTCGGCCGCTTCGCGGCCAATCTCATCCAGCGTCTCGATGCAGTCGACTGAAAACCCCGGATTGACGATGGCGATCGACTTGACGCCGTCCTTGGCCAGTTTCTCCACAGTCTTGTCGGTGTAGGGCTGCAGCCATTCTTGCGCCCCGAAGCGTGATTGGAAGGTGGTGATCAGTTTTCTTTCGTCCCAGCCGAGCCTGTCGCGCAGCAGCCGCGTCGTCTTCAGGCAATGGCAATGATAGGGATCGCCCTTCTCAAAATAGGGTTTTGGAATGCCGTGATAGGAGGCGATGACCACCTCGGGCTGGAAATCCAGGGTCGCCAGATGCCGTTCGATCGAACTGGCCAGCGCCTCGATGTAGACTGGCTCATCATAATAGGGCGGCACGCTGCGGACGGCAGGTGCCGCCCGCATCTTCATCAAGGCGCGAAACAGCTGGTCGTTTGCGGTGGCGGTCGTCGTCGCCGAATATTGCGGATAGAGTGGAAAACTCAGGATGCGATCGCAGCCTTGTGCGACCAGCCTTTCGGCGACGCTCGACGTCGAAGGGTTGCCGTAGCGCATCGCCCAGTCGACGACCACGTTGGGCAGATCGCGTAGCGCCTCGGCCAGTTTTTCACCTTGTGCGCGGGTATAGGTGCGCAAGGGCGACTCGTTCTTCTCCCGGTTCCAGATCCTGGCATAGTTGGCCCCCGACTTCTTCGGTCGCGTGGTCAGCACCAGTCCATAGAGGATGGGATACCAGATCGCCTTGTTGAGTTCGATAACGCGTGGATCAGACAGGAACTCCCTGAGATAACGCCACATCGGCCTGAACTCGGTGCCGTCGGGTGTTCCAAGGTTGACCAGCATGACCCCTATCTTGCCGGTCTTGACGGGCGGATGCCCGACCGGTCGTGGGCCAGGGGCTTTCGCGGCTTTGGGATCGACAATAGTGGAAAGCGGCATATGGGTCTCCGAGACGTGAACCTAACCATCCTGCAGGAGCTTTCAATGCCGCGTCTGGCCGCACCTTGCAGCATGTCGCGGCGGATAGGATTCGCCCGACCTGCCGTAAGCTTCTGATAACCGAGGACACCTCCGGGCGACATGTATCAGGCCATGGAAATATAAACCCGCCCGGTTCCCCGGGCGGGCGATGTGGCGGAGCTGGACGAAATTACTTCGCCGGGATGGTCAGTGTCGCGCCCGGCATAAGCCGATGCGGCCTTTGGCCCTTGTTCGCCTCATAGATGAGCTTCCACTTGGTCGCATCGCCATAGGCCTTCTTCGCCAGATCCCAGTAGGTATCGCCGGTCACGACGACATGATTGCCGGTGGCTGGTGTGGCTTCAGCGGGCTTTGCCGGCTCGGCGGGCGCGGGCGTCGCAGGCGCAGGAGTGGCCGGCGCGGGAGTGGTCTCGGCAGGCTTCGCCGGTTCGGCAGGTGCCGGCGGGGCCGGTGGTGCAGGCGCGTTTTCCGTCGATATGGCTGGCGGCGTGTTGGCGATATCGCCTGAGTTGGCAGGCAATTCCGGCATTGCCGGTGCAGCCGGTTTGGCAGCCTCGGCCGGTGCCGGCGCTGCCGGTGCGGTCTCCGCCGGCTTTGCTGGTTCGGCGGCGGGAGCTGCCGCTGTCGTCGCGGCGATCTCGGTGATGCGGCCGTCGAGCTTCGGCGTATAGGGCCGGTGCGCGCCGAGATAGTCGGCCACGACCTGTTCGAGGCCAGGGCCGTAGTCATAAGCGTTCTTGGCCTTTTCGGCGAAGACCTTGTAGCCGTCGCCGCCCTGACGGACATAGTTGTTGGTGGCGACCAAATAGTCCTTGGTCGGATTTATCGGCGTCCAGGCGCCATTTTCCATCACCTCCACCGACTTGACGCGGCCGGCATTGGGTGCGACCGATCTGTCGAAGGAATATTTGAGGCCCGCCACCTGCGGGAAGCGGCCGGCGCCGTCCTCGATCTGGCTGAGCCCGCCTTCGAGGCCGGCGACCAGGTCCTTGCCGGAAATCTGGAAAGTCGCCAGCGTGTTTTGAAACGGCAGCACGGTCAGCACCTCGCCCATGGTGACGGTGCCCTTATCGATGGAGGCGCGCAGGCCGCCACCGTTGGAAATGACGATCTCGACGCCCTGTCCCTTGACCCGATCGAGGATGGCGTCGGAGACGAGATTGCCCATCGCGCATTCCTTGGCGCGGCAGCTTTCGCGGCTGCCGTCGATGACGTCGGTGGTCTCGGCCACTTCCTTGTTCTTCAAGGCCTCGATCGGCGCGCCAAGCTCCTTGATGCGGGCGAGCACGGCCGGGTCCGGCGTGATCGATTTGTCGAGATAGATCGGGTCGCCGCTTGCCGATTTGACGACGCCGTTGTCGTCGAACACCACCTTGAACTCGCCGAGATATTTCGAATAGGACGCCGCCTGCACCACCGGCACCCTGTAGCCGCCGGGGTTGTCGACCATGGTCGGGTAGGGGCCAGCCGCCTTCGGATCGGTATTGGACAGAAGCGTGTGGCTGTGGCCGCCGACCACGATGTCGATGCCAGGGATCTTGGCGATAACGTCGCGCTCCCTGTTGTAGCCGATATGGGTCACGGCGATGATCTTGTCGACGCCTTCTCCCTTGAGTTTCTCGACCTCGGCCGTGATCGACTTGACGTCGTCCTCGATTTTGATGTTGGGGCCGGGGGAGGCGAGTTCGGGCGTGTCGTTGGTGACGGCGCCGATGATGCCGATCTTCTGTCCACCGACCTCGACGACAACAGACGGCTTGACGCGGTCGCCGAGCTTGGACTGCGCGTTGGCCTTGACGTTGGCGCCGAGCACCGGGAACTTGATCATGTCGAGGAACGGCGCCAGCGCCGCCTCGCCGTCGTCGAATTCATGGTTGCCGAGTGCCATGGCGTCGAACTTCATGTCATTGAGGAACTCGCCTTCGACCTTGCCCTTGTATGTCGTGTAGAACAGCGAACCCTGGAAATTGTCGCCGGCGCTGAGCAGCAACACGTTCTGGCCTTCCAGCTTCTTGCGTTCCTGGGCAATGGCGGTGATCAGCCGGCCGGCGCCGCCGATGCATTCGCCCTTGGTCTCCTCCTCGGCCGAGCAGGTCGATTCGTATTTGTTGTTGCCTTCGATGCGGCTGTGCCAGTCATTGATGTGCAGGATGTTCAGTGTGTAGTCGGCAAAGGATGCGCCGGCCGACAGGCCAAGCGTCGAAGCGGAAAGGGCGGCAATGGCGGCAAGCTTCTTCATCTTCGTCTCCCGGTAGGCTGATCAGAGGCGTCTGGCGCCCTTGCTTGACTGGGTATTACAGCCAGCCTTTCGATCATGTTCCCATCGCGTTCGGGCCGACGCAAGCGGAAATGCGGCGGTATCTCCAGGCGCGAAACCCGGGATATGCCGGTACAAAAAAGAACGGCGGCCGAGGGGCCGCCGTTCTTTGTGACTGGAATGTTCGCCGAGTTCAGGTGCGCCGCGTCAGCACGAAATTCTGGCCGGCGGAGCTGGTGCAGTTGAGCTGGCTGGTCGACACCATCAGGCAATTGAAGCTTACCGGGGTTTGGCGGATCAGCGAGGTGCCGCTGATCTGTACCGACGTGGCGCCGGTCATCGTGTAGCTGCCATCGGCAAGCTTCTGTCCCGTGTCGGTGGCGACGGTCGTGAAGGTGCCGCCGGTGAAGGTCGACAGGCCGGTGCCCTTGGCATCGATCCAGGAACCTTCGACCCCTTTCGGGCCGGCGGCCATGGGCGGCGTATCTGGGCCGCTGGTGGCACAGGCAGCAAGCATCGAGGCAAGGGCGCCCGCCAGGCCCGTCGAAAGAACTTTGCGCGCAATCGTCATATGAAATCCTCTCCAAACGCGTCGTCCCAGAAATCGGGCCGATTTCTGGGAATTGACGCGAACGTCCAAAGTGCCGGGGTATTCAACGGACGCACATCGCCACCCCAGGCCGCCTCCCTTCAATCGCCCGATTTCCGGGCGATTGCAAGGCAAGGGCGCATGGTCCGGGTGCTGCTATCGGACGAGGATGTTGCGGAATTGCCACGGGTCGCTGCGGTCGAGGTCCTCCGGGAAGAGACCCGGGCGTCTGTCGAGCGGCGTCCAGTCGGTATAATAGCCCTTGACCGGTCCGAGATAGGGCGACTGCACGTCCAGGCAGCGTTTGTAATCCATCTCGTCGGCCTCGACGATGCCGGCGGCGGGATTCTCCAGTGCCCAGACCATGCCGGCCAGGACAGCCGAGGTGACCTGCATGCCGGTGGCGTTCTGGTAGGGGGCCAGCTTGCGCGCTTCGGCGAGTGACAGCTGCGAACCGTACCAGTAGGCATTCTTGTCATGGCCGTAGAGCAGGACGCCGAGCTCGTCGACACCGTCGACCAGTTCGTTCTCGTCGAGCACGTGGTGCACCGGCTGCGGCTTGCCGGCGGCACCGAACATCTCGTCCAGCGATAGCATCGCATCGTTGCAGGGATGGTAGGCGTAGTGGCAGGTCGGGCGGTATTGAACCTTGCCCTTCTTGGAGCGCACTGTGAAGAAATCGGCGATCGAGATCGCCTCGTTGTGGGTTACCAGCAGGCCATATTGCGGTCCCGGCGTCGGGCACCAGGAGCGCACGCGGGTGTTGGCGCCGGGCTGCTCCAGGTAGATCGCGGCCTTTGAACCATGCTTGTGCTTCTTGCCGTTCTTGGGCATCCAGGTCTCATGCGTGCCCCAGCCGAGCTCGGCTGGCTGCAACCCCTCGGAGATGAAGCCCTCGACCGACCAGGTGTTCCAGAACACATCCATCGGCTTGGGCTTCTTGGTCCGCTGGGTGTCGCGCTCGGCGATGTGGATGCCCTTGACGCCGGCCTTCTTCATCAGCTTGGCCCAGCCCTCGCGGTCGTCCTGCGATGGCTCGGAGAATTCCATGCCAAGATCGGTGGCGAGGTTGACCAGCGCCTGCTTGACGAACCACGACACCATGCCGGGATTGGCACCGCAGGTGGATATCGCAGTGGCGCCGCCCGGCTTGTCGTGCTTTTCCTTGATCAGCGCCTCGCGCAACGCATAGTTGGTGCGGCTGGCGTTGTCGGCCTTGGCGTCGAAATAGAAGCCAAGCCAAGGCTCGACGACGGTGTCGATATAGAGCACGCCGAGCTTGCGGCAGAGCCGCATCAGGTCCACCGAGCCGGTATCGACCGACAGGTTGACGCAGAAGCCCTGGCCACCGCCATTGGTCAGAAGCGGCGCCAAAAGCTTCTTGTAGTTCTTCTCGGTCACCGCTTCCTGGACGAAGGCGATGCCGCGCTCGTCGAGCAGCTTGCGATCGGTATCGCGCGGGTCGAGGACTGTCATGCGCGACTTGTCGAACTTGAAATGGCGCTCGATGAGCGGCAACGTTCCGCGTCCGATCGAGCCGAAGCCGATCATCACAACCGGGCCGGTGATCTCACCGTAAACGGGCCAGTTTTCGTTCGCCATTTTATCGAGCACTCCTTCAACTACGTCCAAAAGCCGGGCAACTGCGTTCAAAAGCTGGGCAACTGCGTGCAAAAGCCCGGCATTTTCGCCCAACGGCCATGCGCTACATCACAGATCATTGTCACAAACCAGCGAAAAGCGCCAACCAGCGACTACGCGTCCTTGGCCATTTGGTTAAGGACGGCGATCAGCCGATCGCGATCCGATGTCACGCCCTTGTAGTCGAGCTGGGCGACATCGAGCGCTTCGAGCTGCGCGGCAAAGGACGCTGCCAGCGTCGCCCGGTCCGGGTGCCGCGCCAGGACGGCGAGCGGGTCGAGATGGATGCGGATGGTGAACAGGATGTCACGTGAGGCGGGCAGTTTGCGCAGCGTCTGGCGCTCGACCCGGATGAAGGCGTGCGTCTTCACGTCACCGTCGGGGAAACGCGTCGGCCGGCTGGTGGCGCGGTCGATGCGCTCGATATTGGACAGCGGATGGTAGAGTGCATCGCCTGATTGGATCGACCAATTGTAACGTTCGACGGCCTGGCCCTGCAGGCCATCGAACATCCGGTTGATCAGATCGGCCGGCCTTGTGCCTGGGCCGAAGCCCGGCACCGGCTCGTGGATCCGCTGAAGCGGCTTGCCGAATTTTTCGACAAGCGACCAGGACGAGGGAAAGCACAGCGAACCCGCGGCGAGCCGCCAGCCGTCTTCGCCCCGCCGCATGAGGATCAGGTCCTCCTGGACCAGCAGCGAGGCCGCGACGAGGGGGGCGCCGGCGAGGCTGGAGGGGATCGTGGGACGGCTCGTCGCACCCACGACCGCAACGCCCGCATCGCTGCGCCGGTGGGTGTCGGGAAATCTTTCCGGCAGGTAAGCGCCGAGCAGTTCGAGCACTTCCTGCTGGGCGTCAAGCGTACCGTCCTGCTCGACGAAGACGCGTTCAGGGATTTCGGCATAGAGCCGGCGCTTTTCGGCGAGGTAGGGCAGCAAATGGCCGTCTACCTCGATCCAGTCCGCGGGGTCGAGCGGCTTCAGCCCGATGGTGAAGAGTTTCGACGAGCCGTCATAGGGCGTGTGGGCGGGTAGGGACGTCATGCCTCAGATCAGTTTGACTTCAGATTAGTTTGGCCGGGATCAGCCCGCGCAGCGAATTGCCGACGAACAGCGCCTTGGCGGATTTCAGGTCATTCAAGCTGTAGATCGCTTCACTGGCGCGGCCTTCATCCAGAAGCGCGCCGCGCAGTACGCCAGGCAGCAGGCCGCAATCGAGCCGGGGCGTTGCCAGCACGCCGTCGCCGAAATCGGCGAAGACATTGGTGATCGTGCCTTCGCAGATCTCGCCGCGCTCATTGGCCAGCAGCACCTCATCGGCCTGGGTGACGAGGTATTCGGAGCGGGCATGGGTGTAGGGCTGCCGCCGGCTGGTCTTGTGGCGCAGCAGCATGTTGCTCGAATCGAGCCTCGTCCGCGCCAGCCGCAGCGCCCATACCTTGTCGGCGGCAAGCGGTTCATAGGGCTGCGCCGAGGCATTGGCCTGGCCATTGCGCGACAGGGCGAGCCGCGTGCGCATGGCGACGGGCGATCGATCGACCGCGTCGCTCAGGGCCTCGCCAACCCTTTGCGGATCATAGCTGAAGCCCAGTTCCGCCGCCGAGCCGTAAAGGCGGGCAAGATGGCGATCGAGGCGCAGGAAGCCCGAGGCGGGCTCCCAGCGCATGGTCTCGATCAGCTCGAAACCGGCGGTGTCCCCGTCGCGAAACGGGCTTTGAGCAGACACTCCTGGTACTCCTCTTCCGCGACCGAATCGAAGACGATGCCGCCGCCGACATTGTAGACGGCCTCGCCGCTGGCAAAGAGCGAGATGGTGCGGATCGCCACGGAAAAGCGCATCGTGCCGCCGGGCGCGATCCAGCCAATGGCGCCGCAATAGACGTCGCGCGGCGTGGCCTCCAGATCGTGCAGGATCTCCATGGCGCGGATCTTCGGCGCGCCGGTGATCGAGCCGCAGGGAAACAGCGCCGCGAACACCTGTCGTATCGAGAGGCCGGGCAGCAGCTTGGCCCTGACGTCGCTCACCATCTGGTGCACGGTCGGGTAGGTCTCGATGCGGAACAGTTCCGGCACCTCCAGCGTGCCGACCTCGCTGATCAGCGATATGTCGTTGCGCAGGAGGTCGACGATCATCCGGTTCTCGGCCTGGTTCTTCTCGTCATTGCGCAGGAAATTCTTCTGCCGCTCGTCCTCGTCCCCGGTTGCGCCGCGCGGTGCGGTACCCTTCATCGGATGCGTCTCGATCATCCCCGCCGCATCAATCTCGAAGAACAGTTCGGGCGAGCGCGACAGGACGATCGGGTCGCCCAGCGCGATCAGGGCGCCATATTTCACGGGCTGGCGTTCGGTCAGCGCGTCGAAGGCGGCGAGCGGATCGCCGGACCATTGCGCGTGCACCGGAAAGGTCAGGTTGCCCTGGTAGCAATCGCCTTGCCTGATGTGCCGATGCAACCGCGAGAACCGCTTCTCGTAGTCCTCGAACGACCACGTTGCCCTTGCGTCGAAGATCGGGCCGTTGGTCGGCGTGCCTGGCGGCGGCACCGCCTCTTGATCAGGAGCATCGAAGACCCCGAGGCAGACCAGCGGGGCCCGGCGCCGGCCCGGCAGCAAGGGAACGAGTTTCGGTTCGAGCAGGTAACCGGCCTCGTAGGAGAAATAGCCGGCCAGCCATTTGCCGGCATCGTGCGCGGCCTGCGCCGCTTGCAACGCCGCCGGGAAGTCTTTGGGCTCATGCGCAACGATGACATCGGCCGGCCGCTTGAAAACGAGCTGGCGTGCGCTTTCGTCGTTGCGGAAAATTGCTGCGGGCAGGGACATGGGAACCGGGATCGATGGAGCTGACGATCGCTCTATATAGGGGGCCGGGCTCGCGCAATCGAGGGAACGGCCCCCTGTCCCTCAAAGCCGACCTTTGCCGGATCGAACCTTGCCGACA
Source organism: Mesorhizobium sp. CO1-1-7 (assembly GCF_020164885.1). Lineage (NCBI taxonomy): Bacteria > Pseudomonadati > Pseudomonadota > Alphaproteobacteria > Hyphomicrobiales > Phyllobacteriaceae > Mesorhizobium > Mesorhizobium sp. CO1-1-7. The sequence goes on along the minus strand of NZ_JAIUHA010000010.1, from coordinate 81,836 downwards.
AAAGAAAGCGGCGGCGCCCTTGGCGCCCCCGGTCGCATGGCCTCTGTATCCGTCGTTCAGGTATTGCTGGCGGTTCCGGCCGTCGGAAACTGCTTGGCGAATTCGGCCTCGTTGCCAGCGGCGAGCAGCTTGGCCTGCTCGATCCAGCGTTCGCGCGCGATGCGGCCGTCGAAGTTCATCACCTCCTCGATCCGCTTGATGTCGGCTGGTGTCCAGCCGGCGATCTGGGCGTATGTGGTGACGCCTTGCGCCTTGAGCAGCTTTTCGTTGACTGGGCCGATGCCGATCAACCGGCGCAGATTGTCGGGCTTGCCCGACGCCGGCTTGGCCGCTGCCGGTGCGGTCTTCTTTGCAGCGGGTGCTGCCTTGGGCACGGTCGAAGTCTTCGCCGGAGCCTTGGTCGCCGGAGCCTTGCTCTGCGAAGCCATGGCTGCCGGTGCCGAAGCAGTTGCGAGTTTGGCGGCCGCGGGCTTCGGTGCTGCCTTTGCCGGGGCCGCCTTCGCGGCGGCTGGCTTGGCTGCCGCCGCACCGGATTTTGCAACGGCTGGCGTCGACATCAGGGCTGCCGGTGGCTGACTTGACGCCTTTGCTCCGCCGGTGCCCGACGAGGCCTGCGCCTCGCGCAGCTGACGCTCGAGGTCTGAGCGGCTCTTGCCGCATGCACTGAGTTCGCCGGTCAGGCGGTCGCTGTCGGCGCGCAGCTTGTCGCGCTCGCTGCGGGTGCGATCGAGGTCGCCGCGAAGACTGTCGAGCTCACCGCGCAGGCGCCCCCAGATGAACCAGCCGACCAACACGCCTACCAACAACGCCAGGACCACGTAGAAAAAAGTGCCCATTGTCTCTCTCCAGTCAGATCCGTCTGCCGTGGGTCATGGCCTTCGGCGCAGGACTACTCGATGATGGTTCCGCGGTTCGCGGAACAGCCGGCTTCGGTCAAGCTGTCGGCGATCGGCTTTGCCTGCCCATGGCCAACGGCCGTTGTCGCGTTCGCCTGATCGCCACGGCCGGCTGAGATTTCCCTCGCCGATCCGCATGCGCTCCGGCTGAGCTTAAACGGAAAGCTACCATAGAGCTTGCGGAAAGCTATGGGAAAACGTCGATGTAGAGTTCTTCAAGAACAAATATTTAGGGCAAGAAAAGCGCGGCCCGAACATGCATTCCGGCTAAACTGTTCTTGCCGGGCGAGAGGCGTCTCAATCGTCGAGCGTTTCCAGTTCGTCAATCAGGCCGCCGATGACGCCGAGCCCGATCTGCCAGAAGGCCGGATCGGTGGCGTCGAGGCCGAAGGGCGACAGAAGCTGCGAATGATGCTTGGTGCCGCCGGCACGCAGCATCTCGAAATATTTGTCCTGAAAGCCGCGTTCGGCATTCTGGTAGACGGCATAGAGCGAGTTCACCAGGCAGTCGCCGAACGCATAGGCATAGACGTAGAAGGGCGAGTGGATGAAGTGCGGAATGTAGGTCCAGAACACCTCGTAGCCCTCGCGCAACTTGATCGCCGGTCCGAGGCTTTCGGCCTGCACCTCCAGCCAGAACTCGCCCAGCCTGTCGGATGTCAATTCGCCGTTGCGACGCTCGGCATGCACCTTGCGCTCGAATTCATAGAAGGCGACCTGGCGCACCACGGTGTTGATCATGTCCTCGACCTTCTGGGCGAGCATGGCTTTGCGCTCGCGCCGGTCGGTGGTCCGCTCGAGCAGCGAGCGGAAGGTCAGCATCTCGCCGAAGACGGATGCCGTCTCGGCCAGCGTCAGCGGCGTCGAGGCCATCAGCGCGCCCTGGCCGGCGGCCAGCACCTGATGCACGCCGTGCCCAAGTTCATGCGCCAGCGTCATCACGTCGCGCGGCTTGCCCATGTAGTTGAGCAGCACATAGGGGTGAGCCGAGGGTACGGTCGGATGTGCGAAGGCGCCCGGCGACTTGCCCGGACGCACCGGCGCGTCGATCCAGTTGCGGTCGAAGAAGGTGCGCGCGATCTCGGCCATCTCGGGCGAGAAGCGGTGATAGGCCGACAGGACCGTGTTCCTGGCCTCATCCCAGCCGATCACCGCCTGCGGCGTCTCCGGCAAGGGCGCGTTGCGGTCCCAGTGGTTCATCACCTCCATGCCGAGCCAGCGCGCCTTCATCGCATAATAGCGGTGCGACAGGCGCGGATAGGCCTCGCGCACGGCGGTGGCGAGCGCATCGACCACGCCGCGTTCGACGCGGTTGGCGAGGTGGCGTGAATCGGCAATGTCCTCGAAGCCGCGCCAGCGGTCCGAAATTTCCTTGTCCTTGGCAAGCGTGTTGGTGATCAGCGTGAAGGTGCGCAGGTTCTTGCGGAAGGTCGTGGCCAACGCCTCCGAGGCGCGGCGGCGGACCTCGCCGTCGGCATCCTGCAAGCGATTGAGGGCCGGCTCCAGGGTCAGTTCCTCGCCGTCGATATCGAAGCGAAGATCGGTCATCGTCTCGTCGAACAGGCGGTTCCAGGCGCCGCGCCCGGTTATCGATTTCTCGTGGAAAAGCTGCTCGACGCGGTCCTCGAGCTGATAGGGCTTGTCCATTCTGAGATCGAGCACCCACGGGCGGTAATGCCCGAAGGCGGGATCGGCGGCCAGCGCGCCCTCGATCGCCGCATCGTCGATCAGGTTCAGCTCGAGCGCGAAGAACAACAGATGCGCGCTGGCGTCGGTCATCTTCTCCTGGATGTCGCCATAGAGCTTGGCGCGCTGCGGATCGGCGGTATTGCCGGCATAGACGAGGCCGGCATAGGAGACGATGCGGCCGATCAGTTCCTCGAGCGCCTCGTACGCGGCCAGTGCCTCGCCCAGCCTGCCGGTAGTTCCGCGCCCGGCCTCGGCGGCGAGCGTGCCTTTCCAGCGGGCCTCGAATGCGACGGTGTCGGCCGCCGCCTTGGCAATGTCACGCTTCAGTTCCGGCGCGTCCATGCCGGCATAAAGGTCGGCGAGGTTCCATTCCGGCAGATCGCCAAGCCCGGCAGCGCCCTGACCGGACGCTGGCGCTGCAATCCGCCGATCAAACATCATGCGCATCGAGATACCTTCTTTGAATCAAATGGCCTGGGTTGAATCACGTGGCCGCATTCACGGAGCCGGACTCAACGGGAATGGAGAAGCCGGTCAAATCCTAAGGAATTCGTTCACCGGGTTTTTTGAAACCTTATTTAGAACCCTGTGCCAAGATGATCCATGGGGTTTTCGGGCGCGGGCGAAGCAAGACAGTCATGACAGGTTCCATACTCATAGTCGATGACGATCCCGTGCAGCGCCGGCTGCTCGAGGCCGCGGTGACGCGGTTCGGCCATACCGCCATCGTTGTGGATGGCGGTACCGCCGGCCTCGAAGTTCTCGACGGGCCTGGCGCCCGCGATGTCTCGGTCGTGATCCTCGACCTTGTCATGCCCGGTCTCGACGGCATCGGCGTGCTGAAGGCGATGCGCGAGCGCGACATCAGCGTGCCGGTCATCGTGCAGACCGCGCAGGGCGGCATCGAAACCGTGGTTTCGGCGATGCGCCACGGCGCTTTCGATTTCGTCGTCAAGCCGGCTTCGCCCGACAGGCTGCAGGCCTCGATCTCCAATGCGCTCAAGGTCGAGGCGGTGGAGGGCGAGGTCAAGCGCACGTCGCGCAAACGCGGCGGGCTGCTGACCTTCAGGGACATGATCACCCATAGTCCGGCCATGGACCGGGTGATACGTCTCGGCCAGAAAGCGGCGGCCTCTCACATCCCGATCCTGATCGAGGGCGAGTCGGGCGTCGGCAAGGAACTGGTGGCGCGTGCCATCCAGGGCAGCGGCGACCGCCGCTCGAAACCCTTCGTCACCGTCAATTGCGGCGCCATTCCCGACAATCTGGTGGAATCCATCCTGTTCGGCCATGAGAAAGGCTCGTTCACCGGCGCCACCGACAAGCACACCGGCAAATTCGTCGAGGCGCATTCCGGCACGCTGTTCCTCGACGAGATCGGCGACCTGCCGCTCGACGTCCAGGTCAAGCTGCTGCGCGCCGTCCAGGAAGGCGAGGTCGATCCGGTCGGCGGCCGCTCGACCGTCAAGGTCGACATCCGGCTGATTTCGGCGACGCACCGCAACCTCCTGCAACAGGTCAAGGACGGCAAATTCCGCGAGGATCTGTTCTACCGGCTGAACGTCTACCCGATCTTCGTGCCGCCGCTGCGCGACCGCCGCGACGACATTCCCCATCTGGTCGCGCATTTCATGGAGAAGGTGGCGCCGGCCGACCCGCGCCATCGGCTAAAAGGCATTTCGGCGGCAGCACTTGCGGTGCTGCAGGCTTATGACTGGCCCGGCAACATCCGGCAGCTCGAAAACGCCGTCTTCCGCGCCTCGGTGCTGTGCGAAGGCGATGTGTTGACCGCCGATGACTTCCCGCAGATCCGCGCGCAGGTGGAAGGCACCCTCAATCTCGACGCGGACGACACGTTGGAGGCAAGCAGCGTTGCGCCGCCGCCGTCGCTGGAGCCGCGCGACGAGGACGTTGTGCCCGACGAGACCGCTCCGGCGGCTGTGCTGCCGGCCGGGGTCCAGGCCCGCTTCGGCACGCTGCGGGCGCTCGACGAGCGCGGCAATGTGCGTGCGCTGGCCGATGTCGAGCTCGAAATGATCAAGCTCGCCATCGATCACTACAATGGCCAGATGAGCGAGGTCGCCCGCCGGCTCGGCATCGGTCGCTCGACGCTTTACCGCAAGCTCAAGGAATATGGCATCGACCCGGAAACCGGCCGCGTCGACAGGCTTGCTTCCTGAGCCGCAAGGCAGGCACCAGTTTCCCTCGTCATTATATGGTTCGACAGAGCGCCGTCGCCGGATAATGGCGGCTCGACGGGGTATTGTTCACGCATTGAGGCCGACGGTAACAGATCGTGTTCGGCCCAAGCCGGAATCCTGATCTAAACCAGCGGTTTACCAAGAAACCTTGCGGACAATTTTTGACGGGATATCGCCATGGTCTTACCGCATTTTGGCTTCAATAAGCGATGATTAACCATTAGGATCGATATTCGGATGTGAAAACGACACGTCCGTTTGGGCAAATCCGGGGACAAACGGCAGCCTGCAAGGCCTTTTGATTTGAACAGAATCGAACGACTCACAAACGGGCGGCACTATCATTTGAGCGTCTGGCCGAGATGGTTGGCGGCGGTGATTGTCGCATTTGGTTTTGTTGCCGCGGCCGCCACGGGCGCCCAGGCCGAAGTTCGTTCGCTGAAGCTCTACCATCTTCACACGCATGAGAAGGCGGAGATCGTCTACAAGCGCAATGGCCGCTACGTTCCCGAAGGCCTGAGGAAGATCAACATCATTTTGCGCGACTGGCGTCGCAACGAGCCGACCAAAATGGACCCGCGTCTGCTGGATCTGGTCTGGGAGGCGTATCGGGAAAGTGGCGCCACCGATTATATCCAGGTCGTCTGCGGCTACCGTTCGCCGTCCACCAATTCGATGCTGCGCAGCCGCAGCCGCGGTGTCGCCGAGAAGAGCCAGCATATGCTTGGCAAGGCGATGGATTTCTACATTCCCGGCGTACCGCTGAAGAAGCTGCGCAACATCGGCCTCAAGATGCAGGGCGGTGGCGTCGGCTATTACCCGACCTCCGGTTCGCCATTCGTCCACATGGATGTCGGCAATGTGCGCCACTGGCCCGGCATCAGCCGCCAGGAACTGGTCAGCCTGTTCCCCAATGGCAAGACGCTGCATGTGCCGAGCGATGGCCGGCCGCTGCCCGGCTATGAACAGGCGCTGGCCTCCTACAAGTCGCGCAAGGGTTCGGGCACACCGAATATCGAAGTGGCCAGCGCCGGCGGCAGCGGCAAGAAATCCGGCGGGTTCCTCGCTGCCTTCTTCGGCGGCGGTGGCGATGACGAGGCCGACGACAGCGCAGACGTCGAGACCGCTTCGGCCGCACCCGCGCCCAAGGCTAGAAATCTGAAGCCGGCCGCGACAGCCAAGAGCGGCAACCTGCCTGGCATTGCCATCGTGGCCCCCGAGAATGCCCAGCGCGCCGACATTCCGCAGATTGCCGACGAGCAGGCTCCGGAACCGGAGAAGGACACGCCGGAGACAATCATCGCGGCGCTGCCGGCCAAGGAAATCCCGCTGCCCGATTTCGCGCCTCGGCCGAAGGCCGATGTCGGCGCACAGACGCCTGAAAACGTTCCCTTCGCCACGGCGGATGCGACGACCACCACGGAACAGGCCGTGGCGACCGCGCAGGCGCCGGCGAACATGCCTTTCGGCAAGGCCGATCCGGCGCTGGCAGCGGCAGCCGATCCGGCGCAGGTCGCGGTCAACAATATCCCCTTGCCGACATGGCGTCCCGAACGCACGCTGCCGGCGGATCTCGCGCCGCCGCCCAGCAAGGACGTGCTGATGGCGCTGGCCGAAACGGCTGACCAGGGCAAGACCGCGACGGATGCGTTCTCCGTGCTGCCGACGGCGCGTCCCGAGCCGGCCAAGCCGGATGCCGTCAAGGCCGTGCTCGACGAGGCCAATGCCAAGGCCGGCACGGCCGACGAATATCAGCTCGCCTCGCTGGCCGTGGAACCGCGTTCAGCCTTCAACGATCCGTCCGGCGTCGATGCGGCATCGCCGCGCCAGGCTGTTGCCGGCCGGCCGGCCGGTTCGGATCCGGCCGCCGCGATCGGCGCCGGTGTGAAGACGACCCGCAAGGAGGCCAGGGCCACCGCCCGCGATCAGAAGCCTGGCCCCAGGGCCGTAGTGGTTGCCGCAGCGCCGCAGGCCGCCCGCTGGGCACTGACCAGCGGCGAGAACGTCGCCACCGTTTCGAGTGCGACGACTGCGCCGGGTTACGCCTACAACATCGTGCATACGCCGCCGAGCGAGGTCTATACGGCCGGCTTCCAGCAGGACAATCAGGTGGCCGACGCCAATCGCTTTACCGGCAACGCCGTCAAGTTCCTGTCTGTCGCCCGCTTCCAGACGAAGTAACGAACAGGCCGCAGTATGCCGAGGCCGCGCCGGGCGATCCGCGCGGCTTCTTGCTGTCCCAGGGTGCGATGCATGCGGTCTCCGATCCCTGAGGATCACGCGCGGCTGAACTTCTCGTGAAGCGGGAACGGCCCACTCATTTCCGGTTTAGTGTGGGTACGCTCCAACCCGAGGATATTCATGAAAAAGATTCTACTGGCATCAGTTATGGCGCTGGCGGCAGCATCGGCCGCGATCGCGCCATCACAGGCGGAGACCGTTGTCGTCAAGACCGACAATCATATGCACATGATGAAGAAGCACTGCCGCACCAGGGTGGTGACGCACTGGCGGCACCATCACAAGGTGACGGAGACGGTCAAGGTCTGCAACTGATCGCAGTCTGGACTAGCCAGTCAAAAAGGCCCGGTCGACGCTCGTCGGCCGGGTTTTTCATGCCGTGCGGAAAGACGCTATTTCCCGAGTTCGCTGGCAGCGCGTGCGAGCGCTTCGATCTGATCCCACTTGCCGGCCTTGACCATGTCGTCGGGCGCCACCCATGAGCCGCCGACGCAGATGACATTGGACAGGCTGAGATAATCGGCCGCGTTCTTGCCGGTGATGCCGCCGGTCGGGCAGAACTTGACGTCCGCCAGCGGCGAGGCAAAAGCCTTGAGCGAAGCGATGCCGCCGGACTGTTCGGCCGGGAAGAATTTCAGGAAGCGCAGGCCGGCTTCGCGCGCGGCCATGATCTCGCCGGGCGTGATGGCGCCGGGCAGCAGCGGAACCTCGCTGTCGGAGGCGGCAGCCAGAAGCTCGCGGGTGATGCCGGGGCTGACGATGAAGCGCGAACCGGCCGCGGCCGCTTCGTCGAACTGGCTGGCATCCAGAATGGTGCCGGCGCCGACGATGGCTTCCTCGACTTCGCCCGCCACGCGACGGATCGCTTCGAGCGCATCCGCGGTCCTCAGCGTGATCTCGATCGCCGGCAAACCGCCACGCGCCAGGGCACGGGCCAGCGGCACCGCATCGGCAACGTTGGCGATCTTCAACACCGGAATGACCGGCTGGCCATTGAGGAGCGACAGGAGGTTCTCGGTCTTGCTGGGCATTCGGTCTCTCCTTGTCGGCGGCGTATCGAGGGGATTTCAACCGATTAGCAGACCGGTATTGCCCTGTCCACGGAACCCATCGCGGCGCGATGTCACGCGTGGCCACTCAGCTTAAAGGTTCTTTCCCGACAGAGCCATGACAGACGGATCGAACCCGTTTCACTTGAATCGGCTTCTACTAGCGTCTAGTTGCTCTGGCAATGACAACACTGCCCGCGCCATCCCAGCCAGCCCGCGTCGCCGCGCTCTACCGTTTTGCCCGGCTCGATGCTTTCGAGGCGTTGCGCGCGCCGCTTGCGGCCTTCTGCTGCGGGCGCGGCATCAAGGGCACGCTGCTCCTGGCGCATGAGGGCATCAACGGCACCGTCGCCGGCAGCGACGAAGCGATCGCCGCGCTGATCGAACACATCGAAGCGATCGACGGCCTGTCGGGTCTCGAGGTCAAGTACAGCAGTGCCGCGGCCATGCCCTTCCATCGCATGAAGGTGCGGCTGAAGCGCGAGATCGTCACCATGGGCGTCGAGACCATCGACCCGGCGGCAAGTGCGGGCACCTATGTGGAGGCGGGCGACTGGAATGCGCTGATCTCGCAAGCCGACACGATCGTCATCGATACGCGCAACGCCTATGAGGTCTCGATCGGCAGCTTCAAGGGCGCCGTCGACCCGGCGACGGCGAGCTTTCGCGAATTCCCGGCCTGGGTGGAAGCGCATCGGGCGGATCTCGAAGGACGCAAGGTGGCGATGTTCTGCACCGGCGGCATTCGCTGCGAAAAGGCGACCGCCTATGTGAAGTCACTCGGCTTCGAGGACGTGTTCCACCTCAAGGGGGGCATCCTCAAATACCTTGAGGAGGTTCCAGCGGAGCAGAGCCTGTGGCAAGGCGAGTGCTTCGTCTTCGACGAGCGGGTTTCGGTGTCGCACGGCCTCACCGAGGGTGATGCGGAGCTTTGCCGTGCCTGTCGCCATCCGCTGACGGCAAGCGAGCTGGCTTCGCCTCGATATGCCGCCGGCGTTTCTTGCCCGCATTGTTTTGACGCCCGCTCGGACGAAGACCGGAAGCGCTACGCGGAGCGGCAGCGACAGGTCGAGCTCGCGCAAGCGCGGGGCAGGGGACCGCACATCGGGTCCTGATCGAGGGCGCCGGGGCCGGGCAAACCGGGGCACTGTCATTGCAATGTCAAGCTTCGGGACCTACCTCTTCGGCGTTCGAAACCTGCCCGTTCGGCTGGGCAAATCCTGGAGGCATCGATGTTCGATCCCAAGAAGCTTCTTGACGATCTGCTCGGCTCGCAAGTTCCCGGTGCCAGCGGCACGGTCCGCGACAAGGCTGGCCAGGCGGTGCAGATGGCCAAGGACAATCCGCTGGCCGCCGGTGCGCTAGCCGCCGTGCTGCTTGGGACCGGCGCCGGCCGGCAGGTGACGGGTGCCGCGGTGAAGCTCGGCGGACTGGCCGCCATCGGTGGTCTCGCCTACAAGGCCTACCAGAACTACAAGGCCGGCAACGCACCGGAACAGGCGCCCGCGGCTGGCGAGCCGGAATTGCTGCCGCCGCCCAAGGACACCGCCTTCCACCCGTCGCAGGCGCCGCAAGGCGAGGATGAGTTCACGCTGACCCTGGTGCGGGCGATGATCTCGGCGGCCAAGGCCGACGGCCATGTCGACGACGAAGAGCGCCGGAAGATCGCCGGCAAGCTCAGCCTCGCCGGGATCGGCACCGATGCGGAAAAATTCCTGATGGCGGAGCTGGAGAGGCCGCTCGACCTCGACACGCTGGTGGCCGGCGCCAAGACCGACGCGCAGAAGCTCGAACTCTATACGGCGTCGCGCCTTACCATCGATCCCAACACGCGCGCCGAGCGCGGTTACCTCGACCTGCTTGCCGGGCGTCTCGGCCTGCCGGACTCGCTGATCGACCATGTCGAGGCGACGGTTTCGGCGGCGAAAGTGCCCACGGCCGAGGGTACGCCACCCAATCCGCAGTGGTAACCCGGATTGGCACACAGGCCGTGGAGGCGTTAACCTTTCGTTAACTCAGGAAGCGCATGATTCTACACAGTCGGATCGGCTTTTCCTCCTCCCAAGCCCGGTTCAGATCAGGGCGGTCGCCAATGACCGCCCTTTTTGTCCGTCCTCGCCGGCTGCCCTCCAAATAAATGGGTTCACTTTTCGAGGCCATGTCCCAGTGGCCGCGCTTGCCATCGCTGCCATCATTTGCGATGCCTTCTCCACCCGAACCAAATTTGTAGATCAGGCGAGCACGCACATCGCTGCCGGAGGACATCAGCCATGACCGAGCAAAAGACCGCCATCGTCACCGGGGCCGGCACCGGGATCGGCAAGAGCGTAGCCACGGCATTGCTCAAGGCCGGCTGGAATACGGTGTTCTGCGGGCGCCGCAAGCCGGTGCTGGATGCCGCGATCGCCGAGATCGGGCCGACCGAGGCCAAGGCATTGGCGGTTGCCTGCGACATCAGCAAAGCCGGTGAGGTCGACGATCTGTTCGAGACCGTGGCGGAGGCTTTCGGGCGGGTCGATCTGCTCTTCAACAATGCAGGCATGGGCTACAAGTCGACGCCGATCGACGAGATCCCGGTCGAGGTCTGGAACGATATCGTCGGCGTCAACCTCACCGGATCTTTCTTGTGCGCGCGCGCGGCCTTCGGCGCCATGCGCAAGCAGAAGCCGATGGGCGGCCGCATCATCAACAATGGTTCGGTGTCGGCCTATGCGCCGCGCCCGGGCTCGGTGCCCTATACGGCGACCAAGCACGCCATCACCGGGCTGACCAAGACGCTGGCGCTCGATGGCCGCCCCTATGACATCGCCTGCGGACAGATCGACATCGGCAATGCATTGACCGACATGGCGCAGCCGATGACCGTCGGCGTGCCGCAGGCCAATGGCTCGATATCAGCCGAAGCGGTGATGGATGTCCAACGCGTCGCCGACGCGGTCGTGCACATGGCCAGCCTGCCGCTCGGCGCCAACGTGCTGTTCATGACCGTGATGGCGACCAAGATGCCGTTCGTGGGGCGTGGGTGAGCAGCGCGTGCCGGCAGCGCTTTCGCCCGGGCCTCATTTTTCCGCCAGCGGCACGCCGGGCTTGAAGAGTAGAATGGGCCTGATCTCGTAAACGGCGGTCGGATTGACACGACGAAGATCGCGGGCGATCGCGATGGCGTCGTCCCTGGTGACGCAGTCGACGACATAGAGGCCGAGCAACTGTTCCTTGGTCTCGGCGAAGGGCCCATCGATGATCATACCGTCGCCCGGGCCGCGCAAGGTGCAGGCATCCCGTGTCGTTCCCAGACGCGCCGACGGCCCAAGCGTGCCTTCCGCATGAAGCCTGGTGTTGATCTTGAGCAACTCGGCCATCAGCGCCGCATCTTCCTGCGGCGTCAGCACCTCGATCGCATCTTCCACGTGATAGGCAAGGATTGCATAGAACATGCGAGATTCCCCCATTGGTCCTGATACGGGAATTCGTAGCCGTTTTCGGTATGCCCGCACAGCCTTGGCTACGCGCCTCCGGACGGCTCATGACACCGTCATGGAATGCGGTGGCAAGCTATCCGGCTCGCGCGGCGACGCTGATGCTCACTTGGCCAGGAACGTTCCGATCCTGTCCAGCGCGCGCAAAATGTTTTCCTCGGAATTGGCGTAGGAGAGCCTGACATAGCCTTCGCCGAGAATGCCGAAATCGGGGCCGCCGATCAGCGCCACACCAGCCTCGTCGAGCAGGGCCGAGGCGAGTTTCTTGGCCTTCCAGCCGGTCTTCGAGACATTGGGGAAGGCATAGAACGCGCCCTTGGGCGTGATGCAGGAGATGTTTGGCAGGGCATTCAGGCCCTCGACCACGATTTTCCGGCGGTTGTCGAAGGCGCGCATCATAGTGTCGACGTCATCCTGCGGGCCGTCGATCGCCGCGATGCCGGCGAACTGGCTTGGTGCGTTGACGCAGGACCAGCAATTGACCGCCAGCTTGCGCACCTTGTCGTAGAGGTGGGCGCCCTTGTCGCCGTTCGGCCAGATCGACCAGCCCATGCGCCAGCCGGTCATCGCCCAGGTCTTGGACCAGCCGTTGAGCACGATCAGCCGGTCACGGATCTCGGGAAAGCCAAGCAGCGAGCAATGCGTCTCGCCGTCATAAGTCATGACATCGTAGATTTCGTCGGAGAGAATGGCCACGTCTGGATGCTTCTCAAGCCCCTTGACCAGCTTCTCGATCTCGGCGCGCGGGGTGACGCCGCCGGTCGGGTTGGCCGGCGAGTTGAGGATCAAGAGCCTGGTCTTCGGCGTGATCAGCCCCAGCGTCTCTTCGGCCGAGAAGGCGAAGCCGTTCTCCTCGCGCATCGGCACGGGAATGGGGGTTGCACCGGTGAACTCGATCATCGAGCGGTAGATGGGAAAGCCGGGGTCGGGATAGAGGATCTCGGCGCCGGGCTCGCCGAACATCAGGATGGCGGCGAACATGGTCGGCTTGCCGCCGGGCAGGATCATCACCGCCTCCGGCGAGACCTCGACGCCGGTGGTCGTCAGCGTGCGCCGCACCACCGCCTCGCGGGTCGCCAGCAGGCCATTGGCCGGCGTGTAGCCATGGTGGCCGTCACGCAGCGCCTTGATCGCCGCCTCGACGATGTGCTGCGGCGTCTTGAAGTCGGGCTGGCCGATGCCGAGATTGACGATGTCGCGGCCCTGGCTCGCCAGCGCCGTTGCCCGGGCCAGCACGGCAAAAGCGTTTTCCTCGCCAAGACGGTCGAAGGCCGAAATCGTGTGGAGCATTTTTCCCGTCCCTGTGGTTCTTACTGTTGGCGAGCGTTTTTGTGAGCGTCCGCCCGCAAAAGTCAAACGGATTGGAGTTTTCGGTGTCGGAAAATCTCAAAGACTGGCAGCCGCGCCCGCGCCCGGAGCGCAAGGTTCTAGAGGGCCGCTATGTCAGGCTCGAGCCATTGAGTGCCGCAACACATGGCGACGGCCTCTATGAAGCGTCGTCCGTGGCCGACGTCGACGGCCGCTTCGCGTGGCTGCCCGACTATCCGCCGGAAACCCGCGCCGCCTTCCAGCCCTGGCTGGACAAGGTGGAGGCGAGCGAGGATCCACTATTCTTCGCCATTGTCGACAAGGCAAGCGGCAAGGTCGCCGGCCGCCAGACGCTGATGCGCATCGATCCGACCTATGGCGTCATCGAGATCGGCAACATCTACTGGGGACCGCTCATCTCGCGCAAGCCGGCGGCGACGGAAGCGCAGTTCCTGTTCATGAAATACATCTTCGACGAGCTCGGCTATCGCCGCTACGAATGGAAGTGCAACAACCGTAACGAGCCGTCGAAGCGCGCGGCGGAACGGTTCGGCTTCAAGTTCGAGGGTATTTTCCGCCAGCATCTCATCGTCAAGGGTGAAAACCGCGACACCGCGTGGTATTCGACCATCGACAAGGAATGGCCGGCTTTGCGCAAGGCTTATGGAGCCTGGCTCGATCCGGCCAACTTCGACGCCAATGGCCAGCAGAACCGCCGGCTCGAGGATTTTCGCGCGGAATTCGGCGCCTAACGGGAGTTTGCCATTTGGCGCATATCCACGATCACAGCGGGCACGATCACGGCGGTGGCCATGTGCACGGCTCGACGGACAAGAAGCGCGTGCTGATCGCGGCCTGCCTGACCGCCGGCTTCATGGTGGCCGAGGCGCTAGGCGGCCTGTTTACCGGGTCGCTGGCGCTGCTGGCCGATGCCGGCCACATGCTCGCCGACGCCATTGCGCTCGGCCTGGCTTGGTATGCCTTCCATCTGGCGGGCCGGCCGGCAACCGGCCAGCTCACCTACGGCTTCGGCCGCGTCAAGACGCTGGTGGCCTACACCAATGGCATCGCCATTTTCGTCATCGCGCTGTGGATCGTCTACGAAGCGTGGGATCGCCTGCTGACACCGGCGCCGGTGCTGGGCGGGCCGATGCTGGTGGTGGCGATCCTCGGCCTGCTGGTCAATATCGGCTCCTTCCTGGTGCTGCATGGCGGCGATCGAGACAACCTCAACATGCGCGGCGCCATCCTGCATGTGCTCGGCGACCTGCTCGGCTCGGCAGCCGCGATCGTCGCGGCGCTGGTCATCCTGGCGACCGGCTGGACGCCGATCGACCCGATCCTGTCCGTGCTGGTCTCGCTGCTGATCCTGTCCACCGCGTGGTCGCTGATGCGCGCCGCCGCCCACGTCCTGCTCGAAGGCGTGCCGCCGAGCCTCGATCGCGACCTGATCGCCGGGGACATTCAGGCAACGGTCCAGGGCGTGCGCGAGGTGCACCATATGCACATCTGGTCGCTCGACGGGTCGAGCAGCATGGCGACGCTGCATGCCTGCCTCAACGAGGGCGTCGATGCCCATCAGGCGGTCAGCGCCATCAAGAAGCGGCTTGCCAGCGAGCACGGCATCAGCCATGCCACCGTGGAACCGGAATTCGGCCGGTGCGCCGACGATGGCGACGACCATCATCACGAGCATGAGCACGATGCGGCCGCGCATCACGGCCACTATCACTAGGATCGATCGATGACCATTGATCGGACCTGCCTCAGGAGTCCTCCAGCTTTGCAACTCAGCTCGATGAACGACCGCCGTTCCGGTGCGGCATGATGGACCGTGACACGCGCAATGCGGCCATTGCGGCGGTCTGGATCATGCTTCTGTTCGGCATTACCGCTTTCTACCTGCCGACCGTGATGTTGGCACTCGGCAGTTATTCGACCGTGCTGGCGGGTATCTTCGGCACCGTCTTCGTGCTGGCGTTTTTCCTGGTGTTCTGGTTGCGCGCGCGCACCCAGCGCAAAAATCGGAAGTAAGGGATATCGGACATGCGCATTTTGATCACCGGCGCCGCGGGCATGGTCGGCCGCAAGCTCATCGCCCGGCTGGCCAAGGACGGCACGCTGCGCGGCGAGAAGATCACCGCGCTCGACCTGCACGACATCGTGCCGCCGCAGGCGCCAGCCATGGACGGCGTCAGCGTCGCGCTGCACACGGGGGACCTTGCCGAAGCAGGCGCCGCGGAAAGCCTGGTTGTGTCGCGCCCCGATGTCGTCTTCCACCTCGCCGGCATCGTGTCGGGTGAGGCGGAAGCGAATTTCGACCTCGGCTACCGCGTCAACCTCGACGGCACGCGTGCGCTGTTCGACGCCATCCGCCTGGCAGGGTTTGCGCCGCGCGTCGTCTTCACGTCGTCAATCGCCGTTTTCGGCGCGCCGTTCCCGGATGTCATACCGGACGAATTCCACCCGACGCCGCTGACCTCCTACGGCACGCAGAAGCAAATGAGCGAAGCGCTGCTGGCAGACTATTCCAGGCGCGGCTTCTTCGACGGCATCGGCATCCGGCTGCCGACGATCTGCGTGCGGCCCGGCAAGCCCAACAAGGCGGCGTCCGGCTTCTTCTCCGGTATCATTCGTGAACCCTTGAGCGGGCAGGAGGCGATCCTGCCGGTGCCGCGCTCGGTCGTGCACACCCATGCCAGCCCGCGCTCGGCGGTGAGTTTCCTGATCCATGGCGCGGAGATCGAGGGCGCAGCCGTGGGGCCGCGCCGCAACCTGACGATGCCGGGTGTCGCCGTCACCGTTGGCGAGCAGATCGAGGCGCTGGAACGGGTGGCTGGATCGCAGGCGACAAGCCTGATCCGCGAGGTGCCCGACGAGACGATCTGGGCAATCGTCAAGGGCTGGCCGACCCGCTTCGAGGCGCGGCGGTCAAGGGAACTTGGCTTCAGTGCCGAAAAGAGTTTTGACGAGATCATCCGCGCGCATATCGAGGATGAGCTGGGCGGCAAGATTCCCGGTCAGTAGCGCACGGTGCCTATCCCATTCCAACGGAATGGTAGGGTCTAAACGCTGCCCGTCAGGCTCGCGGACAGCAGCAGCAGTCCGAACAGGAAGACGAAGGCCGCGCCGCCGATCTCGACGATCGAGTGGATGCGGTTGCCCATGCGGCCGTCGCCGGCGAAATACACCGCCCAGTTCTTGGCGGTCACCGCCAGTGTGGCCAGGGCCGAGACGGTCATCGCGGTTCCGAACGACATTGCCAGCACCGACAGCAGGCCGCCGAGCCAGAGCCCGTTGAGCAGCGCGAAGCTGAGAACGATCAACGCACCGGAGCAAGGGCGGATGCCGACGGCGGCCACCGCCGACCAGGCGGTGCGCCAATCGAATCGGTCGCCCGACAGCAGCGCCGGATCGGGTGCATGCGAGTGGCCACAGGTGTCGCAGACCTCGCCGCTGGCGTGGTCGTGATGCGCATGATTATGCGCGCCATGGTCGTGATGATCGTGCGAATGGCCATGCCCATGGTCGTGATCGCCATGCCCGTGCAGTGCGTGGGAATGAGCGTGCGCCGCATGGTGGTGAGCGCCATGCGAATGGCCGGCATGGGAATGACCGGCGTGAGCCGCCGACAGGCTGTAGGCCGGGCCCTTGCCAAACAGGCGCAGGACGGCTGGGCCGAGCTTGCGCCACAAAAGCCAGGCGCCAAAGAGGGTGACCAGGGCAAAGCTCATGATCTCCATGAACCAGGCCGCATCGGTCATCGAGATGGTGGTGCCGCGCAGGACGAAATAGGCCAGCAGCATCACCAGGATCGCCGTCAGGCCCTGCAGCAGCGCCGAGACGAAGGACAATAGGATGCCGCGCTTCAGCGCCACTTCGTTGGCCACCATATAAGACGAGATCACCGCCTTGCCGTGGCCGGGGCCGGCGGCGTGGAAAATGCCATAGGCGAAGGACAGGCCGATGAGTATCCAGATCTTGCTGTTGTCCTGGCGCATTGCCTTCATGGCGGTCGCCAGCGCGCGGTAGAATTCCTGCTGCCTCAGATTGATCCACATCAGGATATGGGCGAACGGACCGGTGGTGGGTGCCATGCCGTCATTGACGCCGATGCCGAGCGAACTCTGGGCGTGCGCGGCATTGGCGAAATGCATCATGGCAAAGGCAAGGGCCAACAGGCCGACTGCCAAACGCAGGGACGGTTTCGAACAGTTCCCGATCGGGTTCACCGGATCTATCCTTCTGGCTGACAGGTCAGTTCGAGTTTGGTGGCAAAGATCTTGCTCATGTCGGTGCCTGTCGGATCGTTGAAGAAGGCATCCGTCAGGGTCTTCTGGTTTTCCTTGATCGCTTCGTCCGGGTCCGGCCGGACGACCTTGCTCGTGCAGTTCGACGGCAGGCCCTCGACGGTGATGTTGGAATCCTCGGTGAAGTCGATCGCCGTGTAGAAGGTCGGATCGTAGACGCCGATGTCGATCGTGCCGGACAGCTTGATCGGCGCCTTCGGTTCGGATTCAAACAGGATGATCAACTGGTCGTTGTCGAAATTGGCCATCAGATGCGGCGGCGGCGTCATCGCCACGTCCTTGCCGTCCTGCGTGACGAGCTGGAAATAATTGAACTCGGCCAGCGAGGCATGGACGGTGTCGGCGACCTCCTTCAGCTCCTTGTCGTCAAGCTTCAGGTCGGAGTTCTTGTCGAACTCCATCATCACCGTGCTCGAAAACAGATCGTCGAAGCGCCACAGATGACGCAACGCTTTCACACTTTGGTGATCCGGGGACAGGACCACGTCGAGGCGCGCCTCGGCGAAGACGTGCGGATGCACCTCGGCCGGTCCTGTCGCGGCAAAGATCGCCGCCAAGGCCGAGGCCAGCATGATTGCGTGCCGTTTCAGATGCATTCGCGGTCGCGATTCCCTTGGCTTTCGAGAGCGTGGTCGAAGGTTACCAGAAAGGGGGCGAAATTGGGACTGCGGGCGCATGTCACCCAAAAGTGCGCGAGGCTTTGGATAGAGCCACGCATGCAGGAGAGCTCAAAAGCGTGCGGTATCCGGGCTGCTGGGGCAGGTCAGGCGCTCTCGCGCGTCCTGAACCACTGCACCAGGAAATCGACGAAAACGCGCACCTTCGCCGGAAGGTAACGGCGATGCGGATAGACGGCGAAGATGCCTCCGCCCGACAGGATGCGGTCGTCGAGCACCGCCACCAATTGGCCGCTCTTGAGGTCTGGGGCGGCGATGAAATCCGGCAGGATGCAAAATCCAAGCCCCGACAAGGCCGCGGCGCGCGCCGCCATCGGGCTGTTGACCTCGATCGGGCCGGAGACGGCGATGCTCACCGGATCGCCATTGTCGCCCTTGAAGGGCCAGTTGTTCAGTCCGCGGCCATTGGTGTCGACGATGCAGGGCATGTGGCTGAGATCCTGCGGTCGCGTCGGCATGCCATGCTTGGCGATCAGTTCTGGAGAGCCGCAGAGCTTGATCGAAAACGGCGCCAGCCGCCTGGCGATCAGCGACGAGTTCTCCAGCCGCGAGATGCGCACGGCAAGGTCGAAGCCTTCCTCGACCAGATCGACAAAGCGGTCGTCGAGCTGGATGTCGAGCACGATGTCGGGATACTGCTTGGCGAAGTCGATCAGCGACTGGCCGATCGGCGCGTCGGCGAAGGTGCGCGGCGCCGACAGCTTGATGCGGCCGCGCACGTCGCCGGAGGACTCGCGCACGGCGTCGGCCAGGCTATCGACCTCGCGCACGATTTCCGAGGCGCGGCGGTAGTAGGTGTGGCCGGCCTCGGTCATCGAGAACTGGCGCGTGGTGCGGTTCAGCAGCAGAGCGCCGAGCTCGTCCTCCAGCTCGCGCACATATTTCGACAGCAGCGCCTTGGAGCGGCCGATCTTGCGCGCCGCCGCCGAAAAGCCTTCGGCCTCGACGACGTCGATGAAGGCGCGCATGCGGGTCAGTGTGTCCATTGTTCAGGCTCTTTGTGCTGCGTCGAGAAGTTTTCGGCCGAGCCGTATCAGGGCAATGTCGCTGCCGGAAGGGCCAAGCAGCGACAGGCCGAACGGAGCGCCGGCGACCGAGCCGATCGGCAAGGTGATCTGCGGAAAGCCGGAGAGCCCGGCCAGGCATAGAAGATGGAGCGCGCGTTCGCGGTAGGCCTGGAATTGCTCCGGTGTGCTGTCGACATAGGGTGCCGGACCCGGCACCGTCGGCAGGACAAGGAAGCCGTCCTTGCCAAGCAAGGCGCTGAGTTCGCCGCGAAAGGTCAGCCGGCGCACCTTCTCGGCCTGTGCTGTCCGGTCGTCGACCGCACGGCCAAAGCCGAACCGTTCCTCGACGCCGGGCCCGAGCTCGCGCTCGCCGCTGGTGATCCATTCGCCATGCACTGTCCAGGCCTCCTTGGCCTGCAGGCGGCGAAAGCACCAGTAGAGTTCGTCCGGGGACGAGCTGAAGCGCGTCGCTGGCGTCGCCGGCGTGCCGAACACCGTGCCCACCAGCGCCTCCATTCCGGCATATTCGGCGGCCGCCGGCCGGGCGACCATCTCGTCCAGCCAGCCGAGCGCCAGCGGGCGGTCCAGGGAATGCTGGTGCGGATCGCGGCCAAGCAACAGCTTGCCGACAGTCTCATAGGTTTCGATGTCGTCGGCGAACCAGCCGAACGTGTCGAGACTCGGCGCCAGTTGCATGGTGCCGTCGAGGGAAATGCGGCCATGCGTGGTGCGCAGCCCGATCAGCCCGCAGAAACTCGCCGGCGCGCGGATCGAACCCCCGGTGTCTGACCCCGTGGCGATGTCGGCCAACCTGCCCGCCACCGCCGCCGCCGACCCCGACGACGAGCCTCCGGTGACACGGTCGGGAGCCGCGGGGTTCACCGGAAACGGAAAATGCGCGTTCTGGCCGAACAGAGCGAAGGCGAGTTCGTCGGTCTGCGTCTTGCCGATGAAGCGCGCACCGGCGTCGAGAATTGCCTGCACGGCCGGCGCCGTGCGCGAAGCGGCGTGGCCATTGGCGAATTTCTGCAAATTGCCGCAACCGGTGCGGTAGCCGGCAACGTCGTAAATATCCTTGACCGCCAGCCGCAGGCCGGCCAGGGGTCCAAGTTCGGCATGCGCCACCGGCATCTGGCGAAGGTCGAGAAAGGCGTTGAAAGGGCCGTGCGTGCCTGTCATCGTTCGATATCCGTATACGGTTGGCCAACATTGTTCGATGGCAGAAATTTTACAACCTGCGATAAGATTTTTATTGATTGTGAAATGCTTCGCTCTTATATCGCGCTTGCCCAAAGTCGCACGTGCCTGTGGGTGTCCGCCGATCCTCGAATGGTGAGGGAAATCGGTAAGGTAACTGGAGCTAACCCCTCCAGTCGGTTTAGCGGCCAACCGCCAGACCGAGGACACCTTGAAGCAACGACGGTGCGGGCCTTTCTGGTTCTCTGCCGGTTGTCCAAAGACCGGGGTTACTGAAGAGGCACACCTTCATTGCCGGCAGTGCGGAACGGGGTTCTCCCAATCCAAGCCAAGGCAGACAAAGCGAACCGAAGCCGGGCAAGGCTAAGGTTCATCGCCGCGAGACGGCGTTTCATGGTTCCGGGGTCTCCACCGGCTGGTTCCATGGATTTTCCGTCCCGCCTTTGTTTGACCGCGTGTTCGCGAGGCCGACAGCCCGCGCCCGCACCCTTGTGCGCGCCGAAAGGCGCGATGGAGAAACCCGATGGCCACACAGCGCATCCTCGACTTCCTCGCCACCCGACGTCCGTCCGGCCCCTGCCTCGTCGTCGACCTCGACGTCGTGCGCGACAATTTCCGCGCCTTCGAGAAGGCTCTGCCCGATTCCAAGATCTATTATGCGGTGAAAGCAAACCCGGCGCCGGAAATCCTGCGCCTGCTTGCTGCGATGGGCTCGTCCTTCGACACCGCTTCCGTTGCCGAAGTCGAGATGGCGATGGACGCCGGTGCGCCGGCGGACCGCATCTCCTTCGGCAACACCATCAAGAAGGAGCGTGACATCGCACGCGCCTACCAGCTCGGCATCCGGCTGTTCGCGGTCGATTGCGTCGAGGAAGTCGAGAAGATCGCGCGCGCCGCTCCAGGCTCCCGCGTGTTCTGCCGCGTGCTGACCGATGGCGAGGGCGCCGAGTGGCCGCTGTCGCGCAAGTTCGGCTGCGTGCCCGACATGGCCGTCGACGTGCTGCGCCATGCCAGGGGCCTCGGCCTCGACGCCCATGGCGTGTCGTTCCATGTCGGCTCGCAGCAGACCGACCTGACCGCGTGGGACCGTGCTCTGGCCGACGCCAAGAAGGTGTTCGCGACGCTCGCGGAAGAAGGCATCGTGCTCAAGATGGTCAATATGGGCGGCGGCTTCCCGACGCGCTATTTGCGTGACGTGCCGGCGGCCCAGGCCTATGGCCAGGCGATCTTCTCGGCGCTGCGCAAGCACTTCGGCAACGCCATTCCCGAGACGATCATCGAGCCGGGCCGCGGCATGGTCGGCAATGCCGGCGTCATCAAGTCGGAAGTCGTGCTGATCTCGAAGAAGGCCGACAACGACAATGTGCGCTGGGTGTTCCTCGACATCGGCAAGTTCGGCGGTCTGGCCGAGACGATGGACGAGGCGATCCGCTATCCCCTCGTCACCCGCCATGACGGCAGCGAGACCGCGCCTTGCGTGCTCGCCGGCCCGACCTGCGATTCGGCCGACGTGATGTACGAGAAGACGCCCTATCCGCTGCCCTTGTCGCTGACCATCGGCGACGAGGTGCTGATTGAAGGCACCGGCGCCTACACGACCACCTACTCGGCGGTCGCCTTCAACGGCTTCGAGCCTCTCCGATCCTACGTGATCTGACGGCTCATTAGAGCTGTTCAGATCATCCCAGGTGGGCGCCCGTCGCCCACTTGGGCTCGCCTGTGGAACATATCTCCGCTCGTGAAGGGATCGCGGAAATGGAAATGTCAGTCGAATTCGTAGCTCATGCGCCGGCCTTCGCCATGGTCGCCGAAACCACTGCCGACGTGGCGGCGCGCGAAGCCTTGCTCGATCGCGCCATGGGGCCGAAGCGCAAGACCAAATCATCGGAGAAGCTGCGCCGCGGCCGCCGGCCCTCGGAGGGGCTTGCCTTCGTCGCACGCGATGCCTCGGGCGGCGTGGCCGGCACCGTGCGGCTATGGGATGTCACGCTGGGCGAGGGCGGTCCGCCAGCGCTGCTGCTTGGCCCGCTCGCCGTCGACCCATCGCTCAAGAGTGCCGGCATCGGCTCGGCGCTGATGCGGCATGCCATCGCGGAAGCCGCGCGCCTCGGCCACGCTGCGATCCTGCTGGTTGGAGACGAGCCTTACTATGGCCGCTTCGGCTTTTCGGCCGCCAGGACCGGGGCGCTCGCCATGCCGGGGCCTTACGAACGGCACCGTCTGCTGGCCTTGGAACTGGTGGAGGGCGTGCTTGACGGCGCCAGGGGCACGCTGAAGGCGTCCGGCCGCAAGCTCAAGGCACAGGCGCCGACCTTGGCCGCATGAGGCCTTAAGCGCGACTGCCCTTCAAACGAAACGCCGCCTGAAAAGGCGGCGTTTCGTTTACCTCGAAATCGCTTCTGGCGGCCGCGCCTGTCAACCGATCAACTGGCTCAGCGCCATGGCGACGGTCATGTCGCCTTCGACCTTTATCTTGCCGGTCATGAACGCCATGGTCGGGTTCAGGTCGCCCGCGATCAGCGAATCCAGATCGTCGAGCGACAGCTTGATGGTGCAGTCGGCGGGAGCGTCCGTGGTCGAGACGGCCGCGCCGTCGATGACGATGACGCCGTCGCTGCCGGTGTCGAACTTCACGGAACGGTCGAAGCCGCTGCTGGCCACGCGCGACTTGATCTTCTCGGCTATATCCTGAACGCTCACGCTGTTCTCCCTGTCTGGTTGCATCTGTCACGCTACGCACTTCGGTCCAGCCGAAGTTCATGCGGCATCACTGGCGATCATGATCGCTGCCGCATATAGCTTCGGATTGACGTTTACGTCAACGCGAATTGCAGGGATTGGCCGCTCTAGAGCCACCGGCACCGGGCCGATGGCTTAGTGCGCGCTGACCGGCTTGGGAGTTTCGGTCGCCGGGGTGCTGGCATCCTGCCGCCGGCGCAGCCAGTTGTCGCGGATCTCATCCTTGCTCAGGAAATTGACCTGGTCGATCAGGACCTCATGGACCAGGGTTGCGCCGACCCGGGTGTTGATCGTGTCGCGGATCGCGGCGCGAAAGGCATCGAGGTCGAGCGTCGCCTTCTTGGTGAAGTCGATCTGGGGGTTGGCGTAGAGATAGGTGTAGACCTGATCGGTGATGAGCGCCTCGGCCGGGATCGACAGCTTCTTTATCTGCTCCGGCTCGACGGTGTAGACGAGCTTGGCCAGAAAATAGCCGTCGATCTTGGAGTCGTGGATCAGCGGCACCGAAATGATGTCGGTCTTGACGTAGTCCAGCCCGCCCAGCATCGGCTTGGGTTTCTCACCGACGCCCTGTTCACCGGCGGCCTGGAACGAATAGAACACCGCGCCGAGCGTGGCGGCGCAGATCCAGACCGCTATGGCGATGACCTTGATCATTCTGAACCCGAGCCCGGCATTGCCGCGCTCTAACCTTTCATCCTGCCGAACTCGCCGGCGGAGTAGGTGCCGTCGGTCTCGGCGCGCTGGATGGCACTGCGCAGCAGGCTGGCGACCTCGTTGACGGCGCTCAGATGCGCCAGGATAGCGGCTTCGTTCTTCGCCAGCTTCTGGCGCAGCCGGGTCAGGCCCTCGCGGTGCTGCTCGAGGAATTCGGCTTCGCTGCCGCCCTTCATGGCCCGGGTCAGCTCGTAGAGATAGCGGCTCTTGCGGGCGTTCGACGCCTTGAGGTCATAGCTTGTATCGCTGCGGATGCCGGCGGTCTCTTCCTCGACCACCTCCTCGATGCGGCCGATGATGGCGGCAAGGTTTCCAGGCCGCGCGAAAGGAGTCGGTGCATCCGACGCGGTGGTGCGCGCGGGCAGCTTGGCGGTGAATTCCGAAGAGTCGGCCATGTGTTTCCCAGTCCTAGATCTTGATGTCTGTTTTTTTGGTTGTCTCGTCGCCGGTCATCGACTTGGCGGCTTTGCGCTGCAGCTCCTGGACGAGCGACGTGGACAGACGGGTCTGCTGATCGATCTGGGTTTTTTCCGGCCCATTCGAGACCGGGCCGATCGGAACCTTGCGCTTGCCGTCCATGTAGTGGTCGGCGAGCAGCGACTTGGCGATGCCGATGCCGCCGCGGTCAGCCATGACGTCGGCGACACGCTCGGCGAGCTGCGATTTCCACATGTCGCCTGCGAGACCCGTGCCATAGACGCCCTCGGTGTCCTTGGGCAGCATGTTCTGGATGAAGGTCTGCAGGACCATCGCCTCGAACTTCTTGAACTTCTTGGCCGGGTCGGCTGTCGCGGCGGCCTTGTCCGCCGTCGCGCGCGACAAGATCGAGCCGGCATCGACCGAA
Organism: Mesorhizobium sp. CO1-1-7; assembly: GCF_020164885.1. Lineage (NCBI taxonomy): Bacteria > Pseudomonadati > Pseudomonadota > Alphaproteobacteria > Hyphomicrobiales > Phyllobacteriaceae > Mesorhizobium > Mesorhizobium sp. CO1-1-7. Next base: position 57,485 of record NZ_JAIUHA010000010.1, on the reverse strand, counting down.
GCCGCGGTGTCGACCGAAAACGTGCCGGCGACGCTGCCGGCGCGCTTGGTCAGCGCGGCGCGGGCGGCCTCGATATCCATCGGATCGGCAGCTCGGGCGACATCCATCACGATGTCGCTGGGTGGAGAAATCGCCAAGAAGGTCCGCCTTTTGCCGGGTTTCCTTAGCCAGGACCATGCCTCAACAAGCTTGTGGCAGGCTTGCGGAGGCGGGCTTGATCTGGTTTCGCCGGGTCCAAGCCGTCTAGCCACCTTCCGTCAGGAAGCAGGAAGGCCAGCTCTCGACAGCATTTCGAGGAATCTCGCGTGATGATGATCCTTCACATAGCGAGGCACAAAGCCGGGGCAGACATTGCCCAGGTTGAGATGAGGAAGTTGTGACAGGCAATGGTGTATGGCCCTAGAGGCTTCTTCGTTGTTTCCGGTCGCCGACGCGGACGCGGCCCAGTAAAGGGCGCCGCGAACAAATCCCGGCTTTGTCCTGACCACCCTGCGGGCGACTTCGAGCGCCCGCCGATCGTCGCCGCCCGCAAACAGTGCGACAACCAAGCCATGATGACGCCAGAAATCGATGACGTCATGCGTTCCGAGCCGGATTGCCTCGTTCGCCTCACGCACTGCTTCGTTTACCTCTCCGCGCAATGCCAACAGCATCGAAATGTCGCCGTGGCCGGTCGGATAGCTTGGATTGAGACTGATCGCGTGCTGGCATTCGGCGATCGCTTCGTCGATGCGGCCACAGCTTTCGAGCGCGAATGACAGGATGCAGCGGGCGATTTCGTCGTCAGGCACCGCCCGTACCGCCGCCGCCGCAAGCTCGACCGCCCGCTCGATCTGGCCCGGCTCCCTGGGTAACGAGCCGAACGCCACGCCCATTGAAATTATAATCGAGAGCGTCCGCTTCGCACGCGCGTTGTCGACGCCTATGGAGACAGCTTTCTCGGCAAGTTCTAGCCCGATCAGAAGCGAGTCCCGGGTCATCTCAAAATACTTCATCAAAGCTTCGTTCACCAACCTGCGCACTTCGGGGGGACCAGGCGGACTCTTGTCGCGGACTTTCCAGTTGGTCAGTTGAAGGTCGAGGATCACGGCCAAGACAACAGACTGTGCGATCCTGTCCTGGAATTCGAGCGCATTCTCGGACTGCCCGTCGAACTTCTGGGCCCAGACGTTGTGGCCGCCAGCGGCATCGACAAGCTGGATGTTCACCCTCAGCCCATTGCCCGATCTCTGGACGCTGCCGCTAAGCACGTATCGCGCACGGAGCGTTCCCGGGATCTTGGTTCCTTCGGCACCACTTTTCTCCGCAGGCGGCTGTGCGGAGAGCACGACATAATCGGCCACCTCGGAAAGAGCCGTGGTGATGTCCTGCATGAGCCCCTTGGAGAAAAAGTCGTCGCCTTGCTTTCCGGTCAGATTGATGAAGTCGGCAACGCTGATCGATGGGCGCCCGTGGCGCTGGTTGGCTGGAACAGTATTTGCCGACTGTGTATTCGACGCCGTATCGGTAGACAGCATGGATTGCCAAAGCGCTCGCGTTTCCGGGCCGACCTCGACCCCGAATTCTTTCTTCAACATGCTTCTGCAAACTTCGTATGTCCTGATCGCCCTGTCGCGTTGACCCGACGCAAGCAGTAATTCCATCTTGAGCCGATAGGCCTCTTCCCGCGTCGGTTCCATGACGAGAACGCGATCGACCAGTATGATTCCGGTTTCCGTGTCAACGAGACGGGCCAATTTTTCGAAAGCTTCAAGTGCGCGGCTCAGCAATCTGTCGCGTTCGGATGTGACCCAGCCATCGAACCCATCGCTTCCCAGATAAAACCCGTCGAGGAACGGCCCGTTGTAGTTCGCCAGAGCCTTTTCGAGTTCCGGCACAGAACGGGCCGTGAGGCCTGCTTCGAACTCGTCCACGTCAACCCGAACCGCGTCTGGCGTGAGGCCAATCGATTCCCCGCGGGAATGGATAAGATTCACGCCTGCCCGCGATAAATCCCGACGCAGAATACTGAGGGTTTGCCTCAGACTGTTGCGGGAGTGTTCGCTATCGCTGTCACTCCAGAATAGATCAGCCAGCCTCTCCCGTGTCGCTGCCATGCCTGGAGACCGGGACAGATAAGCGATGATCGCAGGCCCTCGTTTTCCTGTCAGCCGGAGCGAATCCGCCATGGCATTTTCGATCCTGAAACCACCGAAGAGTGAGATTCTATTTGTCTCGTCCTTATCTTCATTTTGCATTTGCTCTCCCCGCCTGACGAAATTCTAACTCAAAACTAACGCTTCGCAAACAGTAGCGGCCCACCCTCAAGCGCTGCCGTGATGCAGGATTGTCTAGGTCCGGCGAGTTAGGGGGCCGAGTCATCAAGAACTTGGCTTGAGGGGTGCCGGGTGTCTGAGATCAGAGCCAATTTGCTGCTGCTGTTGGCGGCCGCTATATGGGGCCTCGCCTGGCCCGATCCCTTCCGTAGTGCAGTGCTCGCCAGCCGGTTGCCGGCAATGCTAGCGACAACCGTAGCCCTCGGGGGGACCTTCCCGCGGGTCTGGTTGGGCGAGTCCTTCGCGGCGCTCGCCATGCAACTGAGTTTGCTGGGCTGTTACCTTCTATGGACCAAGGCGGATCTGCTGCTGCTCGGCGCGCGGAGCAAGGTTCTTCGCGAGACTTCCACATGTTGAAAAGTAACTGTTTGAGAATGCCCGTCTTGAGGTGGAGAATGACATGTTGGGTAGTATGCATCGGGGCGTAGGTGCCCTGTCCGTAGCGGCCTCTTTTCGCGAGCAGGCGTGCGCGATATGCAGGGGTACCCTGATATCGGGGACAGAGCGGTCAGCCGAAGGGCCAGCAAAGCGTGCCGGCCTATTTTTGGCGCTGGTAGGGACACTTGGAGCTTCGGTGGTTTGGGCGCCGCAGGCCTGGGCGGCCAACGTCGATGTTGCCGTAGTATTCGCTGTCGATTTCTCATCCTCGGTCGATCCAAAGGTCGCCGATCTACAGCGCGAAGGTCATGCTGCGGCACTTACTTCTCCAGAGATCATCGCCGCCATCGCGCGCAATTACGTCGGCTGCATCAGCGTTGCCTACTTTGAGTGGTCAAGTCCCGGACACTCACGCGTCGTGCTGCCGTGGACAAACATCTGCGGGCTGGAAGACGCCAGAGCGGCCGCATCGGTGATCAGCAAGAAAGGAGATACCGGCTTCGCCCGTCGGGGGCGGAGCGGAACGTCCGTATCGTCGGCTATTGATGTCGGTGCCCTTCTGCTCGACCAGTTTCCGGGAACGGCAGCAAAGAAAGTAATCGACATCTCAGCCAACGGCGAGAATAATGATGGGCTTCCTGTCCAGCCGAGCAGGCTAAACGCCGTTGCCAAGGGGTATACAATCAACGCGATTGCCATTCCAACGCAGGATGAGGATCCCGATCAACCGTTGGCATCCTATTTTGCCAAATCGGTCATTGGCGGCTCCCAAGCCTTCGTTATAACGCCGAAGGGACCGAGTGACTATGTGATGGCCCTTCGCCGCAAGCTGGTTACGGAAGTAAGCATGGACGTTAGCCGGCAGGCGGATGGACTCTCTACGCAACATTGATGAGTTCGGGCAACGTTCCGGCTCCGCCAATTACTCCTGTCCCCGCTTCTGCGCGATCAGGTCCAGCCGCTCGCGGTCTGATCTCTCGCGCTCGTCGCGGTTGCGCAGGTCCCTGTAGGCGCGCTCGACCATGTTCGTGCGGGCGGTTGCCGCGGCGATGAGGGCGGCTTCTTGTCTCGCGCCTTCCAGGCTCTCCTCCTGGCGCACGACGGCCTGGGCGATGCGGCGATGATAGAGATCGGGGAACAGGCTAGAGAGGGAATTGTCCTGGTCGAAATGGCCGATCAATTCGCGGGCCTCGGTCTCGGCGGCGCTTGCCGCGGCGACGAAGGTGGCGTGGCGGGTTTCGTGCAGGGCTTTCAGCTGTCCCTGCACCTTGACCAGTTTCCTCAGACGATCCTTGCGCGTGCTCATGTCACCTCGCCAGCGTGAGGTCGACGAAGCCGTCGACGAACAGCGACAGCATGGTGCCGGCGGCGAAATAGAAGATCAGCATGCCGCCGGCCATGACGAAGGGCTGCGAGATGAAATAAATCGGGATCTGCGGCGTCAGCTTGTTGACGAAGCCGATCGTCAGATTGACGAGAATGGCATAGGCGACGAACGGGCTGCCGAGGCGGATGACCAGGAAGAAAGTGTCCGACACGGTGTCGGTGATGTCGACCAGCGCCGCCTGCGGGTTGAAGAAGACGTTGACCGGCGCGACCGTGTAGGACGCCACGAGGGCGCGGACGATCTCGTGATCGAAGTCGAAGACGAACAGCATCAGCAGCGCCGAGAACGAAATGATGGCGGCAAGGGCTGCCTGCGGCTCCGGTTCCTCGATCGCCGGTCCGCCGGAACCGCCATAGCCGATCAGCATGGCGATGGCCGAGCCCATGAAGCGAAGCGCCTCCATGTAGAGCCTGGTCATGGCGCCGATCAGCCCGCCGACCAGCAACTCCGAGATGATCATCGGCACCAGGATCTGCGGACGCGGATCAACGAAGGGAAAGATCTTGTCCCACAGGAAGGCAAGCAGGCCGCCGGTGGCGGCGATCGCGACGAACAGCCTGACCTGGACCGGGACGCGGGCGCTGGACAGGCCAGGCATCAGCATGAAACAGGCGCCGATGCGGCAGAAGGCGAGGAACGCCGCGATGACGACGGCCTGCGAGAGAACGCTCACGATATGGTCCCGAGCACCCTGATCTCGACGCCCTTGGCGATTTCGACATGGGAGAGCACCGGCAGCGTGGTGAACAGGCGCTCGATGATCATGCGCACATAGGGGCGGGCGTCGGGCGCGGTGACGAGGACAAAACGCTCGCCGGCTTCGAGGTGTTTCTTGATCGCCTTGGTGGCGTCCTGGCCGAATTCCTCCAACTGGCGCGGATCGATGTCGAATTCGCGCACCTCGCCCTTGGCGTCGCGCTTGAGGCTCTGGTGGAAGGCAAGGTCCCAGCGGTTGCCGAGGCGCAGCACCTTGAGCACGCCGCCTTCGGAGAGGTCGCCGCAGATCTGCTGGGCCATGCGGATGCGCACATGTTCGACGATCTGCTCGGTGCGGCGCACATGCGGCGCGATCTCGGCGATGGCCTCGATGATGAGATGCAGGTTGCGGATCGAGACGCGTTCGGCAAGCAGCAGCTTGAGCACCGCCTGCAGGCCGGGATAGGAGATGTGGGTGGTGCAGATCTCGTCGGCGAGCTTGCGGTATTCCTGGTCCTGGCGTTCGAGTAGCGCCTTCATGTCCTTGTAGGACAGGAGCTGCGGCAGGTTGTTGCGGATGACTTCCGAGAGATGGGTGAGCAGCACCGACATGTTGTCGGCGAAGGTGAAGTTCTCGCGCTTCAGATCCTCGGCGAAGGTTTCCATGACGGAGTAGGCGCGCATGCCGAAGGCGGGCTCACGAATCTCCTCGCCTGGGATTTCGGGTATGTCGCGGTTGCCGAGCAGCACCATGATCTCGCCGACGCGCATCGAATATTCGGCGACCACGGTGCCGTGCACCTTGATCTGATAGCTTTTCGGTGGGATGGCGAAGTCGTCGGCGACACGGACTTCCGGCACGACGAAGCCGTATTGCTGGGCGAATTTCTTGCGCATCTTGGACATGCGGAAGACCAGTTCCTGGTGCGAGACCAGGAGCCGGGTCGAAAGCTGCTTGCCGATCAGCAGTTCGATCTCGGCGGTGGCGAGCGAGGCCTTGACCGAGTTCTTCTCTTCCTCGGCCTTGCTCGCTTTTTCCTGGCTCTTCAGCGCCTCGGCCTCGGCGACGGCCCGGTTGTGGCGCATTGGAATGACATAGCCGAGGCCGGCCATGCCGGCGGCGAGCGCGAAGAACGGGAACAGTGGCAGGCCGGGCATCAGGCCGAGCAACACCAGCAGTGCGGCCGCCACGTAGAGCGCGCGCGGATGGGCGCCGAGCTGGCCGAACACGGCCTGGTTGGTCGAGCCGCGCGTGCCGCCCTTGGAGACCAGCAGGCCGGCGGCGAGCGAGACGATGAGCGCCGGGATCTGAGTGACGAGACCGTCGCCGACCGACAGCTTGATGAACACGTCGGCGGCCTCGCCCATGCCCATGCCGTGCCTGATGTAGCCGATGGCGATGCCGCCGACGATGTTGATGGCGGTGATGATGAGGCCGGCGATGGCGTCGCCGCGGACGAATTTCGAGGCGCCGTCCATCGAACCGAAGAAGGAGGATTCCTCTTCCAGTTCGCGGCGGCGCAGTTGCGCGGTCTTGTCGTCGATCATGCCGGCGGAGAGGTCGGCGTCGATCGACATCTGCTTGCCGGGGATGGCGTCGAGGGTGAAGCGCGCACCGACCTCGGCGATACGGGTGGCGCCCTTGGTGATGACGATGAAGTTCACCACGATCAGGATCATGAAGACGATCAGGCCGATGACGAAATCGCTGGCCATCACCAGCTTGGAGAAGCCGGCGATGACATAGCCGGCGGCGTGCGTGCCCTCATTGCCGTGCGACAGGATCATGCGCGTGGTGGCGATGTTGAGCGACAGGCGCAGCATGGTGGCAATGAGCAGCACGGTCGGGAAGGACGAGAAATCGAGCGGCCGCTGGATCCACAGCGCCACCATCAGGATCAGCACCGAAAGCGCGATCGAGAAGGCAAGCCCGATGTCGATGAGAAAGGCCGGGATCGGCAGGAACAGCACGGCCAGGATGACGACGATGCCGAGCGCGAAGAAGACGTCGCGGCCGTTCTTGGCCACCGCGCCGGGCTGGATGCTTTCGCTGATCGCCATTCTCGTCCTCGAAACCCTGGGCTGCCGAGCATGCGACAGCCCGGCGAGGGTAGCTGGCCAAGCTTGCGCGAGGGTGGGAGAGTGACGGAATCGACTCTCTCGCGAAGGACACCTCATGCTGCTGATCATCGGTACGATCCGCCTGCCGCCCGACAGGCTCGACGAGGCAAGGCCGGTGATGGAGCGCATGGTTCGCGCCAGCCGCGCCGAGGACGGCTGCCTTGAATATTCCTATGCGCAGGATGTGCTTGATCCCGGTTTGATCCGGATCACCGAGGTGTGGCGCGCCAGACCGGCCCTGGATGCGCATTTCCGCTCGCCGCATCTTGCCGACTGGCGCGCGAGCTGGCCGGGGCTCGGCATCGGCGAGCGCAATCTCGTGCTCTACGAGGCCGGCGAAGCCATGCCGACCTGAGCGGTCCGGCGCCCGGATCCTTGCCGCGCTCCGGCTCGGTGTACGCATTGTGCTGAAAGGGCACGGTTAGTTCGCAACTGGCGGGCGGCCCCGTCGGCCCAAAGCGGGAAAGGCCGGATCGGGCGGTTTCGCGGCCATAATGGCGCCTTTGATGTCGGCATTGTGGTTGTCACGACGTGCCGCCCGGCGTATCAGGCGGGTCTTCCTTTGCCTTGATATCGGCGAGCCGCCCCGGTGCTTTCCAGAAACCAACCCCAAGTCTACGCCCGCCGGCTGCGCGCGGTTCTTTTGAGGTCAGTCCCTCTGCTGGAGGCGCGCGGTATCGCCGTCGTCATGCTGGCGGGCGTTATCGGCGTCATGGCTGGCATACTGGTCACCGCGATGAGCCAGATCGTACAGGACCTGCACGGGCTGCTGTTCGGCGTCCAGCCCGGCGGGCGCCTGTCTGGCATGTTCTCGCTCGCCAATCCGATACAGGCGCTGATCCCGGCGATCGGCGGTATCCTGCTCGGGATATCGGTGGTCTGGCTGAGGCTCCGGAAATTCCGCACGCCGGTCGATCCGATCGAGGCCAACGCGCTCTATGGCGGGCGCATGTCTCTGACCGATACCTTCATCATCGTCGTGCAGACGATGATTTCCAGCGGCTTCGGCGCTTCGGTCGGTCTGGAGGCGGGCTACACGCAGGTCGGCTCAGGCGTCGCCTCACGGCTGGCGCGCGCTTTCCGGTTGCGCCGCAACGACGTCCGCATCCTGGTTGGCTGTGGTGCCGCCGGCGCCATATCGGCCGCCTTCGACGCGCCGCTGACGGGCGCCTTCTACGGTTTCGAACTGGTCATCGGCATCTACTCGGTCGCCAATGTCGCCCCTGTCATGACGGCCGCGATCTCGGCGTCGCTGACGGCGGAAGTGTTCGGCGGCGTGCCCTTTCCGCTCGAGCTTTCAGGGTTGCCGCAACTCACCGCCAGCCAATATGTGCCTTTCCTGTTGCTCGGCCTGCTTGGCGGTGCTGCCTCGATCGCCATCATGCAACTCGTGACGTTGATCGAGCGTGGGTTCAACCGCCTGTCGGTCGACGCCTCGCTGCGCCCCGTCATCGGTGGTGTGCTGGTCGGCCTCCTCGGCCTGATCACGCCGCAGGTCCTGTCCAGCGGCCACGGCGCGCTGCATCGCGAGTTCGCCATGAATTACGGGCTGGCGGTGGTGGCCAGCGTCTTCGTGCTGAAGCTGGCGGCGTCGGCGATCTCACTGGGTTCGGGCTTTCGCGGCGGATTGTTCTTCGCCTCGCTGTTCCTTGGTGCGCTACTAGGCAAGTCGTTCGCCGGTGTCATGGCGCTCGTGTCGCCGGCGACCGGTATCGACCCCTCCGTCGCCGCCGTTGTCGGCATGACGTCGCTTGCCGTCGGCGTCGTCGGCGGGCCCCTGACCATGACCTTCCTGGCGCTGGAATCGACCCGCGACCTGACGCTCACCGGCGTGGTGCTGGCCGCCTCGATCATGGCGGCGATCCTGGTGCGCGAGACCTTCGGTTATTCGTTCTCGACCTGGCGCTTCCACCTGCGCGGCGAGACGATCCGCAGCGCCCACGATGTCGGCTGGATGCGCAGCCTGACCGTCGGCTCGATGATGCGCGAGGACATCAAGACCGTCGATGCGTCGACGACGCTGGCCGCCTTCCGCAAGGAATTCCCGCTGGGTTCGGCCCAGCGCGTGATCGCGGTCGACCCGGGGGATGAGTATGTCGGCGTGCTGATCGTGGCCGAACTGCATAGCGATCCCTCCGGGGGCGAGGTGCCGGTGCGCGACCTTGCCCAGTACAAGGATGCCGTCCTGGTGCCCAGCATGAACGTGCAGGCCGCCGCCGAGACCTTCCAGCGCGCCGGCGCCGAGGAACTGGCCGTGGTCGAGGACTTCGCCGACCACATCGTGCTCGGGCTGCTTACCGAGGGCCATTTGATGCGGCGCTATGCCGAGGAGCTGGAAAAGGCGCGGCGGGACCTGTCGGGCGAGGGGTGAGGCGCCGCGAACCTTCGAATTCGTCAGTGCTCGATCGGCCCCTTGGCCATCACCAACGCGGTGCCGGCGGTCGTCGGGCGCTCGATGACGCGGCGCACGCGCGGCGGCTCGTTGCCCGAGTGCAGCGCCCGCAAGCGTTCGCCGACCATGGCGTCGGCTTGGGTGATGCGACCGTTATGCCTGACATATTCGAGCCAGGTCGGCGTGTGGTAATGCTCGATCCAGATCGCCGGATTTTCGAGATCGCGCGCCAGTGTCCAGTTGCGGGCGCCGTCGCGGCGGCGGATGCGGCCGCGCTCGGCCATGGTGGCGAGGAATTCCGCCTCGTCCTCGTGCCGGATGATGTATTCGATCATAATGGCGATCGGACCGCTGCGCGGCTTCAGGTCGAGTGCCAGGTGCGGCTCCTTGAAGCGGTTGAGCGGGTCGAGGTTGAGCACCTGCTGTTGCGGCAGCGGCAGCACGAGGCCGATGGCGCCGCCGGCCAGCATGGCGATGGCCGCGGCGATCAGCGCCGTCTCGGCGCCATGCGCGTCGGCGACGACACCCCAGATCCAGCTGCCCAGTGCTATGCCGCCGAAGGTTGCGGTCTGGTAGACCGACAGAACCCGGCCGACCACCCAGCGCGGTGTCGCCATCTGCACGGTGACGTTGAAATGCGAGAGCGCGATCACCCAGCAGGCACCGCCGACCAGCAGGCCGAGCGAGGTCTGCCAGGCATGCTGGCTGACGGCGGCGTTGAAGGCGCAGGCCGCAAAGCCGGCGAATGCACAGCGCACCATCGTCTCGCTGGAGAGCAGCTGCCGCAGCCGCACGCTGATCAGCGCCCCGCCGACGGCGCCGATGCCGAAGGCGCCCAGCATGATGCCGTAGGTCAGCGCATCGCCCTTGACGACGTCGCGCGCCACCAGCGGCAGCAGCGCCAGCACCGCGCCGGCGCTGAAGCCAAAGGCGGCGCCCCTGACCAGCACCTTGCCGATATTGGGCGACATGGCGACGTAGCGCAGGCCGGCGCCCATGGCGGCCCCCAATGACTCGCGCGGCAAGGTCGAGGCCGGCAGATCCGGCTTCCAGCGTGCGAGCACGACGATAAGCCCGACATAGCTCACCGCGTTCGCCGCGAAGGCCGCGGCCGCGCCGGCGGCCGCGACGATGATGCCACCGATTGCCGGGCCGACGCTGCGTGTCAGGTTGAAGCCCATGGAATTCAGCGCCACGGCGGCAGGCACCTTGTTGCGAGGAACGATGTCGCCGACGGAGGCCTGCCATGACGGGCTGTTGAGTGCCGTGCCGCTGTCGATCAGGAAGGTAAAGGCCAGCAGCGTCCACGGCGTGATCAGGTCCAAATAGGTGAACGCGGTCAAAAGCACCGAAACGACCAGCATGAAAGTCTGGGCGACCAGCATCACCTTGCGGCGGTCGAAGCTGTCGGCGATGGCGCCGGCGACAAGCGCGAACAGCATGATTGGCAAGGTGGTCGAGGCCTGGACCAGGGCGACCTGGTAGGGCGAGGTGGCGATGGTGGTCATCATCCAGGCGGCGCCGACGCCCTGGATCAAGCCGCCGAAATTCGAGACGAGGCTCGCGCCCCATACGGCCCGGAAGATGCCATGCCGGAACGGCGCCAGCGCCGAGACGCTTTCGCTATCCGGCTTCTCGTCAATCATGGATGGGTTCCTGCCACGGCGCGCTGATCCTTGCGGGAATCCGTTTCCCCGCATGATTTGCCGAAACTATGGCATCGCGGCGCAAAGGGCGAATGCCTTGCAGGGAAGATCATGGTCCAACAAGGGGATAGCGAAGGGCCACGCCGCCCCTTTGGCATCCAGCCTGCCGTTTCAGCACGCCTCGCCCACGGCCGCATGCAACGCTTCGCTTAGTTGGCCGGCGGACTGGCCGCCGGCATGGAGACGAAGGAAAAGCTCCATTCCCACCAGCCGAAGCCTTGACGGCTGGTCGCGCCTGGCCAGGTCGACCAGATCCGCGACCGAAGATGCCGGCCACTTCATCGCATCGCGCAGAAGGCCACCATTCAACAGGGTCTCGGTGCCGGTGGTAAAGTTCGCGGATACCTGGAAGCCGTTCTTCCTGGCCTTTACATTCTGAACCGGAATGTGTTTTTCCGCTACTTTCTTCAAAAGCCACTTTCCCTGCTTCTGGCGGTATTTGTGCCGCCGAGGCAGATGGATCGCGAAGTCGATCAGCCGGTTCTCGAGGAATGGCACCCTGAGTTCTACAGAGGCCGCCATGCTGAGGCGGTCATGCCGGTTCAGCAGATCCTGCAGATGCGAATACATGTCGTGAAGGCAGCATCCCAGGAAGGCACGGTCGCCAAGCGGCGTCACTGGCTCCAGCCGGTCGAAGATCCTTGCCTGAAGGAAATTCAATTCCGGCGAAAGTGCCCTGAGCACGGCGTTGCGATCCCAGCCATGGGCAAAGCCGATCGCGGTCCGGAAGGGGGCATGGCGCTGGCGCTCGAATCTGCGAGCGAGCTTGTGCCTGGACCGAAACAGCCGACCCGGCCAGGACCATGGCCGCCACAATTTCAGGCTGGCTTCCTGCCAGTCGTAGCCGCCAAAGAGTTCGTCGGCGCCTTCGCCGGTCAGCAGCACCTTGACGCCATCGGCCCGGCATTGCTCGGCCAGCGCGAGCAGGCAGACGTGGCTTGCATGCCAACCGTCGCTTTCCAGATGCCAGATGGTCTTCGGCCACAGGTCGAGGAACCGGTCCTTGTCGATAGGCACCCTGTTCAGTGGCACATGAGCGTGGCTGGCGGTACGCTGCGCGTCATCCGCCTCGCTGTGGCCAATGCGGGGGTCGACCACATAGGCCGCTATCTCCGGCCTGAAGCGTTTGGCCAGCGTGGTGACGAGGCCGGAATCGACGCCGCCGCTGCAGGCAGCGGCCAGGCTGGTGTCGGCGATGCAATGGAGCCCGACACTGTCTTCGATCAGCGCCTCCAGCGTTGCCATGTGCTCCGCGTCGGTGGCGGTATCGCCAACGATGCGGGCGGCATCGAGCACGTCGAGGACATGCCAGAAACAGCGCTTCTCGACGCCCGCATCGCTGATCTTCCATAGAGCTGCCGGCGGCAGCCGCTCTATGCCCTGAAACAGGCTGGAACAGGAATCACGGCTTTGCCAAGCGAGGCGCAACGTCATCTCGCGCGCATCGATGGTCCGGGCGACGCCATCGCAGGCCAGGATCGCCTTATCCTCGGAGGCGAACAGGATCCGCTCACCCGTCTCGGCCACCGACATAGGCTTTATGCCGAGACGGTCGCGCGCGAGCCACAGGGCGTCGGCACGGGCGTCGAAATAGGCGATGGCGAACATGCCGTCGAACATCGGGATGGCTTGGTCCGGCCCCCAATGGTGCAGCGCTTCGAGAACCACTTCGGTATCAGAGGCTGTCCGGAACCGTTTGCCTTCAGCCCGCAGCGTGTCCCGCAGCGAGCGATAGTTGTAGACCTCGCCATTGTAGACCAGCACGCCCTGGCCACAGGCGGTGAGCATCGGCTCGCGTGCCTGCGCCGACAGATCGATGATTGAGAGCCGGCGGTGACCGAACGCCAGGCGGCTGTCGTTCCAACTGGCATGATCGTCTGGCCCACGATGGACCAGCGCCTGCATCATGCGGGCGACGTCGGCAATGTCACCTCCGGCGATCGGATCGCGTTTGCGCCAAACGCCGGCTATGCCGCACATGGCGTGCCGGGCTGGTTCAAGGGTGTGCGAGACGTCATCGAGACAATACCGTCATGTCAGGCCGACAATTTGCCGGATCATGGAACGGCACTCTAGCCGCAGCGCCATCGCCTGCAAGCCGTGCTCCATCTGGCGCAAGTCTGGATGGAAGTCCGTCGAGCACCCTTGCTGGAAATCGCTCAGAAACCGTTCTGGATGCGCTCGAAGATGACATTGGTGAAGGCCGATATCTGGCCGCCGATGAAGGGACCCGTAAGCGCCACCACCAGCATGATGGCGACGATCTTGGGAACGAAGGTCAAGGTGATTTCCTGGACCTGCGTCAACGCCTGGATCAAGGCAATGCCAATGCCGACCGCCATGGCGACCAGCACCACCGGAGCGGATGCGGTCAGCACCGTCCACACCGCATACTGGACGATGTCGAGTGCGTCGGCCTCATTCATGTCGGCGGTTGGCCTAGCTCGCCGGCTTGATCGACACGCCCGCGCCGACAGGGACCGTGGTGCCATCCTGCAACACCGCGATCAGTCCGTTGCTGCCAAGCGTAACCGACGCCACCGTGCCCGTTGTCTTGCCATCGGCCGAGGTGATGTTGCGGCCTATGAGAGCGTCGGCCTGCGACAGCGCCGAGGACTGCATGATCTGGTCGAGCTTGGTGTTGGTCTGCACCGATTGCTCGACCTGGGAGAAGGTGGCGAGCTGGGCGACATACGCCGTCGAATCCATCGGTTTGGTCGGATCCTGGTTCTTCATCTCCGCGATCAGAAGCTTCAGGAAGGACTGATAGTCGACCGCCGTCTTCGAGGTCGGCGTGGTGGTCTGGTTGGCGCCAACCGGCACCGTCGTCGTCATGTCCACGGTCATCAGTATCGTGCTCCCACGGCCAGCGGGCGCGCGGCGCCCGGAACATCGTCATTGCCGCCAAGCGCGCGGCGTTCGAGAGGATAAAGCGAACGGATCGCCTTCAAGGCCTCGTAGATGTGATCCTCGCCGACCATGCGGTCGACCTGTTTCAGCGCGCTGCCGATCTCGGCGTCTTCGAAACTTGCAATGAGCAGTGGCAGCGAGCGGCGGAACATCTCGCGCGCTTCGTCGGCACCAGCGGGGTTTATCAGCATGACCTGCACGATGAAATAGAGCTGCCGCAATGGCGTCGACGCATCGTCTGCTTGGATCACATGGCTCTCGAGCAGGAACTGCACGTCGTTCATCAGCTCGATGGTGACCTTGCGGTCGACGCGGATGACCGCGCCATTGATGTAGATCTTCTCATTGGGCTTCAGCGATAACTTCAACGTGTTGGTCATTGAATGCCGTCGCGGATGATCTGGGATACTTCGATCAGCCCCTCGAAATTGTCGGTGCGGCCCTGGCGGATGTCCTCGGCCTCCCGCAGCAGCCACAGGCCGATGGAGATCAGGTTGGCGCGCAACTCCTTGGGGAGTGCATTGTCGCTGGAACCGAGATCCTCGACGAAGGTTGTCCAGACGCGATTGGTGAAATGCAGCGCCTCGACCGCCTCCATCGAATGCTGGCCTGCCGCGGCGGCGGCCGACAGCATGTCGATCGAGCGGGTCAGGAGGTCCCGCTCGCGGTCCTTGGCGTCCGCGACGGAGGTGCTCTGAACGTCGGCGTAGGAGAATTGGTACATCGGTGGCTCTACCGTTCCGCTGGAGGTGTCAGGTCAGGTAATTCAACAGGCTGAGCTGCTGCAGGCGCGCCGTCAGGGCGAAAGACGTCTCGATATGCTGCGTCAGATTGGCGACGCGGGTCGCCGCTTCCGCCGGATCGACTGCCTCGAGATCCAGAATGTGGCGTTCGAACAGGTCGATCTGCGTCTTCATGCGGTCGCTGGCATCGGAGACGCGCTTCTGCACGATGCCGGTCTGGGATTGGACCTGCGCGATGCCGCTCAGCGCCTCGCCGACCAATTTCTGCGAGTGGTCGATGATGGTGTCCTTCGCCGCCTGGCTGATGTTGGTGGACATCAGGCTGGAGACCAAGGCCGCCGCCATGGCGAGCTTCCTGATGCCGTCGCTGTTGGCCCCGGTCGAGGTCTCGGTGGTTTCGTTGAGCGCGATGCGGCTGACGATCTGCTGGTCGGTCGCATTCGACATGTTGGTCTGCCAGCCCGCGCCGAGGAACTGGGGCGTGACATTGTTGGTGATGAAATCGTCCATCTGGGCCGCGGTGATGTTGGCCGCGGCCGGGTCACTGGGCGGGAAGCCGAACTTGGCGACGAAGGAGGCGTCAAAGGCAGCCTTGGCGGGAGAGCCGGCGGCGGTGAAATCGTTGATCGGCTTGACGTCGGTGTTGGTGCCAGCGAACAGATATTCGCCGTTGACGCTGGTGTTGAGGATCGACGTAAGCTGCTGGATCGTTGTCTGGCCGGTCGATTGGGTCAGGCTGTCGGAGTTGTCGCCCGACGACGCGGTGGTCAGGCTGGACAGGAAAGTCTGCGCGACGCTGGAGAGCTGGCCGAGCGAGGTCTGGGTGGATGAGAGCCGGGCGGCCACCAGTCCGTTGGAATCGACAACGACGTTGAGCCGGTCGAGGTCGCGCGAAAAGGTGACGGACTGGGCGGTACGCCCACCAAGTGCCAGACCGACATCGGCGACCTTGCCGGTCGAGGACTCTTTCGTGGCTTTGACGAGATCGGCCTGCATGCGCATCTGCTGATAGCGCATGGCATTCGTAAGGGCAGCAGAGGAGACAAAGGTCATGGCTTATCCCACCGCGCTCAACAGCGCCGTCATCATGTCGTCGATGGTCTTCATCATCCGGGCGGATGCCTGATAGGTGTGCTCGAGATCGAGCATCAGCGACATTTCCTGATCGACATTGACGCCCGTTGCGTTGGACAAGGCATCGGCACTGCGCTGTGCCAGGGCTTCCTTGGCGTCGGCGGCGGTCGAGGCCTGCTGACGAACGCCCTGCAACCAGCCGATCGAATTGGCGGCGTAGTCGGCAACGCTGGAGGTTGCCGAAATCCCGGCCAAGGGATCGAACGTCATCGGCTTGTCGAGCTGGTCGCCATAGGCGACCAGAAGGTTGGAGTATGAAGCCCCGCCAGTGGTGTTGGCGACGTAGGCGACGCCATTGGCCCCCCCATCGCGCAGCAATGTCGGGTTGCCGCCGGTGCTGGGATCCATCGCGGCATTGATCTTGATCGTTCCAGCAAGGCCGTCGACGAGCGTGCCCGCGGCTGGCACCGCCGGTGCGCCCGACCAGGTGAACAGGCCCGCCGCATTGGGCATCGACGGTGCCGTTTCGGCAAAGGCGGTGATCAGGCCGCGCGCGGTTTCGTCGAGCTGGCTCTGCATGGTCGAGGCAACGCCGTCGCGCAATTGCAGCAGGCCGGCAATGGTGCCGCTGGCGGTGGTGTTGCCGCCGCTGCCCGCCGAGACCGGTACGTTGTCGATATAGACCGTGTTGCCGGCCGCACCCGCGGCATAGCCCGAAGACGGAGCGAAGCTGACGGTGCGTGGGATCGTCTCGAACAATGTCGTGCCGTCACCCGTGGTGATGACCATGTCGTTGTCGCCACGCGTGAAGGTCGACACCGGAATGTAATTGGCGATCTTCTTCAACAATGCGTCGCGTTGGTCGAGCGCATCGGAAACGTCGGTGCCTGAACGGGTTCCGGACATGACCGCGGTGTTAGCATCCTGGAACTGGTTGAGCAGCGAGTTGAGATCCTTGACGGCGGTATCGATCTGGCCGTCGGTTTGGGTACGAAAATCCTGAATGGCCTTGGAGCCTTCATTGAGGGACCGCACCACCTGTTTGGCCGCGTCGATGACGCTCGAGCCAAGATTCTGGTTGGACGGCGAGGTGGCGTACAGCTGCAGCGCCTGCTGCAGATTGCCGATCGCTGTCGAAGGCGAGGAGGCGTTGTCGACGCCATTCACCGAGACGTCGAGCTGATCCATGCCGTTGTAGAGCGCGCTCTGGCCGGCATAGGCGGACAGAGCGCCGAGGTTCTGGCGAAACAGCAGGTCGTTGGCCGCACGCTGGACATCAACCGAACGCGCGCCGGGCGTCGTGCTGGTGACCAGCGCGATGCGGCGCGAATAGTTCGGATTGTCGGCGTCTGCCACGTTGCGCGTGACGACGCTTGTCTGCCGCGAGGTGGCCAGAAGCGCCGATTGGGCGATGCTCAGTGCGGAGGAAAGCGACATGCTGGTCTTTCACGGGCGAAGCCCGGTTTATCTCTTCAGGTTGACAAGGACGTCCATCAGGTCGGAACCGGTCTGGAAGACTTTGGAATTGGCGGTGTAGCTGCGCTGGGCCGCGATCATGTCGGTCAATTCCTCCGCGATGTCGACGTTGGAATTTTCGAGCGCGCCCGAGATGATAGAACCGGCCTTGCCTTCGTTGGCAAAGCCGACACGGATCGCACCGGAGTCGGTGCCTTGCGCGTAGACATTGCCAGGCAGCGCCTTGAGCTGGTCAGGGCTCTGCACGTCGGCCAGCGGAATTTTGTAGAGCGGCTTGGAGGTGCCATCCTTGTACTGGGCGTAGATGGTGCCGTCCTTGCTGATCTGCACCTTGTCGATGGTGCTCGGCGCGTTGCCGTTCACCTGGGCGTCGGTGACGGTGAAGCCGGTGCCGAGCTGGGTCAGCTTCGACAGGTCGAGGGCAAGGCTGGCGCCGCCCGGTACGGTGAATGAAACGCCGGTCGGGGTGCCGGTGAGCTTGCCGGTGGTGGTATCGAAGGTCAGGTTGGCCGTGCCCAGGGCGCCGCCGGCAGCGTAGGGGAAGCCAGTTCCGGCCGTCGCCTTCGACTGGTCGAAGACCGCCACCTCCCAGGTGCCTGCGCCGGTGTTGGTGAAATAGACGTCGAGCAACTTCTTGTTGCCGAGATTGTCATAGGCGACCATCGACGATTTCGAAGTATACTGCGCTCCCGCCGAGTTCGTGCTGGGCAGGTTGCCGGCAGGGACCGGTGTCGCACCTGCCGGCAGATTGCCGCTGAAATTGCCTTGGGTGCTCGGCGTCGCGGTCAGTCCCTGGTCGGAGATGACAACCGGCTCGAGACCTTCGAAGCCGTTCACCGTGGCCGCCGGCGTGCCATTGGCGTAGCTGTAGGCCATCAATTGGAAACCGGCGGCATTGACCAGCCGGCCCTGTGCGTCGGGGACGAAGGCGCCGGCGCGGGTCAGGAAAGGCGTGCCGCTTGGATCCTGGACGACGAAGAAACCATCGCCGCTGACGGCAAGGTCGGAGACCGAGGTCGTGTATTGAAGCACGCCCGGATCGCTGACCGCCTGGCGGATCGTGGTGGTGACGCCACCGGAATTATAGGCGCCACCGGTCGACGGCATGATCAATGTCGAAAATTCGGCCGAGGACCGCTTGTAGCCGGTGGTATCGGAGTTGGCGATGTTGTCGGCTGTCGTCGACAGGCGGTTCGCCTGGGCGTTCATGCCCGAAACGCCGGTCCGCATCATTCCGTAGAGGCTCATCGAGATGTCTCCGCAATATCCATGCCACTGGCTTCGAGGCTACGCGTCCTGTCTTGCGCGAGGCTGGCGCGGTGCCGCATCAGAACACGAGCCGGTAGCCGAGGAAGCGCTTGGAATCGATCGGGTCGGTGCCCAGCTTCTCGCGCAGTTTCTTGCGCAACTTGCTGATGTGGCTTTCCACCACGTTCTCTTCGACCTCTTCGTCGAAGATGCCGTAAATGGCATTGAACACCTGGGTCTTGGTGACGCGGCGGCCACGGTTGCTCGCCAGATATTCCAGGATACGGCGCTCGCGGCGCGGCAAGGGCAGCGGCTGCCCGTCGATCTCGGGATCGCGGCCGTCCATGAAGATGCGCATGGCGCCGATCTCGGTATAGGCGACGTCCTCGCTGGCGCGGCGGCGGATGGCGGTGATGCGGGCCAGGATTTCGCGGATGTGCACCGGCTTGCGGATGACGTCATCGACGCCGCTCTCGAACAACCGCAGCGTGTTTTCCAGCGAATGCTGCTCGCTGAGCGCAATGACCGGAGCTCCGGTGCGGTCGCGGATCTGGCGCGGCGAGATCGCGCCGTCGCGACAGTCGCCGATCAGGAAGGCCCGCACCGATCGCAGATCGGTGTCGGCGGCCGAGTTGACCCACTCGCCGAACTCGCCCGGCGCGAAACCGGCGCAGGCGATCCCCTCGCGGTCGAAAAGTGAATTGTAGCCCTCTGTCACGAGCTCTCGCTCGTCAACGATAACGATCATCGGCCCCGCCTCCGAATCAGCACATTTGCCCCGTGGGGAAAGGCGTATCCGCTGGCGGGAATCCTGAACAACCGTCATTTCTTGTAACTAGTTTCTTGGGAGTCCGGAATCGCATCGGTTGCATTAGCGTGCAGCCAGATATGCTTGGGGCCCAAGTCTCGGCCAAGTCGAATCGATCGCTTCGCAGCCACGGGACTGATGTATTAGAAGTGGAAAATGCGCTTACGGGTTGCAGAAGGCGCGTGCGTTCGTGGTCCATTTGCCGAAGCCGGTGGCCACCATGTTGGCGATCACCCTGCAGACATAGACCTTCTGCGCCGGGTCGTTGTCGGGTCCGGCATGATAGCGGGCGACGGCCATGGACCAGGTCTCATGGCGGGCATGGAGGCTGGCCAGGAAGCGTGCCGCGTAGTCGACGTTCTGGCGCGGGTCGAGCATGTCCTCGACGCTGCGGAAATGCGAGGCATGGTAGTGATGGTTGATCTGCATGCAGCCGAGATCGATCAGCGTCTTGCCCTCGCGCTGGGCGTTGGCGAAGGCGGCAAGTGCTTCGTCCCGGCTTCTCGGGAAGACTGCTTTTCCCTCTATATTCAAGGCATTGGGTTGAAGGCTGCCCTTGTTTCCGGTTTCCGTCAACCCGACGGCATAGAGGATGCCGGCAGGCACGCCATAGCGGTCGGCGGCACGCAGGATCTCGGGTTCGCAAGGATTGGTGGCGGCGCCTGCGCTGCTCGCGAGGCTAGATAAAAACACCGCCGCCAGCGCGCTCGCGAGAAGGCGAAGCGGCGCGGCCATGTGCTTGCGCTTCATCATGATTACCCCTTGCGGATTGCTGACCTGACTGCTGGCCGCCGGCTCCACTGTTGCCGCCGCCGGAATTTCCGGGCTGGAAGGATGACGGATCGCGGCCGGGTGCAGCGCTCATCGAGGCGGTTGCATCCGTGCGGGTTGTAGAGGGAATTGCCACCGAAGGTTGCAGGATGGTGACCTTGTCAACCTCGAAGCCCAGCCCGCGCAGCGACTTGACGATCGCCTCGCTGTCACTGGAAAGCCGGCGATAGGCATCGTGTGTGTCGGGCTTCAATTCAATCGACAGTTGTTCTCCGGAGAGCCGAAGATGGGCCGTCACCATGCCCAGTTCGGCCGGGTGAAGTTCGATCTTCAACACATGTGTCGGAACGGCAACAGAGCCTGTCAGCTGAGCGGTCGCGGAGGCCGTGGAAAACGCCTGGTTCGGACCGCCATCGGCTGAAATGGCGCCGATCACGTTCAGGGCTGCCTGGCTTATCGGTGCCTGCGGCGGCGCGGGGAAGCTGCGCTCGGAAACGACGTCGATGCGTGCAGCCGCCGACTGCTGTTTTCCCGGCTCGGACCGCAACGCGGACTGGAGATCGGCGATCGATTTCAACTGCGGCGCCGCCTGCTTCGTCTCCACGCCCGGCACCTCCGCAGGCGCCTCGGGCAAGGGGCCGGCCGTGACCATACTGTCATGTTTGGGCGTGCCGGCGGCATCACGAATGAGCTGGCCATCGAGTTTCGTCAACGGTCCGTCGACCAGCGATACCCGCTCGGGCTTGGCCATGGGTTCGAGACCGTCACGTCCGGCGGCGGATTTCTGCCGATAGGCCTTCGGCGGAAGCTGTCCAACGACCGCGGCGTCCTGTTCCCTTCCGGCCGCGCTCTGGTCGGCCGTTTTGGCCGATGTCGAGAAATGGCGTAGGTCATGAAACGCCATCAGCAGCGCTAGATGCTCGTCGAGCGGCGTCGCGCCCGATTCGGCGGCCGGCGCGTCGGCATCGGCATCCTTGTCCGTCCCGGCGTCCTTGCCGTCCTTCATGGATTTCGCGGCAGACGATCCGCTCGGCGTGGTCCTTGCCTTGCCGGCGGGCCTAGGCTCGTCCTCGCCTGCCTTTGCCGCAAGCTCCGCGGCAAGCTTGCTCCACCGCGGATCGCGGGAGCCTGGCCCGGCCGGTGGCTGCTTCTCCGAATGGGCAGGGCTTGCGCCGCCGTGCACCATCCCTCCGAACCCGGTGTCGTCCTTCTTTCCGGACGCGGCCGGCTGCTCGGCCGTGCGCGCGGCGGTAAATCCTGGCAGGGCCGGGCCGAGGCTGGGGGTCATTTCGGGGCGGCTCCAAGCATCTGGTCGATCAGGTCTAGCTGTCGACGGGTTTTCGTCATGGCGGCGTCGGTCGGGTCTGTCGTGTCGGCGGCGGCCGCGACCGCCGGGGCCGATGCCGGCAGAACGATTGCCGGGTCGGTTGCCGGCGCGGATGTGTTCGGCGCAGCGGGCGCCGCCGCCTGGGGCGCCACGGCCGGCTTCTCGGACACGGCACCCTCGACGGGTGGCAATCCGGCGGCATCCGTGGTCGATGCAGCCGCAATTTCGGGTTCGGGCGATGGTACGACCGGCGCGGGCGCCGGATTTGCGACCGGAAGAGAAGCAGGCGGCGCCACCACTTCGCCGGCGATGGCCTGGGCCGCGTCGAGCAAGGCCCGGTCGCCGTCCGATAATTTGCTGCGGTCGATCTTGCCAAGTTTGGTGCGCACGTCCTCGATCGTATCGGAGGTCACCGTGGACAGGCTGGAATAGAGCAGGGCGCGCGGATCGCCCTGGTTGGTGTTGCCGTCGCGACCCTGTTCGGCCCGCGCCGAGGCGAAGGCCGACAAGTCACTCATGCCGTCAATCGCGGCGCGGCGAGCGATACGCAGATAGATCACCTTCTCGCGCTCGGGGTCCATCATCGAGGTGATGTCGGCCAGCTTGTCCTGGCTGATCGACATATGCAGTGCAATGACGCCGGAAACGAAGGAGTCGGCGAACTGGCTGGCGTAAGGCGAATAGAGGTAGCGCTCGACATATTGGGTGGAGGCAAGCGCGAACCGCGCCGCGTCGCCCTGCGTCACGGCAATGCCGACCGAGCGCCGCAAGGCCGCTTCCTCGACCAGAGTGCCGGGGCTGAGCAGCTTGGCTTCATCGAGCAGCGTGAGTGCGGCCGCCGGCTGATCCGTGGCAAGCAATGAGCCTTTGACCAAAGCGAGGAACGCGCCGAGGTCGCCTGGCAGGGTCATCGGGTCGATCGGCCTCAGGGCTTCGATCGCCTCGCCTGGCCGGCCGTTCAGATAGTCGATCACCCCTTTGGCCATGGCAAGGTTCCGCGGATCGGAGGCGGCGCGCGATACGGCCGCCTCGAGGGTCACCGGATTGCCGCCGCTCATGCCGTAGACCAGCAACGCGCGAAAATTCTTGGGATCCTTGAAATCCTCGGCGTCCGCCGCGCGCAACCGCGCATCGGTCATCTCGAGCAGCTTGGCCTGCATCGGCATCGCGGCATGATCGCCGGCCGCGATGCGGTCCTGAACGAGCTGCAACGAGCGGACCAGCTGATAAGGCTGCAGCGTGTCCTGGGCGAGGCCCGCAGACGGACAAGCCGTGGCCAGCAGCAACAGGCCTATCATGCGGCTGGTGAGCGCCGCCCGTTTCATCCGCCGGTTGCCATCAGGATCTCGATGCGGCGGTTGGCCGCCGACAGCGGATCAGCGGCATCCTTGGGCTGGCGATCGGCGAAGCCGGCAACCTCGGTGATGCGGCGTTCATCGACGCCGCCACGCACGAGCATGTAATAGGCCGAGTGCGCGCGCGCCGTCGACAGCCGCCAATTGTCGTAGTTGGCACCGCGGAAGGGACGCGCATCGGTGTGGCCGTTGATGCTGATGGTGCCTTTCTGGCCGTTGACGATGCGGCCGATCTTTTCCATCGCCAGCACCAGTTCGCGGCTCGGCACCGCCGAGCCGACCTCGAACATGCCAAAGTCGAGCTGATCGGTGATGGAGATGACGACACCCTTGTCGGTGGCTTCCACCGAGACGCCGTCATGCAGCTTGTCGCCGGGCTTGAAGGCATCGGCCAGCTGCTGCTTGACGTCGGCGGCGGCCTTCAGCGCGGCGGCGGTCGGAGCCTTGTCCGTCTCGAATTTTGCGGCCTCCTGCTTCGCTGCGGCCGTGTCCGCCTTGGCCATGTCCGCGGCCTTGCCGTCTCCAGCCTCGGCCCTGGTATCGCCGGCCTTGGCATCAGCAGTCTTGGCCATTGCCGCCGCGGCGTCCTTGCCATCCCCGGCCAGGGGCTCCAGTGGTGCATCCTTGATCGGCGGCGCCGGCGGCACGGCCTTGACCTTGGCGATCTGTGTCTCGGCAGCCTTGTCGCCGGGCTTGAGCGGATCGCCCTCGACCCTGGGGCGCTGGGCGCTCGCCTCGGCGCCGGGCGCGGCGACCTGCTGCGACCAGAAGTCCGGCTCGAAAGGATCGCGGTAGGACGCGCCACCCGAGGCGCCCGTCGCCGGGCCGGAATTCTGCGCGCCGCCATCGCCCCTCTGGCTGACATTCTGCATGACGCCGGTATCCGTGGCGATCTCCGAAAGCACCGCATAGGGGTCGGCGAAAAGATGCTCGTCGGACTGTTGCGACTGCTGCGGCTCCTGCTTGTCCTGTTTGCGATTGGACGAGCCCGCGGCGCCGGTGCCGTCCTGTCCAGCCTTGGTGGTCGCTTCCTGCGGGTCTTCGGCCGTCGGCCCGGCCGTGCGCGGTCCATTGCCGAGATCCTTGAGGCCCTTGCGGCTCGACTCGCGGTCGACCAGCTTGACGGGGTTGAAATAGCTGGCGACGGCCGTCTTGGTCTGTTCGTTGGCGGCATTGATCAGCCACATGACCAGGAAGAAGCACATCATCGCGGTCATGAAATCGGCGAAGGCGATCTTCCAGACGCCGCCATGATGACCTTCGTCGTGGTCGTCATGGCCGCGCCGCACGATGATGATCTCGTGCCTGCCATGATCGGCTTCGGCGACGCTCATGACAGGACCTCGGACAGGGTTACCGACCATTCGGCCATTCGCGTTTCGAACACGGCCTCGTCGATGGTGACCATCAGGTCGAAGCCGGGCGCCTCGATGAAGTCGAGATTTGCGGCGCGGGACCCAAGCGACGCCTTCAGCGTTTCGAACAGCGAGAGCGGCCCGCGAACGGCAATGCGCACCGCTTCGCCATCGCCAACGGCTTCGCGGATCGCGCCGGCGAGCGCTTCGAGCGAGCGCTTCCGCAGATCGTCGCTGACAACGCCGCCGATGATGCGGGCGACCGTGGCGGCGACAAGATCCGTCACGCGCGCCTCCATGGCGTCGATGCGCGACGAGACCGCCTTGCCGACATCGCCGCCGAAACTGTCGAGAAAGGCCTTTGCTTCCTCGGCATTTGCCTGGCGTTCCGCTTGCAGCGCCGCTTCATGGGCCGCAGCAAGCCGTTCGCCGAGCGCCGCCTCCGCCTGGGCAACGGCTTCGGCGATCAGCGTGCCGATATCGGCCGTCGGTGCTGCCGCCTCGGGCTTATTCTCGGCGGTGGCCTGCGGCTGGCTGGCGCGTTGCACGCGCGTGCCGAAATCCGGGAGAAGATCAAAGAGGGCTGCGGAGGGCATGGTCTACGCCGCGACTTCCTGGGCCGCCCATTTGCGCAGGATCTGCGCGGTGCGTTCCTCGTTGATGTCGACCATGCGGGCAAGCCGCTCCTGCGGGGCCGGCCTGATCTTCTGGCGCAGATCGTCGAGCGGGGTGGCGCCGGCGCGCGTGCCGGGCAGAGCACCAATGGCGGCACCCGCATCGGCGGAAGCGGCTGCCTCCGGAGTGGGCAGGGAGCGCTGGACCTCATCGAAATTGGGGCCTGCTATAGCGGGCGTCGCCTTTGCCGTCAGCGCGGCCGCCATCGGCCGCAGGCCGAAGAAGGCGACCAGGAACACCACCACGATGAAGGCGCCGGCATTGATCAGCGTGCCGGCATGCTGGCCGATGGAATCGAGCATTCCCGCCTGTGGCACCGCCTCGCCGTCCAGCCCGTCGATGAACTCGACCGCCGAGACGTCGATGACGTCGCCGCGCTTGTCGTCGAAGCCGGTGGCGGAGCTTACCATCTTCTGGATTTCGGCGACGCGCTTGGCGATCTGGTCCGGTGTCGCGTCCTTGCCCAGGATCGTCTTCAGCCGGTCCTGGTTGACGACGACGGCGATCGACATCTTGGTGACGCTGTAGCCATTGGAGACGGTGGCGATCTTCTTGGAGTTGATCTCGTAGTTGGTGATCTCCTCCTTGCGGTCGTTGGCCGAGGAGGTCTGCGGACCCTCGGTGCTGGCCGCCTGCGTCTCCGGCAGGTTCTGCTCGACGCTGGCCGGGGTCGAGGCCTGTTTCTGGTTGCTGTTCTCGTTGGCGCGCACCGATTGCACCGAGCGCTCGACACGGGACTCCGGATCGAAGATCGTCTCTTCGGTCTGGCGGGTGTCGGTGTTGACATCAGCTTTTACGCTGGCGCGGAAATTGTCGGGCCCGAGATAGGGCGTGAGCGCGCGGCGAATGTTGTCGCCGATCTGCGCCTCCACGGTCTGCTCGACGCCGAGCGTGCGAGCGGCACTGGTGTTGGATGGATCATCGCCCGCGGCCAGCAGATTGCCGTTGGAATCGAGCACCGTCACCTTGTCGGCCGACAGGCCAGGGACTGCGGCGGCGACGAGATGGCGGATCGACATGGCGCTCTTCTCCGCGTCGATGCCGGCGTAACGGATGACGACCGACGCGGAGGGCTGCTGTTCGTCGCGACGAAAATTGGCGCGCTCGGACATGACGATGTGGACGCGCGCCGCCTTGATGCCCGATATCGATTGGATGGTGCGGGCGATCTCGCCTTCGAGCGCGCGCACCCGGGTGATCTGCTGCATGAAGGAGGTGAGGCCCATCGCGCCGACATTGTCGAACAATTCGTAGCCGGCATTGGCGCTGGTCGGCAGGCCCTTTTCGGCAAGCAGCATGCGCGCCTGCGCCGTGGTGCCGGCCGGAACCAGCACGGAGGTTCCGTCGGCGCCGACGTCGAAGCCGATGCCGGCCTCGCCCAGCACCAGGCCGATCTGGTTCACGTCGGAGCGATCGAGCCCGACATAGAGCGTGTCGTAGGCCGGGCGGTTGAGGTAGACCGAGGCAATGCCGATGACGCCCATCACCAGGACGGCGATGCCCGCCAGCATGGCCAGGCGCCTGACGCCAAAGCCGCGGAGATTCGAGATGATGCTCTGGATCTGTTCCGGCACGATTGAGCGACTCCCAGCATGACTGTCCGCCGGAACACTAGCCCCCGAAGCTTGTGCGAAAATGAAATCGGGCCGCGCTTGCGGCGCGGCCCGTGAATTTCGAAGTATCCGTCAGCTAGGCCACGGTTAGCCGTTCTTGAACAGCGACAGGATCGACTGCGAGGAGCTGTTGGCGATCGACAGCGACTGGATGCCGAGCTGCTGCTGAACCTGCAGCGCCTGGAGGCGGGTCGATTCCTTGTTCATGTCGGCATCGACGAGCTGGCCGACGCCGCGATCGATCGAGTCCATCAGGCTCTGCGTGAAGGTCTTCTGCAGGTCGATGGAGCTCTTGGCCGCACCGAGAATGGTGGCGGAGTCGGTCAACTGGCTCATGACCTTGTCGATCTTGCCGACCATCTGGGTGATGATGTCGTCGGTCACGCCGGCCGCGGTGATATCGAGGTTGTATGCGGAAACATTGTCGATCCTGGGAACCACCGCCCCGGCCGCGGTCTGGCCGGCGGTGTTGGCGGCAATATCCGTGCCGCCGCCGGCGATTGCGGCCGCATAAGCGGTATCATACAGGTCCTGGGCGGCCGCCGTGGAATAGACCGAGGTCTGGCGGTCAAGCGTGCCCTGGTTCTTGACGGCGGTGGAGAGACCGGAATCGAACAGCTTGGTGCTCTCGACATCGATGTCGATCGTCCCGAGCGAGATGGCGCCCGACGATGAGCGATTGAAGGACGACACGATCTTGGCGTCGGCCTGGACGCCATCATTGGCGGCGGCGACCTGCGTCGATGTCACCGAAAGATAATTCGAGCCCGAAAAGGTGGCGGCATCGGCAAAGGACTTCATCTGCGCCTGGAGCGCGGTGATTTCGGTCTGCGTCTTTGCCTTGGCGGCACCCGTCTGGCCAATGGTCGAAAGCAACTTGGTCTTGATCTTGCCGATCGTATCCAGCGCATTGTTCATGCCGGTATAGGCAGTGTCGACTTTCGAGGCGCCCAGGCCGAGCGCGTCCTGGACTGTCGACAGCGCCTGGTTGTCGGAGCGCATCGTCGTGGCGATCGACCAGTAGGCGGCGTTGTCGGAGGCCTCGGAGACCCTGTAGCCCGTCGAGATTCGGGACTGCGTTTGCTCGAGCGACTTGTTGGTGGCGTTAAGGCTTTGAAGTGCGGTCAACGCCGCGGCGTTCGTCATGATGCTCGCCAAGAAACTCGCTCCTTTTTCCAGACCGGTCCTTCTCAAACCGGCGTTGCCCTCGCGAGCCGCTCGACCCGCTGGTGGATTACCGTCACCCGATCAGGCCGATTCGGCAATCCGTTGTAAGTCATTGGTTAACCATGACTAGCGCGTTATGGTTAACGGCCTGTTAAAAGGCAGCTTTCGAGGGTTAAGAAACGAGGGTTGCGCGGGGCTGGAGCAAACGCAAAACGGGCCGCGCTTTTGGCGCGGCCCGTTTGCCTGGTTTGATCGGTCGAGAGGGATCAGCCGCGGAAGAGCGACAGGATCGACTGCGACGAGCCGTTGGCGATCGACAGCGCCTGGACGCCGAGCTGCTGCTGAACCTGCAGGGCCTGGAGGCGGGTCGATTCCTTGTTCATGTCGGCATCGACGAGCTGGCCGACGCCGCGATCGATGGAGTCCATCAGGCTCGAGGTGAAGGTCTTCTGCAGGTCGATGGAGCTCTTGGCGGCGCCGAGCTTGGTGGCAGCGTTGGTCATGCCCTTCAGCGCGGCATCGACGACGTTCATCATAGCCTGGATCTGGGTGTCGCTCGCAGCGGTGGTGCCCGAGAAGATCTTCAGGCTGGCGACCGAATAAGTGTCGGTGGCCGCCGCGGCAGCGCCCAGGGTCGGGTTCGAGGCCGCGGCCGCGACGCTGCCATCGGTACCGAGGCGGTCGGCGTCGAGGATACCCTTCGTCACGCCGGCAGCAGTGCCGGCTTCATACAGCTTGATGCTTTCCACGTTGACGTCGATCGTCGAGATCGAAACCGCGCCGGTTGCGCTGCGGTTGAAGGCGGAAACGATCTTGACGTCGGCCGCGGTCGTGGCGGTGGCGCCGCTGTTGACCGAGAGCATGTTGGTGCCGGAGAAGGTGGCGCCATCGGCATAGGCCTTCAACTGCTTCTGAAGAGCGGCGATTTCGACCTGGGTCTTTTCCTTGGAAGCGTCCGTCTGGCCGTAGGATGCGGTCAGCTTCTGCTGGATCTGGTTGATGGTCGTGATCGCGCTGTCCATGCCGGTGTAGGCGGTGTCGACCTTCGAGGCGCCGAGGCCGAGCGCGTCCGAAACGGTGGACATCGCCGAGTTGTCCGAGCGCATCGTGGTGGCGATCGACCAGTAGGCGGCGTTGTCCGACGCCTGGGAGACGCGATAACCCGTCGAGATGCGGGCCTGGGTGGTGTCGAGGTTCTTCTGGGTGGCGTTCAAGCTCTGCAGAGCGGTCAACGCCGAGGCGTTGGTCATGATACTGGCCATGGCTACTCGTACCTTGTTTTACAGGGTGTTTTTTGCATACCGGTTTGTCCGGTATGACGGAGCGGCATCATGCCAATGACCGTTGCGTTTGGGTCACCCGCCATCTGCGAGCGACTATGGCGGCGAGTCCCTACCAAACGACTAAACTGGACGGTTAATCGAAAATAATTCGGAGGAATTCGATGACGCGGCGCGCTGCCCAATTCCGCAGGCAGGCCATACCCGATGTCGAGCGCGCACGGTCAGGTGAAAGAGCGCACCAGGCTGCCGACGAGCAGGTTCCAGCCGTCGATCAGGACAAAGAACAGGATCTTGAACGGCAACGACACGACCGTGGGCGGCAGCATCATCATGCCCATCGCCATGGTGATGGTGGCCACGATCAGGTCGATGACCAGGAATGGCAGCACGATCAGGAAGCCGATCTCGAAGCCGCGCCGGATCTCGGAGATCATGAAGGCAGGCACCAGGATGCGCAGGTCGACCGTCTCCTTCGCAACGACCTGGCCGCGTTCGCGGGCGAGGTCCGCGAAAAGGTCGAAATCCTTGTCGCGCACATTGTGCAGCATGAAGGTGCGGAACGGATCGGAAATCTTCTCGAAGGCCTCTGTCTGGCTGATCTGATTGTCCATCAACGGCTTGACGCCGGTATTCCACGCCTGATCGAAGGTCGGCGCCATGACATAAAAGGTCATGAACAGCGACAGCGAAATGAGGATGAGGTTCGCCGGCGTCGATTGCAGGCCAATGCCGGCACGCAGGATGGAGAAGGCGATGACGAAGCGGGTGAAGCTGGTCACCATGATCAGCAGCCCCGGCGCCACCGACAGCACGGTGAGCAGGCCGAACATCTGGATGATGTAGCCGACGGTGGCGCCATCGGCCTTGCCGATGCCGCCAAGGTCCAGTTGCTGGGCCGCCGCGACGGAGGTGGCGGCGCCAATCAGTGCCGCGGCAAGAAGGAATTTTCTCATTCGAGCAGCAATGTCCTGACGAGAACCTGTTTGACGTGCCCCTGACTGCGGATCGAGGCGCGTTCGTCGAGATCGGCCTTCAGATGCTGGTAGCCGCTGGCGCCTTCGATCTGGTGCATCTTGAGGGTACGCACGAAGGCCAGAAGATCCTGCTGGACGTCCTCCGCCATCGCCGGCGGCTGCGGAGCGTCGTAGACCACGGACACTTCCATCCTGATCCAAGTGTCCGCGGGCGAGGCGATGTTGGTGGTGATCGGCGCCAGCGCGACGAGCGTCGGCCCCGCGCCAGCTTGTTGAGCGGCTTCGGGCTGGGGTACCTTGCCCTCGTTTTCAGGCGCGACTGGCACCGACGATGGTGCGCCGACGCCCTTGAGATAACCGCCCGACATCCAGCCCATGCCGATGGCGGCGGCCGTCACCACGAGCAGCATGGCGCCCTGCACGGCAAGGGAAGGACCCTTGCGAGGCTGAATCTGATCGACATTGGCCATGGTGCCGCGCTCTCCAATGCCTAGAACGGAAGAACCTGGTCGAGGACCTGCTGGCCATAAGCCGGCTGCTGGACCTCGCTGACGCGGCCACGGCCGCCATAGGAGATGCGCGCCTCGGCGATGCGTTCATAGGAGATGGTGTTTTCCGCGCCGATGTCCGACGGGCGCACCATGCCGGCGATGGTGAGCACCCTGAGCTCGTAGTTGACGCGCACTTCCTGGGAACCCCTGATCATCAAATTGCCGTTGGGCAGGACCTCGGTGACGACGGCGGCGACGTTGAGCTCCAGGTTTTCGGAGCGCTTGATTTCGCCGTCGGCATTGGTTTCGGTGCTGGAACTCAAGCCGGCGTCGCCCTTGCCGCTGGTGCT
This sequence comes from Mesorhizobium sp. CO1-1-7, assembly GCF_020164885.1. Lineage (NCBI taxonomy): Bacteria > Pseudomonadati > Pseudomonadota > Alphaproteobacteria > Hyphomicrobiales > Phyllobacteriaceae > Mesorhizobium > Mesorhizobium sp. CO1-1-7. The sequence goes on along the minus strand of NZ_JAIUHA010000010.1, from coordinate 26,870 downwards.
GTTGCCTTCCCATCCGAGCGTGACGTCATAACCCAGCTTGCGTGCGGCGGTGCGGCTCCGGTCGTTCTGGTTCTTGAAGTTGGCCTTGTCGTTGAGCTTGATCCTGACGGTCAGGATGTCGCCTTCGCGCAGCGCCCTGGGATCGGTGAACAGCCGGCTCTGGCGGTCATCCCACAAAGAGAACTTCTTGACCGGCGCGGCGGGCGGCTGAGGATAGCTGTAGGGTGCTGCCCCGTCGCCGCCGATGCCCGAACCGACCGGCGACAGCGATGGTTCCCTACCGATTTCCTTGAAATTGGTTGCGCAGCCGGACAAAGCTGCCGCCGCGCACAGGATGAGCATTCTGCGGATCATGACGGATCTACCCTTCGGGCTGCGCTGGCCATGATGCCGGTGAGCGTCGCCGCCGCCTTCTGGTCCATTTCGTTGAGGATGACGCCCGCCTTGCGTGAATCGAGCTTCATCAGGATGGCCGCGGCGAGGTCCGCATTGACGATCGCCAGGCGTTCGGCCGCCGCATCGGGCTTCATGCCGGCATAGATCTTGACGACGCCGTCCTCGGCCCGGGCCAGAAACACCTCGCGCCGCTTCAACCAGGTTTCGTATTCGGCTTTCTTTGCGTCCAGCGCCTTCATGCGCTCGTCGATGCCTGCCTGCAGCTGTTTTAACTCCTCCGCCTGCAAGGCATAGCGGCGGTCGCGCGCGGCGTCGGCGATGTTGGAGCAGAAGCGCTCGATCTCGCTCTGGTCCGGCGCCTTTTCTCGTGTCAGTTGCTGCGGTGCGACCGCGGGCTGCGCTCCGGGCAGAATCTGACGAACGACATCCTCGCCGCGTGCGCCGCTGCTCGAAACGGACATGGCCGCGAGGACCGTGGCCGCGAACAAGATTGCGCGGGGAGGGCGTCCTTGATGGGATGAGAGGGAGGTGATCATCGACATCGCTATTGGAGAACCAGATCGGCTTGCAAGGCGCCGGCCGACTTGATGCCTTGCAGGATGGCAATGATGCCGTCCGGCTTGACGCCGAGACGGTTGAGGCCGGAAACGAGAGTTTGCAGGTCGGGCCCGTCGAGCACGGCGACGCGGGCGTTGGGCCGGGTGGCATCGATGGCTGTGAACGGTTCGACGGCGGTTTCGCCCTTAGAGAAGGGTTCGGGCTGCACCACGCGCGGCGCTTCCGTAATGCGCACCGTCAGCGTGCCGTGGCTGATGGCGACACGTGAGATCTTGACGTCGTTGCCGATGACGATGGTACCGGTGCGCTCGTCGATGACGACGCGGGCCGGCGTGTCGGACTCGACCACCAGGTTTTCGATCTCGGCATAGAAGCGGGCCGCCGAAACGCTCTTCGGCCGCCTGATCTGCACGGTGCGGGAATCGCGCTCCGCCGCCACGCGCATGCCGAAGCGCTGGGCGGTGTAGTCGTTGATCGCGTCCGCGATGCGGATGGCGGTGGAGAAATCGGGATTGCGCAATTGCAGTGTCAGCGTCGACTGGTCATCGAACTCGGCCTTCACCTGCCGCTCGATTATGGCCCCGTTCGGCACGCGGCCGGCGGTCGGTACGCCTTGCGTCAACTGCTCGGCCTGGCCTTGAGCGGTGAAACCGGAAACGATGACCGCGCCCTGGCCGACGGCGTAGATCTCCCCGTCCGCCGCCTTCAGCGGCGTCATGATCAGCGTGCCGCCGGCAAGCGAGGTAGCGTCGCCCATCGAGGAGACGTCGATGTCGATGCGGGCGCCGGACTGCACATAGGGCGGCATGTTGGCGGTGACGATGACGGCGGCGACGTTCTTGGCGCGTGCGCTGCCGCCTTCCGTGGCGATGCCGAGATTTTCGAGCATGGCGCGGATCGACTGTTCGGTGAACGGCGAGTTGCGCAGGCTGTCGCCGGATCCGGCGAGCCCGATGACGAGGCCGTAGCCGACGAGCTGGTTGTCGCGCGAACTCTGCAGCTGCGCGATATCCTTGATGCGCGAGGCGACCTGGCCAGGCGGCAGCGAGCTTGGTCCGGGCGAAACGCGGAACATGCGCGCGGTGGTGGCGGGATCATATTCGGGATCGTCGTAGACACCGCCATTCCTGGCGGCGAGTTCGCGCTTGGCCTTGGGCGTCAGGCCATCGGCTAGTGCCGGCTGCAGACCGAGCGTGGCCGCAATCAGAAGGGCAAGCAGGCGCATCATGAAGCGCCGACCTGGATGGTGCCGTCGGCCATCACCGTGCCCGAGAGAATCTTGCCGCTGTCGCTGTTGCGTACCTTGATGAAGTCGCCCGCCGAACCCGCCTGCAAGGTCACGGCGGTGGCCGTTATCGTCAGCCCGCCGGCGACGAAGAAGACCTGCACGGCGGCACCCTGCTCGACCAGCCAGGCCTCACGGACGGCGGCTGAAGGAATGTAGCGGCCGGGCAGCAGTGTGCGCTTGGCGATCTTGCCCTGCAGTTCCTCGGAACGGGTCGCAACAGCATCGGGCTTGTGCTTGCCGGGGATGAGGGTGACCTGCTTCAGGGCGGCGAGTTCGATGGTCTCGCCGGGATAGATGACCCGGTTGGGGATCAGCACGACCTCGCCAGCAGGTTGGTTGCTGACGATCTGGTTGGCCGAGTCCTGGGCGAAAGCCGGCATGCCGCAGGCCACCAGCGCAAGGGCGAGCGCGGCGCGACGGAATGCGGAGCAGGAGATCGGCATGGCCATCATCCGTTACCTGATGTTCTTGGAGACGACGGAGGCCATGTCGTCGGCGGCCTGGATGACCTTGGAGTTCATTTCATAGGCGCGCTGCGCCGAGATCAGTTCCGTGATCTCCTTGACCGGGTCGACATTGGAGGCCTCGAGATAGCCTTGCTGGATGGTGGCGAAGCCGGGATCGCCGGGCACGCCGACATTGGCCGGGCCGGAAGCCGTTGTCTCCTGGAAGAGATTGTCGCCGAGCGGCGCGAGGCCCGCCTCGTTGGCGAAGTTGACGATCTGGAGCTGGCCGAGGTTCTGCAGGTCGGTCTGGCCGTCGATGCGGGCGAAGACCTGGCCGGTCTTGTTGACGATGACTTCGACCGCATCAGTCGGCACGGTGATGGCCGGAATGACACTGGCGCCGTCCACCGTCACCAGCTGGCCGGTGGCGTTGGTGTTGAAGGCGCCGGCGCGGGTATAGAGCGTACCGCCATCGGCGCCTTCGATCTGGAACCAGCCCCTGCCGGTGAGCGCCATGTCGAAGCTGTTGCCGGTGCTGGTCAGTTCACCCTGAGTGTGGACGTTGCGCACGGCGGTCGTCTTGACGCCGAGACCGATCGAAACGCCTTCCGGCACCAGCGAGGCATTGGAGCGGTTGGGGACGCCTTGCGTGCGGTCGACCTGGTAGAGCAGGTCGGAGAATTCGGCGCGCGCGCGCTTGTAGCCGGTGGTGTTGATGTTGGCGATGTTGTTGGCGATGACTTCCAGATTGGTCTGCTGGGCATTCATGCCGGTGGCGGCGATGGCGAGTGCTTTCATGGCCTGCTCCTCAGATGCCCATGCGACTGACTTCGAGATAGGCCGAGACCACCTTGTCGCGGATGGCGACGGCGGTCTGCAGCGCCTGCTGGGCGCTCATCACGGCATCGACCACCTGGCGGGTGTCGGCGTCGCCCTTGAGCGCCTGCATCGACACCTGCTCGGCATTCTGCATGGTGCTGACGGTCTTGGAGGCAGCCTGGCTCACCGCTTCGGCGAAGGAGGTGCCAAGGTTGCCCGATGCCGCCGGCGCAACGCCACCCTGCAGCAGATCGGTGGCTGTATGGCCCAGCCCAGGCTTCAGGTTAAGCGCGCCGATGCCGTTGACGATCATTGGTTCCTCATCAGGTCGATGGTCATTGAAATGAGATCACGCGCCTGCTTCACGACTTGCAGGTTGGCCTCGTAGGAGCGGTTGGCCTCGGTCATGTCGGCCATCTCGATCAGCACGTTCACATTGGGCATCTTGACGTAGCCCTTGTCGTCGGCGGCCTCGTTGCCGGGCTGGAATTCGACGGGAAAATTGCTCGGGTCGCGGTCGATCGAATTCACCTCCACCGTCGAGCTGCCGGAGGCCCGGTCGAGTTCGGAGACGAAGCTGATGGTCTTGCGGCGATACGGGTCGGCGCCCGGCGTGGTTCCTGTCGACTGGGCGTTGGCGAGGTTCTCCGAAACCACGCGCAGGCGCTCGGACTGGGCGCCGAGGCCTGATGCTGCGACTTTGAGGGCTGCGGTCAGTGCGTCCATGGTCAGCTCTTCACCGCCATCATCATCATTGAGTGGAATGCCTTGACGATGGCCGTGTTGAGTTCGAAGGAGCGGCGCACCTCGCCGGCCTTGAGAAGCTGGTCTTCAAGCACGACCGTGTTCTTGGAGGGCATGACCACGCCGTCGTCTTCCTGCGGCTTGATGGAGAAGCCGGCATTGGTCGCCGCAGTGCCGAGATGGCCGGGCTCGGTGATCTGGAGCGACACCGCGGTGCGGTCGAGCACCTTCTCGAACGGCTCGACATCGTTTGCCGTGTAGCCCGGCGTGTTGGCATTGGCGATGTTGCCGGCGACCGCCGACTGACGTACCGACAGCCACTGCGCTTGCTTGGCGGCGAGATCGAAAAGGGAAACAGGCTCCATGGGAATCTCCGGGCATGTGCCCAAAGACTAGGACGCCAGTCTTGCGCGGACCTTGCGATCGGTCGCTAGAACGTGAAGGCGAAAACGGTGAAGCGGTTTTCGGACGACATCATGCTCCATCCCTTGAAATGGAGACGGATGATTTCAGGACGATCCGACCTGAAATCATCCTCGGCACAAAACCGTGACGGCTTATCTGGAAAGCTCGATCACCTGGTTGGCGCTGGTGAGCATGACCCATTTGCCGTTGCGCTGCTCGATCGCCGATACCTTGCTGGAATCCGGCAGCGTCGAACCGCGCTGGACCATCCACAGGCCGGTGTCGTCCTCGATCATGGCGCGGCCATTGGCGACATGGACCATGCGGAACTTCGCGATGTCGGCGGGGAAGGGTTGCTCGCCGGGCGGCTGCGTTTTGGAATCGTCCTGCACCGTGCCGGTGGCAAGCAGATCTACATCGGCGTTGGGAACGTCCCTGGCGGTCAGCGGCGCGCTGCGCTCGGCGACCACGCCACCTCCCGCACGTCCCGAATTGGTACCGGTGCCGCCGAACTTGATCGCCTGCACGCCGAACTGGTCCTGGTTGAAGAAGATGTACCAGGGAAACAGGGCGCAGGTCAGGCCGAGCGTGATGCCGAGCGCGGCGATGACGACGTCGCTGCGACGGTCCGCCTTCTTCTTGCCCAGTCTGGGGAATTGCGGCTTTGGCGGCTGCGGCCATTCGCTGGCGGCAAACAGACCATCGATCAGCGATTCGCGACTGGCTTGAGCCATATCGGCAGCCTCGACGCGGGGAAGGGAATTCACAGGGGGCTCGGCAGTCCGGGCCGGCAAAGGCTCGGATCTGGGGAGAGCCGATTTGACGGCCTTGGCCAGAACAACCGCGGTCCGGGCAGCCATGGCGGCGGCGGCGTTTGCCCTGGCGACCCTGGCCTCCTCCGCTCGAGCCTGCTCCGCGGCGTTCGCTTCGGCGATCATCTCGTTCAGGAGTCGCTCGGTGTACTGGCGTTCAGTCTCCTGGTTCGGCATTCTGCTTTCCCTTGAGATGGCGGGCAAGATCGGAGAACGGATCGGCGGACGGACGGTCCCTGGGCGATTGCGTCAGCGCCTCATAGATGACGGGCACCTGGCGTACGGCCATATCGAGTTCAGCGTCGACGCCGCCCTGATAGGCGCCGAGCAGCCGGATGTCGCGCGTGTCCTCGAAGCGGGAGATCATCGACTTCAGCCGCGTCACCAGGGCTCGCTGTTCGACACTCCAGGCCTTGCCGGCCAGTCGCGAGATGGACGACAGCGGATTGACGGGCGGATAGCGGCCCTGTTCGGCGATCGCGCGGTCGAGCACGACATGGCCGTCGAGGATGCCGCGCACCGAATCGGCGACCGGATCGTTGTGATCATCGCCGTCGACCAGCACGGAAATGATGGCCGTGATCGATCCCTTGCCTTCCAATCCTGGGCCTTCGGTTCCAGGCCCGGCGCGCTCGAGCAGCTTGGGCAGTTCGGTGAAGACCGAGGCGGGATAGCCGCGGGCAACCGGCGGCTCGCCGGTTCCCGTCGCCACCTCGCGCAGGGCGTGAGCGAAGCGGGTGATCGAATCCAGCACCAGCAGCACACGGTGGCCCTGGTCGCGAAAATGCTCGGCGACGCGCATGGCGGTGTCTGGCGCGCGCCGGCGCATCATGGCGCTCTCGTCGCTGGTGGCGACGACGGCCACGGTCTTGGCCATGCTGTCGCCGATCGTATCCTCGAGGAATTCGCGGACCTCGCGGCCGCGTTCGCCGATGAGCGCCACGACGACGGTGTCGAACGCGTCGGCGCCGGCGAGCATGGCAAGCAGCGTCGACTTGCCGACGCCCGATCCGGCGAAGACGCCCATGCGCTGGCCGAAGCAGAGCGGCGTGAAGATGTCGATGACCTTGACGCCGGTCATGAAGGCGGTACCGACGCGCTGCCGCGCCATGGCGCCGGGTGTCGCGGCGGCCGCCGACATGTCGTCGCCCCTGACCAAGGGCGGACCACCGTCGATTGCTCGGGTGAGCGCGTCGATGGCGCGGCCGCGCCACGAGGCATGCGGCGCCACCGCGAGCGGACCCCTGCGGAACACGGCATCGCCGATGCCGGCGTCGGCGCTGCGTTCGAAGGGGGCGATCACAACCTCGTCGCGGCTGATCTTGACGATCTCGCCGCGGCGCGAGCCGGACTGACCGCGCTGCTCGACAATGTCACCCAGCCTGGTGAAATCGGAAAGGCCGCGCACCTTGTAGTGCGTTGATGTGACTTCGGTGACGAGCCCGCCGCGCTTGACCAGCCCGTCGCTGTCGCCAAAGCGCCTGATAATCCGCTCCAAAGCGGCAAGCCGATCCAGCGGCGCCGGCTGGAGCTGTCTTTCGGGTGCGCGGAGGGCTGGCTGCTCTGACGACATGCTACGACTTCGAGCCGAGCGTCTTTATCGCCTCCTCGGCGGAGGAATCGGTCTGCCGCATCAGCGCGGCAGTGTTCTCGAAGGCGCGCTGGACCATGATTAGCCGGGTCATTTCCAGCACGGGATTGACGTTGGATTCCTCGAGGAAACCCTGGGCGACGCCGATGTCGGAGCGGTCGGTGACCGGTTCGGGCGTGCGTGCCGGCACAATGCCGGAATTGCCGTAGCGCACGAAATTCTCGCCCGGGTCGAAATTGTAGAGGCCGATGGAGCCGACGAGCTGTTCGTTCTGGCGCAGCGAGCCGTCGGCGCCGGCCTTGGGCGGACCGTTGCGGGGATCGAGCTGGATCGGCGCCCCGCCGGCGTCGAGCACCGGATGGCCCTCGACCGACATCAGCTCGCCATTCTCGTTCATCGAGAAACGGCCGTCGCGGGTCATGACGGTGCCAACTGGCGTGTCGATGGCGAACCAGGCGTCGCCCTGGATGGCGAAATCGAACGGGTTGCCGGTCTCCGTCATGGCGCCGTGTGCCCCCGACAGAAAGGTCTTGCCGGAGGAGGCGAACGAAACCGACTTCTGCCCTGCGCCAGACACCACGTCCTCGAACTTCACGCCGGTGGCGCGAAAGCCGACGGTGCTGGCGTTGGCGACGTTGTCGGCGATCGTGTCGAGCCGGCGCTCGAGGGCTATCTGCGCGGAGAGGGCAACGTAGAGACTGTCTCGCATGATCAGAACTTCAGTTTCTGCATGGCCATCATCAGGTCGGTGGAGATGCCCGATGTGACCGGTTTGGCAAAGAGCACGCTGACCGACGTCACCGCCGTCGAGGTCGGATTGTTGATCTCGTACATGCTGGTGAAGCGGGTCAGGAACTTGTTCAGTTTCACCGGGTCGGTGAAATCCGAGATGTCGAGCTTCTGCCCGAACAATTGCGCCTGCTTGTCGATGTCGGCGGTGGCGAAAGAATCGGGCAGCCCCAGCGCGGTGCGCACCACGCTGGCAAGCGCCGTGTCGGCCAGCACGTCGTACCAGCTGGTGATGGTTGATGCTTTGCGGTCGAAATAGAGCGCCAGCCGCACGCCCTCATTGGTCTTGCCGGCGTCCTCCTCGAGAGTCTGGCGCATGTAGTTGTCGACGGTCGGCTGCTGCGCCGGATTGATGGTGGTGGCTGCTTCACCGTACTGCTCGAAGTTGAAAGCGGCGGCGAGCCCGGCATAAGCCTTGTTCGTCATCTTGTTGGCGACGCTGTCGGCGTCGCGAATGCCCCCGGTCAGCACGCTGCGGATGAGATCCTTGCTTTCCGTCGCCGGATCGAGTCCGTAAGCCGAGAGCGCATAGTTGTACAACCGGCTGTTGGCCATCAGGTCGTCGATGGATTTCACGTTCGTGACGTTGGCAAGGTAGTATGCGGTCTCCGATTTTATGGAGTCCGCGTTCGGCGGGATCAGGCCAAGCGCCGACCCCGTGGTGTAGATCTTCGGCGTGTCTTTCAGCACCTCGTCGCGCGACGTTGTCTGATCGCCATATTGGGCAAAGTTGAACGCCGTGACGAAGTTGGCGTAGCGTTTGTCCGTCAGCTTGTTTGCCGGGCTGTTGGGATCGCTGACGCCGCCCGCCAGCATCGTGCTGATCTGCAGCGGCTTTTCGGTCGACGCATCCAGTCCGTAGGAAGCCATCGCGAAGGTGAGCAGGCGCCTGTCCGCCATGAGATCGTCGATCGACTTCACCTTGGAGATGTTTGCCGCGTAATAGTCCGCCTCGCCCTTGATATACTGGGGGCTCGGCTCGACCAATTTCAGTCCGGTTCCGGCCACATAGCCTTTCGGCACCGCCTGCTGGGCAGCATCGCGCGTGGTTGTCTGATCGCCATACTGGGCGAAGTCGAAGGCCGAGACAAAGTTGGCGTAGCTCTTGTCGGTCAGTTTGTTGGCGGGGCTGTTGGGGTCGCTGACGCCACCTTCGAGCATGGCCCTGACGGTTGCCGCCGGTTCGGTCTCGGCATCGAGGCCGAATGCGGCCATCGCGTATGTCAGCAGGCGGCTGTTGCCCATCAGGTCGTCGATCGACTTCACCTTGGAGATGTTGGTGACGTAGTAGGCGGTTTCACTCTGGTAGTAGGAGAGTCCTGCCTGCGAGGCGCCGATCTGGACTTGCAGCGCATAGTTGCTGGTCACCAGTTGCTGCGCCTTGTTGTAGATCGTCGCATTGGGGCCGTTGGCGGCGAAATTGAAGGCGCTGACGAACGCGGCGTAGCGCTTGTCGGTCAGTTTGTTGGCAAAACTGTTGGGATCGGAGACGCCTTCCTTGAGCGCCTTCACCATGAAGGCCTTGGCGTAGTCCATGTTCTCAAGGCCGTAGGCCTTCATGGCGTATTTGAACAGCCGGTCATTTTTGACGAAATCGTCGATCGATTTCACCTTGGTGATGTTGGCGAGATAATATTGGGTATCGCGGTCGACTGTCGGCTGTTGCTCGATGCGGTCGATCGACTTGTTGATGTCTTTGGTGATCAACTGGTAGCTGGTATAGGTACTGAGCAAGGACGCGCCTCCGGCCGAAGCTATGCCAGCACAATAAGCTCACTTCCTTGCGCGAAACTGAATCGCCAACTTTCGTGCCATGGCGGCTCGGATTCAAGCCTCACACAAGGCACGGGGACTATCCCTTGTCCGACGTGAAATGCGGAAGGACCGGTCGTGGGCATTCTGATTGGACTTGTGGTGACGCTTGGCTGCGTCCTTGGCGGCTTCATGGCCATGGGCGGGCATCTGCACGTGCTGGTGCAGCCATGGGAAGCCGTGGTCATCTGCGGCGCCGCACTCGGCACCTTCCTGGTCGCCAATCCGATGAAGACTGTCAAGGATACCGGCAAGGGCATTCTGGAAGCCTTCAAGCAGGCGGTGCCGAAGGAGCAGGACTATCTGGAAACGCTCGGCGTGCTGCACAGCCTGATGCGCGAGTTGCGCTCCAAGTCGCGCAGCGAGGTCGAGGCGCATATCGACAATCCGGAGGAGTCGGCGATCTTCCAGGCCTTTCCGACCGTGCTCAAGAACCACGATTTGATGAATTTCATCTGCGACTACTGCCGCATCATCATCATCGGCAATGCCCGCTCACACGAGATCGAGGCGCTGATGGACGAGGAAATCCAGACCATCAAATCCGACAAGATGAAGGCCTATCACGCACTGGTCGCGGTCGGCGACGGCCTGCCGGCGCTCGGCATCGTCGCCGCCGTGCTCGGCGTGGTCAAGGCGATGGGGGCGCTTGACCAGTCGCCGGAAATCCTCGGCGGCCTGATCGGCGCGGCGCTGGTCGGCACCTTTCTCGGCATCTTCCTGTCCTATGCGGTGGTCGGACCTGTCGCCACCAAGATCAAGACGGTGCGCGAGAAGAAGAACCGCCTCTACATCATCGTCAAGCAGACGCTGCTCGCCTACATGAACGGTGCGCTGCCGCAGGTGGCGATCGAGTTCGGCCGCAAGACCATCTCCTCCTATGAACGGCCGACCATCGACGCGGTCGAGCAGAGCACCATGAACACCGGCAGCGCCGAGAAGAAGGCCGCCTGAGCGATGCGCGACAGATCGGTGCCAAAACGGTCATGACGAGTCCGGGCAGCCCCTCGCAGGCGCGTTCGTTGATCATCGAGCGTCTGGTCGGCGACAGCGGCGAGACCGATCAGGTCGTCGACGCCGGCCGTGCCATGGCCGAACGCGCCGTGCCGCTGCTGCAGAAGGGACTCTCGGGCGAGCTCGGCATTCCCGTAATTGTCGACCTCAAGGCCGTCGAGGTCAGCCGCGTCCCGGAGGCGCGCTCGCGCGCCGGCGACAATTTCGCGATGACCGTCGTCGGCTCGCCGGCGTCCTCGGACGCGATGACACTCGTCATGGATGCTCCCGCAATCGCGATCATGGTCTCCACCCTGTTCGGCGGCGACCCGGATATGCCGGTGTCGCCGATCGAGCGCGAGCTGTCGTCGATCGAGGCCGATGTCTCGACCATGGTGCTCCAGGAAGTAGCGCAGGCGCTGAACGGATCGGGGCGGCGCTCGCTCGAACTTCGGCTGCCCGCACCGCGCGCCATGTCGGGGATCGAGGCCAGGCGGCACGTGTTGCGCGACGGTGCCGCGATCCGCATCGTCCTTGGCATCTCGACGCCGGTCGACAGCGGCTCGATCACCGTGACGATGCCGCAGCGCATCGTGCTGGCGGGCCGCGATGCCACGGCCAGCATCAACGAGGACGATCATGGCACCAGTTGGCGGGCACGCTTTTCGGAAGAGGTGATGCGCTCGACCGTAGCGCTCGAGGCCACCATGCCGCTGGCGCGGCTGACGCTGGGCGACCTCGCCAACCTCGAAGTGGGCCAGGTCATCGACTTCGAAGAAACGGCGCAATCGCGGGCTCGCCTCGGCGCGCGCGGCCAGACGCTGTTCGTATGCGAGTTCGGCAAACTGGGGCAGAATTACACCGTCCGAATCAGGCATCCTTTCGATGCCGGGCAGGATTTCATCGATGGGCTCATGCCGGCTGGTGCCGGGCGCGCCTGAGCTTTTGGAGACGACGCATGGCCAAGACCAAGGTAGAAGCAGAGCTCGACCAGCCGGACGAGCAGCTCGATCGCGCCATCGAGGAATTGCGGGGGGTCCTGCACGAAGAAGAGCAGCGCCCCGATGCGGCGTTCCGGGCTGCCGCGGGGGCCAATTCAAGCGTCATCATGAACATCCCCGTCGATGTCCAGATCATCCTCGGCAGCACCGAGATGGCGGTTGCCGATCTGATGGCGCTGCAGAAGGGGTCGACGGTCGCGCTCAATCGCCGCATCGGCGAGCCGGTCGATGTCGTGGTGAACGGCCGCAAGATCGCGCGCGGCGAGATCACCGTGCTCGAAAGCGACCCTTCGCGCTTTGGCATCAGGCTGACCGAAATCATCGCCGGCACGAAGGGCGCCTAGACGTGGATCGCGGAGCTCGCCGGTGGCAGCGGAGGCGAAAGGCATGACGACGCCGCTGACGACCCTGACGCGCGCGCAGAAGGCGGCCGCCATATTGGTGGCGATGGGCAAACCGTCCGCCAGCCGCCTGTTGAAATTCTTCAAGCAGGAAGAGCTGAAGGCGCTGATCGAGGGCGCGCGGCTGCTCAGGACCATTCCCCAGAGCGATCTCGAGCGCATCGTCGCCGAATTCGAGGCCGAGTTCACCGAGGGCGCCGGCCTGCTCGATTCCGCCGACAGGATGGACACCATTCTCAACGAGTCTCTCTCGCCCGAAGAGATGAGTGCCATCATGGGTGACAAGAAATTCGAGGTCGCGCCTGAAGGGCCGCCGCCGATCTGGCCCGATCTCGAAAAGCTCGAACCCTCGCGGCTGGGCGCCTTCCTGGCGGGCGAACACCCGCAGACGGCGGCCATGGTGCTGTCGAAACTGGCGCCGCAGGCGGCGGCGAGTGTGCTTTTGACACTGACGAAGCCGATGCGCGGCGAGATCATCAAGCGCATGGTGACGATGGCCAACGTTCCGGCCGCCGCCACCAGGATCGTCGAGAACCGGCTGCGCTCCAGCGTGCTGTCGGACACCTCCACCAAGGACACTTCGGCCGGGCAGGCGCGCGTCGCCAGCGTGCTCAACGAGCTGGAAAAGCCCCTGCTTGAGGAGGTCATGCAGGATCTCGAAGCCGCCGGCACGCCCGACCTCGACGGTGTCCGTGCCCGGCTGTTCGCTTTCGACGACCTGCCGCTGCTCACCCAGAAGGCGCGCGTGCTTTTGTTCGACGGGCTGTCGACCGAGCTTGTCACGCTGGCGCTGCGCGGCACGTCGGCCGCACTGGCCGAGGCGGTGCTGTCGGCGATCGGCGCGCGCTCGCGACGCATGATCGAGGCCGAACTCGGGCAAGGCTCGGAGGGTGTCCCGGCCGCCGACATCATGGCCGCGCGCAAGACGATCGTGACGACCACCATCCGCCTGTCGCGCGAAGGGGCCTTCGAACTTCCCTCGACGCAGAACGCCGCCTAAGGCATGTCCGACGCCACCGACAAGGACTCGAAAACCGAAGAGGCGACGGAAAAGAAGATCCGCGATACCATCGAACAGGGCAAGCTGCCCCATTCGAGGGAAACGGCGCTCCTCGCCTCGTTCGTCGCCATACTGGTGTTCACAGTCTTCTATGCCAAGGACGCCGTCGTCGATCTCAGCACGTTCCTGTCGATGTTCCTGGAGAAGCCCGAGGCCTGGCCGATGGACACCGAGACCGATGTCATCGCGCTTTACAAGCAGGTCTTGTTCGAAGTGGGTCGCGCCGTCGTGAGCCTGCTGGTGCTGCTGACGGTTGCCGGCATCGGCGCCTCGGTGCTGCAGAACATGCCGCAATTCGTCGGCGAGCGGATCAGGCCGCAGATGTCGCGCATATCGATCGCCAAGGGCTGGAACCGGATGTTCGGCGCCCAGGGGTGGGTCGAGTTTTTGAAATCGCTCGCAAAGGTCGGTTTCGCCATCACCGTGCTCACCTTCACCCTGTCGGAGGACCACCGCAAGCTGCTTGCCGGGATGATCACCAATCCCGTCGCTTTCGGCCTCGTCATCCGTGGCATCGCCGTCGACATACTGGTGGCGATCGTCTTCGTCATGGGACTGATCGCGGCGATCGACATCGTCTGGTCGCGCTTTCACTGGAAGCAGGACCTGCGCATGAGCAAGCAGGAGGTCAAGGACGAGTTCAAGCAGTCCGAAGGCGACCCGATCGTCAAGTCGCGCCTGCGCTCGTTGGCGCGCGACCGGGCGCGTAAGCGGATGATGACCGCGGTGCCGCGCGCGACGCTCGTTATCGCCAATCCGACCCATTTCTCGATTGCGCTGAAATATGTGCGCGACGAAGATTCGGCGCCGCTGGTCGTAGCGAAAGGGCAGGATCTGGTGGCGCTGAAAATCCGCGAAATCGCCAAGGAGCATAACATCCCGATCTTCGAGGACGTGGCGCTCGCCCGCTCCATGTACAAGCAAGTTTCGGTCGATAATGTGATCCCATCACAATTCTACCAGGCCGTCGCCGAACTGGTGCGGATCGTCTACTCGAAAAAGGCTGAGCGCAGACAGATTTCATGAACCGGCAACCGCACGCAAAATCCCGCGAGATCATCGTCGCCAGCGCCATCGAACAGGTGGTGGTGGAACTCAGGCTGATCGACGTCGCCGACTATATCGCCTTCATCCGGCTGGAGCATTTCGCCTGCCTGTCGGATCTGGTCGATTCAGCGGCGGAGCTGTTCTTCATGCCGGGTACGCTTAGGCTCGGTCATGGCGGCGAGGCACATGTCGACTGGAGCGGCAGCCCGCGCATCGTGCTCGATCTGGAACTCAGGCCGCCCGGCGTGACCGTCTATTTCCAGCTGACGCTGAGCGAGACCGGCAGCACGGTCCTGGTCAATTACGTGTCGTTTGAAAAGCCGGGCGAAGACCCCGGGCACAACACGGCGCTGCTGGAGGCGGTGATCGAACAGGCCCGCATTCGCAAGGTCGAACCGCTGGCGTTCTAAAGCGCTTCCTTCAGCCGAGAGCGGCTACTCGATAAGCCCCAGCCGTAACGCCTTGGCGACCGCTTGGTTGCGGTTGACCGCATTGAGCTTTTGGGTCGACTGGGTGAGGTACTGGTTGGCGGTGTGCACCGACAGTTTCAGGAGCCGCGCGATCTCCTCGCTGGTGTTGCCGTTGGCGGTCAGCTTCAGGCATTCAAGCTCGCGCTTGGAGATCGAGCGCATTCTGCCGACGTCTCCCGGACGCATCCGCGCGACGGCGGCGAACAGCGAGAAGCAGCGAGCGTGAATTTCGTAGAGCGCATCCTGCGCCAGCGCGATCTCCGATCCCAGGAAGACGACAAGACCGCATTGACCGCGATCGGCATGGACGGGGAAGGCAATGCCGCTCGACCCGGGTGTCAGCGGCGCCATCTGTCCGGTCCAGGCGAGATTGCCGAACATGTCGGCCATGGCCGCCACGCCATCACCCGTCCACCAGCGCGGCTCGGTCGAAATCCGGCTATGGCGAACGATGTCCTCGCCATTGGCGCCTGAAATGAACTTGGTGGCCACCGCGACGCCTGGATAATCTGAATCAAAGCACGGGACCAGCCGCGCGCGCTCCGGCGACGGGCTGACGAAGTACAGGCCGAAGGCCGAGGCGTTGATGTCGACTGAGATCCAGCGGCAGCGGCGCACCGCATCGGGAATGGTGACGGCGTGATGTGTGTCGGATCCCAGCGAGAAGGCACCGAACGGGCTGCGCTGCTCGTTGAAAAGGGCCTCCGCGGCCTCCTTGATGTCGGCGTGTTTCAAATGATGCCACTCCTGATCGCCGTGGCGATGGCCATCGCACGGTTCGAGGCCGCGAATTTCTGGATGGCGTGGGTGATGTAGCTGTTGACGGTGTTGGAGGAGACGCCAAGGATCACCGCCACCTCGTCGGTGGTCTTGCCTTCCGAGACCCAGAACAAGCATTCGCGCTCGCGGTCCGACAGCGGATCCTGCATCGCCGCGGCGGCGATCAACTGCGGGATGTGCGAAAGCGCGTAGCAGCATTTCAGCTGCGCCTTCATCAGCGCCGGCTGGTCGATCCGGCCGGCGGCGGCCGCCGAGAACAACGCGAACAGGCGCTGACGGCCGACATTCAGCCGCAGTGAATAGACCTCGGCATGGCCGAGCACGTCGAGGAGCCGAGCCTCTTCGCCCGAGACCAGCCCGCCGGCATCCGGCGCCTGGGCCGCCACCAGCGGCGTCGGACGGATACCGGGTGCGGCGGTGAGCGGGCCTTGTGCAAGGCCGGCGATCAGCCGCTTGCCGATCAACTCGATGGCGTCGAAGATCCAGTTCGAAGACACGATACGTGCATCGTTGCGGTCCTGGTCATGGACAATGGCGACCAGCATGTAGCTGTCGGCGCCGATCTCGGCGGTCAGCTCCATGAAGAAGGAGGTGAGATCACCGCGCGACGTCAGGCGCGAGCCCAATGTGTCGGATTGAAGAGGCGCGGCGGGACTGCTCATCTGCTGCTTTTTGGTCGGAATCAATTCTGATGCCCGGCTGCTGGAGTACCAGCTGCCGAACCCGAAAACGCGTTACTTTTACGAGACACACACGAGGCGCGGGGCCGCGCCCAACCAGACGGAATCCATTCAGGGAACGCGAGACATCCGCGTCTAGCGCCGGAAAAATTCCGGAACGTGAGACTTTGGGTGGTCGCCGCGCCCCCCGAGGACCGGCTGATTCGGGTCTAATCTACCCGCAGATGAATCCGACATCAAACGCGATTTGACAAAATCGAATCCGGTGGACTCGGCCTGCGACTCAGCGGCCAATTTCTTTGCATTTCCTGGGCACGGAAATCGAGCCGCGCAGGCCGGCCATGATTTTTACGATGGGCTTACGCGGCGCCTCTGGGTGCAAAGAAGGAGCGGCTGCCGCCACCCTTCCTTTGTCCGTCCTCCCCGCAGACGCTGCGCTTGCTGGACGACCGCTCTACCGATCCTCGAACCCAGTCAGCACGCCGACGGCATTGATGCCGATCTCCTCGACGGCATAGCCGCCTTCCTGGACGAACAGCGTCGGCAGGCCGAGCTTGGCGATGCGCTGGCCGATCTTCGGATAATCCAGGCTTTTCAGCTTGAACTGGCTGATCGGGTCCTTTTCGAAAGTGTCGACGCCGAGCGAGACGACGACGATGTCGGGAGCGTAGGCGGCGAGCCTGGCGCAGGCATCCTCCAGCGACACGTTCCAGGCATCCCAGCCGGTGCCGAAGGGCATGGGGTAGTTGATGTTGAAGCCTTCGCCGGCCCCCGCGCCACGCTCATCGGCATGGCCGAGGAAGAACGGGTACTCGACCATCGGATCACCGTGCAGGTTGAGAACCTGTACGTCGGCGCGGTCATAGAAGATCTCCTGCGTGCCGTTGCCGTGGTGATAGTCGACATCGAGGATCGAGATACGCTGGGCGCCCTGGTCGCGGAACCATTGCGCGGCGACGGCCGCGTTGTTGATGTAGCAATAGCCGCCCATGAAGCCGGCCCCGGCATGGTGGCCGGGCGGACGGCAGAGCGCGAAGGCCGACCTCTCGCCGTCCTTGACCAGGCCGGCGGCGGTCAGCGCGACGTCAAAGGACGATTTGATCGCGGCCCAGGTGCCCTCGACGAAGGTGGCGCCGCCGTCGAAGGAATAATAGCCGAGCAGGGCGTCGATGCGCTTGGGCGGCACGTCGCCGCGCAGTCCGCGCGTCGGCCAGGTGAAGGGCATCGCGGTGCCCGCATGGCCCTCGGCGATCCATTGCGGCCAGACGGTCGGCAGGAAGTCGATGTAGTCGGCCCGGTGGACGCGCTTGGCGGCGGCAAGGTCGTGCTCGACCGGCGCGATGATCGGTCCGAGCTTCTCGCTTTCGACCCGCGCCTTGATGAACTCCGCCCGCGAGGGCTTTTCGAAGCCGGGCACGATGGCTGAGGTGACCAGTTCCATCTGCCCGGCATGACCGGCGTGAAGTGGCGAATAGACAGTCTTCATGAATTTCCTCTCGAAGTGCGAAGCGGTTTTCCGTCCGGAATTGCATTGAAATCGGTCAGTCAAGGTTGAGGTAGGGGCTCACCAAGGCGAGCCACATGGTTTCCACATCGTCCTCGATGAGGTCGAACGTCCTGCGGTCCTTCTTCAGCCCAACGAGCCGACAGACGTGCCCGACCTCCATCATCACCACGCCGAGCCGGCTGGCGATCTTGCCTTCGAGTGCGGGGTTCACATGCTGCAGCCATGCAGCATAGAGGGCGATGATCTGGTCGTCATATTCGTTCTGGATCGGCCGCAGGTCGGCATTGCCTGAAATGGCCTCGATCACCGGCATCAGGGTGGCGTTTTCGAGGTAGAGCTTGGACGTGTCGATGAACAGCTTGCGCACTTCCCGCCGAAATTCTTCGCGGTTGGTGGGCGGGGCGACCTTGATGCGCCTCGCGATCACCTCGGGAAAGGATGACAGCCAGCGTCGGGCGAGATCCAGAAGAATGGCTTCCTTGTTGGGAAAGTACTGGTAGACCGAACCGACCGACAGGCCCGCGCGCTGCGCGATGGCGAGCGTCGTCGGTGTCCTGGTTCCTTGCTCACGCGTCAGGATCAGCGCCGCGTCGAGAATCCTGTCGACCACCTTGCTGGACCGTTGTTGCCGCGGCTGCTTGCGCGGCTCGAGCGCTATCCTGGTTTTGCGGTCGAGACTGCGCTTCACTGCTTGATGCCCTCGTTCCCCGCCTGGTCCCAACACAAGCGGGGCGTGCTGTCCACAATACATTCTAAATCCGGCATGTTGACAAACGCGAATAATCAGTCGCATTCTTTATCCACACTGTCTCTTGGGATAACAAGGGAAATTTCGAAGACAGCGTACTGGCATCTATTTTTGTCCCATGGCGCCGCTCCTGTGGAGTGGGTCGTTGGGCACGGGGTTGTCGGGTCTAAAGTCAGTCGTCAAAAGCGCGGAGTCGCGATGTCTGTTACGGGTGCGGGTCACAATGCGGATCTGATTGTCATCAACGGTCGTGTGCTGACCATGGACGGTGACAATCCCGCCGCCGAGGCCGTTGCCGTCAAGGACGGCGCCATCATCGCCATTGGCAGCCGTGCTGCAATCGAAGAGTTCAGGGGAACGGGTACAAAGGTCATCGACGCCGAGGGCGGTTCGGTGATCCCGGGTTTCATCGAGGCCCATATGCATCTGTTCGGCGGCGCGGCTGAACTCGACAATCTGCACCTAGCTGGCGTGCATGGCTTCGATGCCTTGCGCGATGCTATCCAGCTCTTTGCCGCGGCGCGGCCCAATGCCAAGCTTCTGATCGGCGCCGGCGTCGACTATGCGGTCCTTCCCGAGCCGGTTACGCGGCATCATCTCGACCGCATCATTCCCGACCGCCCCTTCGCCATGTCGGCTTCCGACCATCACACGATGTGGGCGAACACCAAGGCGATGGAGCAGGCAGGGCTTCTGCATGGCCGCCAATTGGGGCCGGGCAACGAAATCGTCATGGGCGCCGACGGACTGGCCTCGGGCGAATTGCGCGAAGGTGAGGCATTTGGTCCGATTCTGGAATTCTTTGGCCAGAACCGCACGCGGCTTGGCCTGACTGGCATGGAGCCGGAGCCTTATCCTTCGGCCGAGGAATTGGCTGCCGACCGCGATCTGATGCATCGCGGTCTCGAATGGTGCGCCAGGCATGGCATCACGTCGATCCAGAACATGGATGGCAACCTCTACCAGCTTGAATTGCTTGCCGGCCTGGAGGCGGAAGGGCGGCTTATATGCCGTACAAAAATCCCGTTCCATTTCAAGAACTTCATGACACTGGGCATGCTTGAAAAAGCGTCGGGTATGGCCGCGACCTATAACTCCGAATGGCTCTCCTCGGGCATGGTCAAGGTGTTTTACGACGGTGTGCTCGATTCTTGGACTGCCGTGATGGTCGACGACTACGCCGACCGTCCCGGCTGGCGCGGCGAGCCATTGTTCACGCCCGAGCACTTCGCCGAGGTGGCAGTGGAGGCCGACCGCAGAGGCCTGCAGATCGCCGTTCATTCGATCGGTGACGGCGCAGTCCGCGCGGTGCTGGACGGCTATCAGGCGGCGCGGGAGAACAACGGCAAGCGGGACAGCCGTCACCGCGTCGAGCATATCGAAGTCATCACCCCGACGGATGTACCGCGGTTCGCCGAACTTGGCGTCATCGCTTCGATGCAACCGCCGCATCCGCCCGGCGCCATGAACTTTCCGCTGGAGCCGACGATTTCGCGCATCGGTCGCGAAAGGTGGCCGCTGAGCTATGCCTGGCGCACGCTGAAGGATGCTGGCGCCCGCGTCGTGTTCGCTTCCGACTGGCCGGTCTCGCCGGTTGATCCGATCCTGGGCATCCAAGCGGCGGTGATGCGAAAGCCTTGGGCAGAGGGCTTGGCGGACCAGAGTTTCTCGCTGCATGAAGCGCTTGCCGGCTATACGGTCGAGGGCGCCTACAGCGAATTCATGGAACACCGCAAAGGCGTGCTGAAGCCGGGTTATCTGGCGGATCTGGTCGTTTTGTCGGCCGATATCGAGAGGACTGCCCCGGAAGCGTTGCATACGGTGCGGCCGGTGACGACCATCTGTGGCGGCAAAATCACCTACCAAGCCTGACTGTGGCATGGGGCTTGCTACCCCAAGAGTACACTGAACTGTGAGTCAATGCCGGGCTTGCCAACATACCGGGCGTGTGGTCACATCCAACAGGGGAACAGCTCCGCCAGCAAGAGCGGGGTCAACAGTGAGGCGTAATCGTGCCGGACAAACCGGATCGGAATGCGATTGAAGTAGTAAACGTCAGCAAAATTTTCGGATCGGGTGAGGGGCAGGTCGCTGCCCTCGACAAGGTCTCGGTCTCCATTCGCGAGAACGAGTTTTTCACGCTGCTTGGGCCGTCCGGCTGCGGCAAGACCACTCTTTTGCGGCTGATCGCCGGATTCGATTTTCCAACAGCCGGCGAAATCCTGCTCTATGGCCAGGACATCGCGCCCTTGCCGCCGTTCAAGCGCCCGGTCAACACCGTCTTCCAGTCCTATGCGCTGTTCCCGCACATGACGGTGGCCGAGAACATCGGCTTCGGCCTGGAAATGCTGGGCAAGCCAAAGGATCAGATCAAGGCGCGCGTCGCCCAGATGCTGAAGCTGGTCAAGATGGAGGCGCTGGCTTCCCGCCGCACCAGCCAGATCTCTGGCGGCCAGCAGCAGCGTGTGGCACTGGCCCGTGCGCTCGCACCGCAGCCGAAGGTGCTGCTGCTCGACGAGCCGCTCTCCGCGCTCGACTACAAGCTGCGCAAGGAGATGCAGATCGAGCTGAAGCGGCTGCAGCACGAGACCGGGATCACCTTCATCTTCGTCACCCACGACCAGGAGGAAGCGCTGACCATGTCGGACCGTATCGCCGTGATGTCGTCGGGCAAGATCCTGCAAGTGGGTTCGCCTTGGGACATCTACGACAAGCCGGCCGAACGCTTCGTTGCCGACTTCATCGGCGAGACCAACTTCTTGACCGCCGCCATTGCCGGCGTCAGCGATGGAAAGGCCCGCGCGACGCTCAAATCCGGGGCGATGATAAATGCCACGGTGGCGGAAGGCTTCCAGCCCAAGGACAACGCCACCGTGGTGGTGCGGCCCGAACATGCCAAGCTGACAACGACCAAGGGTGATCTTTCCGGAACGGTCGAAAACATCGTCTATTTCGGCACTGATACGCACATTCAGGTCCGCCTCGACAGTGGCGAGGCCTTCACGGTCCGCCAGCAGAACACCCGCAGCGCAGGCTGCGGTTTTGAGCAGGGCGACAAGGTCGGCATTGCTATTGGCAACGACGCCGCACAGGTGTTGAGGGACTGATGGCAACCGCACTCTCAAAAGCCGCCTTGTTCGAAGCAGGTGCCGCCAAGGCCTCGGCACGGCGCAACCGGCTGCTCTCCGTGCCGGCGCTGATCATCATCGGCATTTTCGGCGTGCTGCCGCTCATCATCATATGCGTTTATTCGTTTCTCCAGGCCGCGCCCTATGGCGGCGTGCAATGGCAGTTCTCGACCGACGCCTATCTGAACTTCCTGTTCCAGCGCGATATTTTCGATGACACGCTGCAGTTCACGCCGGACTTCCTGATCATCTACCTGCGCTCGTTCCTGTTCGCCGTGGTGACGACGGTCATCTGCCTGCTGCTTGGCTTTCCAACCGCCTACTTCATGGCGACGCGGCCGCCGGCGCAGCGCAACTGGTGGGTGCTTTTGATCACTATTCCGTTCTGGTCGAACCTTTTGGTGCGTACGCTGGCGATCATGTTCATCATCCGCGACGAAGGACTGGTCAACAATGCGCTGATGGCGTTGGGTGTGATCGATAAGCCGATCACGATGCTCTATACTAATTTCGCTATCCAACTCGGCCTGCTCTATTCCTTTCTGCCGTTCATGATCCTACCGCTTTATTCAAGCCTGGAAAAATTGGATTTCCGGCTGGTTGAGGCCGGCTATGACCTTTACGCTACCCGTCGCAAAGTGTTGTGGCGCGTGATCATCCCGCTGTCGTTGCCCGGCATCATCGCCGGCTGCCTGCTCGTCTTCATCCCGGCACTCGGCGCCTACGTCACGCCGCTGATCCTTGGTGGCGGCATCCATCTGATGATAGGGGATCTCATCGCCCAGCAATTCGGCTCGGGACGCAACTGGCCGCTCGGCTGCGCGCAAGCGCTTATCCTAATGGCCGCGGTGCTCGTGGCGCTGTACTTCTACGTTCGCAACACGTCGGGGAAGGTGCAGCATGGCTGATCCCCGCAACGTAGAAATCAAGGATCAGCCGGGGTTCCGCACGATCGCCATCATATGCGTTGCCGTGCTTTACGTGCCGATCCTGATCCTGATGATCTTTTCGTTCAACACGGGTTCGCTTGTCACCCATTGGGAGGGCGTCGGCCTGACTTGGTACGGCACCGCACTGCTCAATGAGGAATTTCACAACGCCGCCGAGAACACGCTGATCATCTCGGTGAGCGCGACGATCGTTTCGACGATCTGCGCCACGCTGGCGGCGATCGGCATGACCCGGGTGAAGCCGTGGCGTGGCCTTCCGGCCGCCTTCATGGTCATAAACCTGCCGCTGATGGTTCCCGAGATCATAACCGCGGTGGCGACATTGTCCTTCTTCGCCCTGATCGCCGGGGCCTTCGGTCTGAATTTCGGCATCGGCAATCTGATCCTCGCCCATACCGTGTTCTGCATCCCCTTCGCCTACATGCCGATCCGGGCACGTCTCGAGGACATGGACCTGACGCTCGAATCCGCCGCGGCCGATCTCTACGCCACGCCCTGGCATGCGTTCCGGCGCATAACACTTCCCTTGCTTGTTCCCGGTATAATGTCGGGTGCGGCGCTCGCCTTTATCGTCTCCTTCGACGATTTCACCATCACGCAGCTCGTCGCCGGCCCCGGCCAGACGACCTTACCTCTCTACATCTGGAACCAGATCAGGCGGCCGATGACGCCGGAGATCAATGCCATCTCCACCATCCTGCTGTTGGTCTCGATCCTCTTCGTCTCGGTATCATTCCTGATCGCGCGCAGACGCGCCAAGTGACCAAAAGCTCCACGACAAACAATGGGAAGGCAAGGAGAACAAAAATGTCTAGAAAGTTGATGGCGGCCGTTTCGACGGCCGTGCTTATGTGGGCAGTGCCGGCACTCGCCGATGGCGAGCTGCACATCTACAATTGGGGTGACTATACCAATCCCAAGCTGGTCGAAAAGTTCGAGAAACAGTACAACGTCAAGGTTACGCTGGACGATTATGATTCCAACGAAACCATGCTGTCGAAGGTGCGCGCCGGCAATTCCGGTTACGACATCGTCGTGCCGTCCGACTACACGGTGAAGATTATGGTCGACGAAGGGCTGCTCGAAAAGACAGAGCCCAACGCGATGCCGAACGGCAAGAACATCGATCCGCGTTTCGTCGACGTCTATTGGGACAGCGGCCGTCACTACACCGCGCCGTGGCAGTTTGGCACCACGGCATTCGCGGTCAACACAGACAAGTTCAAGGGCAACATCGACACGCTGGCCATCCTCTTCGACCCGCCGGCGGAGCTGAAGGGCCAGATCAATATGCTCGACGATGTCAACACCGTCATGCATGCGGCCGAGCGTTATGCCGGCGCGCCGCGCTGCGGTGCCGACAAGGCCAATCTGAAGAAGGTCAACGACATCCTGATGGCCGCCAAGCCGTCATGGAAGACCTTCAGCTACGACACCATCACCAAGATCACTTCCGGCGATGTGATCGTGACGGAGCAGTGGAATGGCGCGACCTATCGCTCGCGGCAGAAAATCCCGGCCATCAAATACGCCTATCCCAAGGAGGGCATCGAGGGCTGGATGGACAATGTCGCGGTGCTGAAGGGCGCCAAGAACCTCGACAATGCCAAGCTGTTCCAGGACTTTATCATGGCTCCGGAAAACGCTGCGCTGATCTCGGAATTCGCCGGTTACGACAACGGCATTGCGGGCAGCCACAAGTTCCTGCAGCCGGATTTCGCCAATTCGCCGGAACTCAATCCGCCGGCAGGCGCGCCGGTAGCGGAATTCGTTCCGCCCTGTCCGCCAGATGTGGTGGAGATTTACAACAAGATCTGGACCAATTTGCGCAAATAAGTTCGGTCTAAAGTCCAGCGGGAGGGAGGCTTCGGCCTCCCTTCTTTGCGCTTACGGGGAGGGTTCCATGACATCTTACCGCAATTCCAATCCGCGGCCGCCTATCATGCAAGGCTCGCCGCCCGCCATGCTGCCGCCGAGGCTCGACTGGGACAGGCCGCCCTGGAACCGCTGGGCTTTCCAGCACATACGGGAAATTCTGCCGACCGTGGAAGTCTGGCGCGGCGCTGGCCATCGCCACCGTCTCGAACGCGCCGAGGTCGATCTCGACGGGCTGGCGGTCGAGGACAGCGAGGGCAGGCCTTCGACACTCGCCGGTCTGCTCGACGAGACCTATACGGACGGCTTCCTGGTGCTCAAGGACGGCAGGATAGCCTATGAGCGCTATTTCAACGGCATGGACGAGCGCACGCTGCACCTGTCGCAGTCGATGGCCAAGTCGGTCACCGGCTCGGTGTTCGGCATATTGGCCGGGCGCGGCCTGATCGATCCGGCGAAGCCAGTGACGGACTACCTGCCGGAACTGAGCGCGACCGGGTGGGCCGGCGCCAGCGTCCAGCATGTGCTTGATATGACCACCGGCGTGCGGTTTTCGGAGGAATACACCGACCGCTATTCCGACATCGGCCAGGTCGATGTCGCCACCGGCTGGAAGCCGGTGCCACCGGGCAGCGATCCGGATTTCCGCTGGCCATCGCACATGTTCGAACTGATCCTGGGCTTGAAGGACACGGTTCGCCCGCATGGAGCCACGTTCGAATATCGCTCGATCGAGACGGACGTGCTCGCCTTCATCATGGAACGGGTGACCGGCAAGCGGCTGGCGCAACTGGTTTCCGAAGAACTTTGGCAAAAACTTGGCGCCGAGGAGAGCGCCTGCTTCACCGTCGACAGCGCTGGTTATGCGATCGCCGATGGTGGCTTCAACGCGACGTTGCGCGACTATGGCCGCTTTGGCCAGCTGATCCTCGACAATGGCGGCGGAGTGGTGCCGGCTGGGTGGGTCGAGGCGACACGAAACGGCAAGCACGTGCCGGGCTTCAGTGAAAGCCTGCCGGAAGGCAGTTACCACAATCAGTTCTGGATCGAGAATCCCAGCTCGCGGGCACTGATGTGCCGTGGCGTGTTCGGACAGTTGATCCACATCGACTGGAACACAGGAATGGTCGTGGTGAAGCTGTCGACCTGGCCAGATTTCAGCAACATGGCCTATTCCAGGGCAACGCTGAAGGCCGTGCACGCCATCGCCGCGGCGCTTGCCTGAGCTTCATGACCAATGGACTGGGAGGAAACGCCATGACCGGCAAGACCGCGTTCGAGACTCGATACGGATTCCGCCGCAACGAGGTGTTGCTCGGCAACTGGCGCGTGAGCCCGTTCAATCGGTGGTCGTTCCAGAATCTCGGCGAACTGGTGCCGACCGCCCGTGTGGCGGCAGCGCCCGGCGCCGCAGAAGCCCCTCGGCGAGACATGGACGGCTTGCTCGGGGAAAAGGTCACGGTCGCGAATGCACCGGAGACGGTGGCTGAATTCCTCCTGCGCTCCAGCACCGACGCCCTGACGGTGATGAAGGGCGGCAAGATCATTGGCGACTGGTTCGCGCCGCATATGGAGTTTGGCGCGCGCCACATCATCTTCTCGATCAGCAAATCGGTGACCGCGATCATCGCCGGCATACTGGAAGGCGAGGGGGTGTTCGATCCGGAAGCGCCGGTGACGGACTATATCCCCGAAGCAGCCGGCTCGGCCTATGGCGATGCAAGTGTTCGGCATGTGCTCGACATGAGCGTCAGCCTCGACTTCGAGGAGGCCTATCTCGATCCGGAAAGCGCCTTCGCCCGCTATCGCCGCGCGACGCTGTGGAATCCGGGCGGCGGCACCGAAAGCCTGCGTGAATTCATCCTGACCCTGCAGCGGCTTGCCGAGCCGCATGGCCAGACCTTCCGCTACCGCTCGCCCAATTCCGACCTGCTCGGCCTGCTGCTCGAGCGCGCCTCGAGCCAGCGCTTCACCGACCTCATGCGCGAGAAACTGTGGCTGCCGCTTGGCGCCCTCAGCGAGGCCTCTGTCGGCGTCGACATGGAAGGCACGGCACGCACCGCCGGCGGCATTTCGGTGACGCCGCGTGACCTGGCGCGCATCGGCGAGATGATGCGGCAGGGCGGCACCGCCAATGGCCGCCGCATCGTGCCCGAGGCCTGGGTGCGCGACACCACCAGCACCGGCGGCAGTTCGGAAGCTTGGCGGCGCGGTGCCATGCTGCCGCTGTTCCCGAAAGGCCGCTACCGCAACAAATGGTATCAGACCGGCTTCGAAAATGGCGCGTATTGCGGCATCGGCATCCATGGCCAGTGGCTTTATGTCGATCCCAGCACCGAAGTGGTGATCGCCAAGATGTCGTCGCAGCCGGAGCCGGTCGACGATGCGCTGGATATCGAGATCGTTGCGTTCCTCGAGGCGCTGAGCCGGATGGTCTAAGTGGGCAATCGCGTGCGATTGGTGATGTCGGCGCTGCCCCTCATCCGCCTGCCGGTGTCCAGCCGATAGATGGGTTACAGAATGAACCGGATACATAGGTAACAGTTCTCCCCCTATGCGTCCGCCGCAGC